>NZ_JBHUUX010000001.1:0-376472 GCF_042670845.1 Promicromonospora sp. NPDC057138 | reverse complement strand
CATTTCAGCGGGTCCAGGCCGGACAAGCGCTCTACTTCGACAACACGCCATGGGCGGAGGGCGAGGGATTCGAACCCCCGGTGCGTTGCCGCACAACGGTTTTCAAGACCGTCACATTAGGCCGCTCTGTCAGCCCTCCTCGCGCACCCGCGCCCGCCGTCCGACAGGCAGGACGGCGCAGCCACACAGTCTAGCGTCCGCCGGAACAGCGACGGCGGGCCGCCCTCAGGTGGCCCGCCGTCCGCGGAGTGCTGGAGAGTTCGCTCAGCCCTGCGCCTGTGCGCCGGAGCGGAGCTGACGCATCGCGAGCTGGACCAGCGCGATGAGCGTCTGCTTCGTCGCCGCACGGGACCGTGCGTCCGTGTAGAGCATCGGCACGTGGGCGGGGATCTGCAGCGCCTCGCGCACGTCCTCGAGCCGGTGCTTGGCGACGCCGTCGAAGCAGTTCACGCCCACGACGAACGGGATGTTGCGCGACTCGAAGTAGTCGATGGCCGGGAAGCACTGCTCCAGGCGGTCGGTGTCGACCAGGACGACCGCACCGATCGCGCCGCGCACCAGGTCGTCCCACATGAAGAGGAAGCGGTCCTGGCCCGGGGTGCCGAACAGGTACAGCCACAGGTTGCCCGGGAGCTCCACACGACCGAAGTCCATGGCCACCGTGGTGGTGGTCTTGCGGTCGGTGACGCCACCGGCGTCGTCCACGCCCACCGAGTGCTCGGTCATGGCGGCCTCGGTGTTCAGCGGCTCGACGTCGGAGATCGAACCGATGAACGTCGTCTTACCTACCGCGAAGCCACCCGCGACGACGATCTTGACGACCGTCGGTGCGGTGCGCTCGGCCGCGGGCTGTGCGCCCGGTGCCGCCTGCGCCGCGGCATTGCCGGCGGGCGCCTGCTGCATCACCGGCGGGGCAGGCTGTGCCTGCGCCGGACGAGAAGCTTGTGCGGTGGGCGCCGGAGCGCCACCGCCGCCACCCAGCACGCTCTGGCGCGCGGGCGCAGTTGATGAAGCGGTCGCAGTGCCGGCGTTACCCGACACCGGGGCCCAGTTGGGACCGCTGCGGGCCCCGCCGTCAGAGGGCGGAAATGCCATTCAGAACACTCTCCAAGACGCTCAGCGACAGGCCCGAGTTCGAGCTGCCGTGGCCTGTGTGGACGTTAACCGGTGTCGAGGTGTGCACGGTGACGTGGCCTTCCTCCTGCATGTCCGCCACAAGGATCCGGACGACACCCAGGGGCAGCCGCAGAAGGGCCGAGAGCTCGGCGATCGACACGTACGTGTGCGCGGCGTGCTGGAGGATCGCGCGCTTCTCGGGTGGCAACCCGAAACTGCTGACCGCGCCGGGCAGAACCTCCACGAGGGCCTCGAGCGGCAGGTCGGACAGCTCCGACCGCACCCGGCCTCCGGTGACCGCGTAGGGGCGCACGGTGGACGTCTCACGAACATCCCCCTGCCCCTGGGAACCGAAAGGTGCGTACGTCATGGTCGAGTCCTCATCCCACGCTGGCGGCTCGGGTCTGCCCGTCGACCGGGAGGCTGCCACGCATCTCCGAGATCAGCTGAGGCGTGAGCGTGGCCTCGGTGCGGGACACCAGAAGAGCCATCTCGTAACCGATGAGACCGATATCGCAGGTGGCCTCCGCGACCACGCCGAGCACGGACCCGTTCGAGACATTCATCAGGAAAAGGAACCCGTTGTCCATCTCGATGATCGCCTGACGGACATTACCGCCATTGAGCTGCCGAGAAGCTCCACGCGTAAGGCTTGACATACCCGAAACGATCGCCGCGAGCTGGTCACCGCTGGTGCGGTCGAGCTGGTCGGACATCGCCATGAGCAGGCCGTCCGCCGACACGACGAGCGTGTGCCGGCTGCCGGGAACGGTACGCACGAAGTTGTCGAGCAGCCACCCGAAATTCGTTGCTTCGGTGCTGAGGGTCACTCTCTGTTCCTCCTAGTCAGAATCCACAGACGCGCTTGCTTGTCACCGCGACTGCGGCGCTGAGTCAGGGACATGATTCACGGTCGAGGGTGCCCACGTCGAGTCCCCATCGGCCTTCTTGCCGTTCTCGTGCTCGGATTCGCCCCCGTCGACGGACTCCGACCGGCCACGCGCGGTGGCCGACTGGAATGCCGAGAGACGTGAGCGAAGCTGCTCGGGATCACGGTCGATGCGAGCTGAGAGACGCTCGACGGTGGGGTCCGCCCCGGTGCCGGAGGCACCGCGAGTGCGGCGGGTCAGACCGACGTTGGCAACCTCGGTGTTGACGGCTGCCGGACGGTATGAGTCGTTCTCTTTCACGTCATCTTCCTGGAATGCCCCGCGGCGCAGAAGGCTCGTCATCTCCTCGTAGAGGACTGCCGAGGCCGTCCACTCCGACCGAGCCTCCACCGAGTCCCGCACGTACTCCGGGTCCAGTGGGTCCTTGCCGTCACCGTCGGTGCCGGCGGCCCGCTTGGCGAGCGGTGCCGGCGAGCCGTACGTCGGGTCGTACACAGCGCCGGTCGGGTACGGCTCGCTGAACTCGCGGGCCGGTGCCTCGAAGGACTGCTGCGCGGTCGCCATCGGCA
Organism: Promicromonospora sp. NPDC057138; assembly: GCF_042670845.1. NCBI lineage: Bacteria > Bacillati > Actinomycetota > Actinomycetes > Micrococcales > Promicromonosporaceae > Promicromonospora > Promicromonospora sp. NPDC057138. The sequence goes on along the minus strand of NZ_JBHUUX010000001.1, from coordinate 373,897 downwards.
CGGCCTGAGTGGCCGGGCTCGACGCGAACGAGGTGGGTGCCCGCTCGGGAGCGGGCGCCGGGGCAGGCGCGGCCGCCGCGGCACGCGGTGCGGCGTCGACGAACGGGTTCGTGCCGTGCGCGGGAGCCGGAGCCGGCGTCTGCGCGTTGGGCACCGGAACCGTGCCGCCCGCCGGGGCGGTGTTCGGCACTGCCGGCAGCGCCGACGTCAGCGACTCCTGGACCGCCCGCTGGTAACCCTCCTGGTAGCCCCGCTGATAGGTCGGGTCCTCCACGGTCGGCTGCGGGGCCTGGGCCGGGAAGGCACCGGTCATCGGAGCTGCCTGCTGCGGGGCGGGAATGCTCCGCTGCGGGGTGCTCGGCGCCTGGAAGTCCAGCGGACGGAAGTCCTGCTGGGGCTGGAAATCCTGCTCCGGCTGGAAGTCCTGCTGCTGGAAGTCCTGTCGGAAGTCCTGCGGCAGCTGGGGCGGCGCCTGGAAGCTCGGCGTCTGGAAGCTCTGCGTCTCGGTGCCCGGCGCGGGCGTCGTCGGTGCACCGAAGGTCGGCACGCCGGCCACGGGGCCGCCCACCGTCTGGATCGAACGCGATGCGGGGCGCTCCTGCGGCTGGTAGGCGCGCAGCTCACCGGTCGCCGGCTGGCCCGGACGACGGCCGAACAGGCCGCGCTTCTGCTGGGCCGGCTTGCCACCCTGCTGAGCCGCGGCGGTGGAGCGGCGGCTCGGCAGGTCCGCCATGAGCTCCTCGAACGCGGGCAGCGCCTCGAACGACGAGTCGGGACCCTCCAGGGCCTCCGCCCCGAAGCCCTGCGACTGTTCGCCGTCACCCTGGCTCGGTCCGCCGAGGCCTTCCGGCCGTCCGCCGCCGAAGCTCTGGGCCAGGGCAGGCTGGACGCCACCCGCCGCCGGGAACCGCATCACGTCGGTGTCGGACATCCCCGGCAGCGCGGCCGGGTCCTGGGTGACCGGGTCGAGCTGCAGCGACTGGGTGCCACCGCCGTCGACCGGGTCGATCGTGTTCAGGGAGCGGAAGCTCGAGAAGAGCGCGCTGCGCTGGTCCACGTCCACCGCGGCCGGCGTGGTGTCCTCGAAGACCGGGGAGACCGGCTCCTCCACCTTCGGCGCGCGCTGGCGGCTCGGGAGGGAGCTGCCCTCGGAGACGTTCGCCGGCGGGGCCCAGGCGTTGTCGTCGCCCTGGTACTCCTGCGGGAGCGACGGCGTCTGGATCTCCGGCAGGACGATCGAGCCGGTCGGCGTCATCTCCGCCATCGGCTGGGCGGCGGTCGAGCTGCGGCGCCGGGCCAGGCCGAGCGCCGTCGTGCCGTCCGTCAGGGCGTTGATGTCGACCTGCTGGGCGGCGGGAGCCGGCTGGGCCGCGAACGCGGCGGCCGCGATCTGCGAGGTGCCGGTCGGGACCGGCATACCGCCCTGCTGCGGGACGGACGTCGTGGCCGGCGAGGCCGCCGTGATGCCGGGCGAGCCGAAACCGCCCGCACCGCGCATCGCACCGGTACCCGGGCCCGTGGCCAGGCCGCCGTTGAACTGCGAGGCGGCCGCCTGCGTGTTCGCCTCCAGCGGGTCCGTGGGCATCGGCAGCGGCATCGCGTTGTCCGGCATGAACAGCACCGCCGGGAAGCGGACCGTCACCTCGGTGCCCGTGCCGCCCTCGCCCACGCCGAACGCCACCTGGGCGCCAAGCCGGTCCGACAGGCGGCCGACCACGTAGAGGCCGAGGCGCTGGGCGCCGACGGCGTCCGACGCGGCGTGGCTGAGCACCTTGCGGTTCGCCTCTGCCACCTCGTCCGGGTTCATCCCGAGGCCGTGGTCGCGGACCACGACGGTCACGAACTGCTCGTCGCGGGCCGTGGTGACCTCGACCGGCGTGTGCGGCTCGGAGAACATCGTCGCGTTCTCGAGGAGCTCGGCCAGCAGGTGAGCCGCGTTCAGCGCGTTGTGGCCCAGCATCATCGGGTCGACGACGAGGTTCAGGCGCACCCGGTCGTACAGCTCGATCTCGGAGGACGCCGTACGGATGACGTCGGAGACCGGCATGGGCTGCCGGACGCGACGACCGGAGTCGATGCCCGCGAGGACCAGGAGCGACTCCGCGTTGCGGCGCATCCGGGTCGCGAGGTGGTCGAGCCGGAACAGGTTCGACAGCGTCGACGGGTCTTCCTCGGAACGCTCGAGGTCGTCGAGGAACGCGAGCTGCCGGTTGAGGAGCACCTGGTCGCGGCGGGCCACGTTGACGAACATCTCGGCGATCGAGCCTCGGAGGGCCGCCTGTTCGCGGGCGACGTCGATAGTCGTTCGGTTGACGTCGTTGAACGCCGCGGCGAGCTGGCCGATCTCGTCGGACGACTCGACGCTGATCGGGTCGAGGTCGATGCTCGGTCCCTGACCCGGCACCGACACCTGCTCCACCAGGGTGGGGAGGCGGTCACGGACCACACCGGCGGCCTGGGTGAGGCGGCGCAGCGGGGAGACCAGGCGGCGGGCGATGACGAGCGCGGTGATGATCGAGAAGCCCAGGGCCGCGATCGCGATGCCACCGGTGAGGTAGGCGCGGTTCGCGGCGATGTCGGCCTGCTCCTGCGCGAAGGCCGCGGAGTCCTCGCGGACCGCGTCACGGACGATGCGGCCCTCCTCGACCCACTTGGCGGACTCCGCCGGGAACGCCGCGCCCTGGGCCGGCTGGATCGACGCGAGATCGCCCCGCGCGACGGCGCCGCGGACGGTGCCGTAGACGCCGTCCATGCCGGGCACCTGGTAGTCGCCGGGGATCCGGTCGAAGAGGTCCTGCGTGGAGTCCCACTCGCGGTCACCCAGGTTCACCAGGTCCGCGGCGCGCAGCGCCATGTTCGTGGCCGCGTCCGGGGACTTCGCTGCGATGGCGAGGGTCAGGGCGACCACCGGGCGCTCGTAGGTGTTCGTCAGCATCAGCTGGTCCATCGACTGGTACGCCTCGAGGCGGGTACCCAGCTCGCGGTCCTCGGAGGTGTCGGCGATGGCGTCCAACACCTCGAGGGCGCCGTCGATGTAGGTGCCGTACGCCTCGGTCGCTACCTTCTCGGTAAGGCGCCCGGTCGCGACCTTCTTCTGCACGTCGGTGATGGCCGCGCGGTCCTCGATGGTCTCCTGCACGGCGGTCTTGACGCGCTGGTCCAGCATCGAGATGTCGATGTCGAGCAGCGCTTCGTCACGCTTGTCGAGGGCGGTGATCGTCTGCGCCTGGGCCGCCGGGGCGGCCCACACGGGGTTGCCGTCCTTGACGACCGGCTTGCCGTTCTCGTCCAGCTTCGGCGTGCCCTGCAGCAGAGCGACACGGGCGGCGTCACCGTCCGGGCCGTCGTCGATCATGGCGACGATGTTGTACGACCGCTCCTGCGCGAAAGTCGTTCCTGCCGCGTCCTGGTACTCCAGCGCGGCGACGAGATCGCTCGTCTGCTGCGCGCGCATCGCGTCGACCACAGACAGGCCGATGATGTACGCCGCTGCGATGACCAGGACGATGGCAGGCGTGACCAGTGTCGCAAGAACTTTCCCGCGCACTCCCAACCTGCGGAACATGCGTACCTCTCTCCATCACTGATCCGGAAGGGGTGGCGTGCGTTGTGCCCGCCGTGCATCCCTCGGTGCTGCGTACAAGTTACCGGCACCCGGTTTCCGCTGGCGACCCTCGTGAGGCCACACGGAAGTAGGCTTCATCGATGTGCGAGCCGTCACGATATCCGGACCAGGCCCCTCAGGGAAACTCTCCCTTTCATCCCTGAATCACCCGAATGCTGGCCAAAGCGACGTTGTGATCACCGTCGCCGCTGCCGGCGTGAATCGCGCTGACCTGCTCCAACGGGCCGGATACTACCCCCCTCCGCCGAACGCTCCCGACTGGCCAGGCCTCGAGATATCCGGAACTGTGAAGCGTGTCGGACTCGGCGTGTCGCGTTGGCGCGCCGGAGACCGCGTGGTGGCGCTGCTCGAAGGCGGCGGTTACGCGGAAGAGGTGGCAGTCCGCGAGACGCAGGTTCTCCCGGTGCCGGACGGCGTCGACCTGGTCGATGCCGCCGCCCTTCCCGAGGCAGCATGCACCGTCTGGAACAACCTTGTCGACGTGGGCCGGCTGCGTCCCGGCGAGTGGGTGCTGGTCCACGGCGGGTCGGGCGGCATCGGCACGTTCGCCATCCAGGTCGCGCGGGCGCTGGGCGCGCACGTGGCCACGACCGCCGGCGGGCCGGAGCGCGCGGCGCGATGCGCCGAGCTCGGGGCCGACCTGGTCATCGACCACCGGGAGCAGGACTTCGTCGAGGAGGTCCTGCGGGCGACGGACGGCCGGGGCGCCGACGTCGTGCTCGACCTGCTCGGCGGGGGCGCCCTGAACGACAACGTCCGCGCCCTGGCGCGCGGCGGGCGCCTGGTCGTCATCGGCATGCAGCAGGGGCGGCGCGGCGAGCTCGACCTCAGCAGCCTCCTCGCCAGGCTCGGGACGGTCACGGGCACGACGCTCAGGCCGCGGCCGCCTGACGAGAAGGCGCGCATCGTCGCCGACACCGAGCAGCACGTGTGGCCGATGATCGCCGACGGACGGGTGCGGCCGGTAGTGCACGCCCGCATCCCGTTCGCCGAGGCGCAGTCGGCGCACGATCTCCTGGAGTCGGGCGAGGCCTTCGGCAAAGTGCTGCTGATCCCCTGATCATCTCGTGCCTATATATAGGCATGGCCGACAATTTCGTTCCCAGGCTCGGGCTGCCATGCGGCCGACAGACGATTCGGGCAAGACTGGACCCATGACCGACGACCGAGCGACCTCCCAGCCCGACGAGCGACGCGACGACACCCCCGACCGCCGCGAGGGGCCCAGCCGTCCCGCCGACGGCCCGTCCACCCTCCACCCCCAAGTGGTGACGCCCGACGGCGCAGCGGTGCCGCCCGAGCGCGAGCCCGGCGGCTCCGGCGAGGACCACGAGATCGACGAGGCCGAGGCCGTCGTGGGCCAGGTCGAGGAGCCGGCCAAGGTCATGCGCATCGGCGGCATGATCAAGCGGCTGCTCGACGAGGTGCGCGACGCCCCGCTGGACGAGGCTGCCCGCACGCGCCTGGCCGAGATCCACGAGCGCTCGATCCATGAGCTCGAGGACGGTCTCTCCCCCGACCTGGTCGACGAGCTGCACCGCATCACGCTGCCGTTCTCGGACGACTCCACGCCGTCCGAGGCCGAGCTCCGCGTGGCCCAGGCGCAGCTCGTGGGCTGGCTCGAGGGCCTGTTCCACGGCATCCAGACGGCGCTCGTGGCGCAGCAGATGGCGGCCCAGGCGCAGCTCTCGCAGATGCGCCGCGCCCTGCCGCCGGGCACCGCGGCATTCGGTCCCGCCGGTCCCGGCGGACCCACCATGCCCGGCGGGCAGGACGACGGCGGCGAGCGCCGGACCCCCGGCCAGTACCTCTGACCGCCTGGCGCGGTCGTTCAGAGGTCGGTCGGGTCTACCAGAAAGCCATCCTCGTCGGCGATCTCGCCTCCAGCGGCGGCGTGGATGGCGCCGGCGAGCCGGGCCACCAGCTCCGCCGCACGCTTCCGCGCGACGCGTAGCTCCATGGCGGGGAACTCCCGCTGCGACTCCACGAGGTCCTGCGGCTCCCAGTGCACCCAGTAGCGCACCGCGCCCTGCTCGGCCCACGGCAGGCCGCGCAGCAGGCGCGGGAGCTTCTCCTCGCCGCTGATCTCGACCGACACGACGCCGTCGACGCCGAGCTCCACGATCAGGCCGTAGCCGTCCAGGACGCGCGGGCCGGTGAGGGCCTTGATGTCGTAGTCGTCGGCGGCCGCATGCAGCCTCTTGCGCAGCTCGGGGTCGAGAGGGTCGCCCGGGTACAGCGGCTTGTCCGCGATGCCCTTCGGCGGCCCGCCCCACTCCTGGCCCTCCATGTGGAGGCGGGCGCGCGGGTGAACTTTCTGCAGGATCGTGTGCGCGGCCTGCGGGTCGAGCCAGACGTCGGAGTAGACGGTCATGTCGATGGCGGCCCCGGCGTCCGGGGTGAGCACCACGCCGGCGCCGGGCTTCGCCGTCGGGCCGCCAGGGGCGTCCCACAGGCCGCCGACGTCCAGGCGGAGGGAACCGCCCAGGCGGCGCGCGACGGCGACCAGCCACTCGACGAGGCGGCGTTCCTCCCGCTCGGGTATCCCGGCGGCGAAGGCGCGCCCGATGCCGTCGCGGTCGCCCGCCGGGAACGGCACCTCGCCGCGCTCCCGGTGGCAGACGACGTCGAACGCCAGCGCCGCGCCCGGCGGGACGCCGAGGTCGAACCCGTCGCCCGAGGGCAGGTACGGCCCGTTGATCACGGCGTGCCGGGAGATCCGCAGCACACCCACCTCCTTGCCCTGCGCCCGGCGGCCCTGCGGGGCGCCGGCCACGTTGCCCGGGAGGATGCCTGCGGGGACCACGTCCCAGCGCGTGGCGGAGAAGCGGGAGAGCGCGAGGACCTCGATCTCGTCCAGCTCCACGTCGCCAGGCACTGTCAGGATGTGCCGCGCCTGGTGTGCCTGCGCAACCGTGCGTGGCAAGAGCGGGAGCTGGGGAGAGGCCATCGGGGTCCCTTCTGACGTCCGGGTGCCCGGTCCGCGCCGGGCACCCGGAGCCTACCGTCCGGCACCGGGCCCGAAGGGCGCCGTCCGGCCCCCGCCGGTCACACCGCGGTGCGGTGAAAGTTCTTCGAGGAGCGGGACGCCGTGGGGCCGCGCTGGCCCTGGTAGCGGGACCCGTACAGGTCCGACCCGTACGGGTGCTCCGACGCCGACGACAGCCGGAAGAAGCACATCTGCCCGATCTTCATGCCTGGCCACAGCTTGATCGGCAGGGTAGCGACGTTGCTCAGCTCCAGCGTCACGTGCCCGCTGAACCCGGGGTCGATGAAGCCGGCTGTCGAGTGCGTCAGTAGGCCCAGGCGGCCCAGGGAGGACTTGCCCTCGAGGCGTGCGGCGATGTCGTCGGGCAGGGTGACGGCCTCGAAGGTGCTGCCCAGCACGAACTCCCCCGGGTGCAGCACGAACGCCTCGCCGTTGTCGGCCTCGACGAGACGGGTCAGCTCGGGCTGGTCCTCCGCCGGATCGATGAACGGGTACTTGTGGTTGTCGAACAGCCGGAAGTACTTGTCGAGGCGCACGTCGATGCTCGACGGCTGCAGCATCGACGGTTCGTACGGGTCGAGGACTACGCGGTCGGCCTCGAGCTCGGCACGGATATCGCGGTCGGAGAGGAGCACCCCGATACGGTACTGGGCCGCGCGGGACGGCGCCGATCCGTCCCGGGGTGGTGGCTCTACCGGGCGGCCGTCACCACTGCAACGGCTTGTGCTTCGAGTCCACCGACCAGTAGCCCTTGCGCATCACGAGGTACAGGATGCCCTCGATGGCGCCCCAGATCGCCGGCACGAACCAGGCGTTCCCGAGCGACACCGCCGTGATGAGCAGCATGATCCAGCCCAGGCCCTTGTAGCCCAGGTAGAACCGGTGCGCGCCGACCACGCCGAGCAGGATCCCGAGCAGACCTGCCGTCACGCGGGACTTGCGCCCCGGCACGTGCTCGGCGGGCGGCGTGGGACGGTCGTAGTCGTACTGCTGCTGGTAGTTCGCCGGGCCGGCGCCCGACGGAGGCCTTCCCCCGGCCTTCGGCGTCTGCAGCGCACGCGTCTCGCGCGGCGGGCGCGGAGGCTGCGGCGGGCGCGGGGGCAGCGGCTTCGTCTCCTGGTAGATCGGCTCGGTCGGCTTCTCGCTGGGGTGGTCGGTCACGGCTGCTCCGGCTGCTCGGCGACACTCGCTCGAAACCCGGTTCGGGCATCCGGGCGAGGTTGGGTATGATCGGGTCGCGCGCCAGGTTCACGGGCGCTGTTGCGGAACCCTAGCGGGATTCGCAAACAGCAGATACCCGGGCAGAACCGGACGATGCGGGTGTAGTTCAATGGTAGAACTTCAGCTTCCCAAGCTGATAGCGCGGGTTCGATTCCCGTCACCCGCTCCAGCATGAACGCCCCTGGTCAGAAGGATCCGACCAGGGGCGTCGCTCGTACCCAGGGGCTTGCGGTGGCCAGCTCAGCCCCGGAGCGGCGCCGTCACGTGCAGCGAGACGGGCAGTCCGCGTTCGGCGGCAGGCACCCAGCCGCTCCAGCACCGCCACACCGACGGCCTTTCGCCGCCGTGGTGCCCCAGACGCTCGGTCAGGTGGAGCAGCCCGGCGAGCTTCATCGCGTCCCGCACCCGCGCGGCGACGACGTCGACGGTCAGCACGCCCACGACGTCGTCCTCGAGATCGAGGTGATCGACCCCCGCCCGGACGTCCAGGGTCTGGATGTCGAAGATGTGGGCGATCAGCGCGGTGACCCCGACCAGCTCCGCGAGGTGCGCGCCCGGCATCGGGCAGTCGTCGGCGCCGGGGCCCGCGTCGCAGGACCCGGCCGTCACGTCGGCCACGCCCGGACCGGCCGCGCGGCCCCGCGGAGCTCGCCGTAGACGAACATCTCCATGCCCTTCCAGCGGCCGGACCAGATCGTGAAGCCCGGCTTCGTGGCCGGGTAGTCCGTCGCCACGGTGATCCCGAGCTGGGCGGCGATGTCCGCGCCCTCGGTCAGTCGTGCCGGATGCACGACCAGATGATCGCGGAACACTTCGACCCACTTGACCCTCGCGTCCCCCACCTCCGCCAGCAGGTCCGACGCACCGGCCGCAGAATCGGCCAGGCTTCCCGCAATCGTTGCCATCTCTCCCGCCTCTCTGCACCTACCTCTAGGCGCATAGACAGCCTCTTGCGGGTTAACTTGAGGGCGCAACCGCTACGCCGAAAAGTTGCGTATACGCACTGGCTGCGGGTTAGGTGGGTTCCGTGTCTAGAGAGGGACGTGTGACTGCCGCAAGCATCGCCAAAGATCTTCGTGCCGCGATCCGCTCCGGAACCTACAAACCGGGCGATCGTCTTCCGAGCGAAGCAGCGCTCATGTCGAACTACGGCGTGGCGCGCATGACCGCGCGCCACGGCCTGTCCATGCTCAAGGACGAGGGCCTGACCGTCACCCGGCACGGCTCCGGTGTGTTCGTCCGCGCCTTCGAGCCGATAGTGCGGGACAGCACCGGCGGAAAGGTCGACGAGTCCACGGTGACCGCCGAGATCGACGAGACCGGTGCCGGGCTCGTGGTCCGCACGCTCGCCGTCACGGCGGAGGCCGAGCCCTCCGAGAAGATCCGCACCACGCTGGGTCTCGCCGAGGGCGACAAGGTCACCGTGCGCGAGCGTCTGCACCTGCGAGAACGCAAGCCCGTGCTGTTCGCGACGTCGTACCTGCCCGCGTCGATCGCGGCGGGCACGCCGATCGCGGACCAGGAGGTGGGGCCGGGCGGCACGCACGCACGCCTGACCGAGACCGGGCACGCGCCGGTGCGGTTCCGCGAGGACGTCGTGGCCCGCATGCCGACCATCGAGGAGATCGAGGAGCTGCGGATCGAGCCCGGTACGCCGGTGCTGTCGGTCACGCGGACCGCGTTCACGAAGGACGGCACGCCGGTCGAGGTCAGCTACGTGGTGCTCGACGCGGGCGAGTTCATGCTCCGGTACGACATCGACGGCTGAACGACGCCGCGGTGGGCCGGCTCTTGCCCGGGCGCTGCTCGAGCGAGAGCCGGGCGGACTCCGCGAGGAGCCGCCCGGCGGGTGTCACCACGGAGCGACGTAGTGCCCTGTGGCGGCGCGCCACAGGGCGGAGAACGCGGCCTTCGGCCGGTCGTTGAAGTCGTCGGCCCCGAGGTTGCCGAGCAGGTCCAGCGCGGCGCTGAGGTGCCCGCAGTCCGCTGCTCGCTCGATGAGTTCCGTGGTCGGCATCTCACGCTTGGCGCGTGGGATCTTGAGCAGCTCGGCGTGTGCTTCAGCCAGAGCCGCGACCTCGTCCTCGGTCGGCGTCGGCGGCAGGGACCGCCTCGGGGCGCCGTCGGCGATCGCCTGGGCGCGCTCGTAGTCCTCGTCCTTGATGTACCAGGAGCCGGCGAGCCCCGAGCGAAGCAAGTCTGGCTGGCCGAGCTCGACCAGTGCCTTGATCATGCTCGACGGCCGGTCCATGCCGCGCGGGACCCACGCGTCGAGGAACTCTTCGGCCAGGCCGACCCGGTCGGTGCTCAGCAGGTAGAGCAGCCACGGCTCGCAGGTCCAGCCGCTGGGCCGCTTGGTCCCGTCCCCCAGGGACGCCCAGGTCGACCTGGCCTCGTCCACGCGCCCGCACTCCGTGAGCGCCCAGAGGACCGCGAGCCGGTTGTCCCATGACGCGGTTTCCAGCCTGAGGGCCTCCTGTGCGCGGGCGAACCACACATCGGCGGCAGCCTTGTCACCCAGCGCCTGGTAGGCGCCGGCCACCGAGGAGGTGACGCCCGCGACGTCGTAAGTTTCGAGGGCTACGAATTCCGCGCGGGCCTCGGCGAAGGCGAAAGCAGCTCGCGCCTGTTCGGTCAGCCCGCCACGGGCCAGGATCATGGCTACCTCAGCCGACGCCGCGACTCGCTGGTCCACATCGGGGATCGCCTCGACGAGCTCAACTGCCCCTTCGGCCTCCCCGCGCCGAGCCTGGAGCCGGGCCGCGTAGCGGAGGCCCGGGCTCACAGCGAAGTTCCAGTTGCTCCCGAGCGCGGATACGGAGTCCCTCACCGCCGAGAACAGGTCATCCATCGTCGCGGTGTTGGGCGGCGGCCATGCCCCGTCCCCCTCGACCCTCGCGTTCCCCGTGGCCTGTGCAGCTTCGGCGGCTTCAAGTTGCTCGGCGTACTCCCGGACGAAGTAGCCGAGGCCGTCCTCCCCCAGCCGCTCCGCGGCGGCCCGCACGTCCGGCACGATCTCGAGCCCGCCCCACCGCGCCGGCCACGCGAACCGCCGGTCGACCGACCAGGCCAGCACCGCCTCGAGCTCGTCCCTGCGGTCCGGCGGTGCGATGACCACGCCCTCCTCGAAGGCTGCGCACCAGGTGTCGTCATCCAGCGCGAAGTTGGCGTCTTCGAACAGGTATTCGTCCTCGAAGACGCGAGGCCCTGCAGGTTCGCGGAGGAACGTGAAGTCGCCCAGCATCCCGCCGGTGTCGGGCCGGCGGAAGGTCACCCGGTTCGAGTCCACGGAGAACCGCACTCCACCCGAGCCATCGATCGTCGCGCCGGCGTATTTCCGTTTGCCCTTGTCGGTCGACCACGTGACCTCCTTGGTGGCGAGGTCGATGACGAGGTCCCTCTTGAGCTCGGCATCCTTCGCGTAGAGCTTGGTGCCGTCCTGCGACCAGCTGACCCCACCGTCCAGCCACAGCTCGCGGTCCCCGAGCTCCTCGGGAAGCGTCCCACCCAGCAGGTAAGGGTGCGATGGCGGCGCGTAGTCGGGCAGCCAGAACAGGTCGCCTGCCTCGAGCGGGACGACACAGCCCTTGATCGAGCATGGGGACCCTGTCAAGACGTACGCACTCCGGCCGTCAGGCGCCAGGTCCCATGCCGGAGGCCTGCTGGCCCCGTCGGTCACCGACGCGCTGGCGAGGGGATACGTGTGAGCGCTGTGAGCGTCGAAGGGATCGAAGACCCCCACCTGGTTCGTGTCGTAGGCGAGCCCGACGCGGGTGCTGTCTGCCGACCACTGGATGACGTCGTCGTGGTCAGGCCAGCCGACGCCGCCCTCGATGCGGTCGAGCACATTGACGCAGCGGCCGCTGGCGACCTCCCAGATCTGCAACGCACCACCGCGGTGGTAGTTGTCGCCGACCCAGCTTCCGGTGGCCAGATAACGCCCGCACGGGCTGCCGACGGCCGACTCGATCTCCGTGATGTGGCCGTAGGGATGCAGCAACCGCGTGCCGTCAAGATCGCAGATCCGGGCGGTGGCGACCCGGTGGGCCTCGGTGACTCCGTGCGTCCGCTCGAGCTCCAGCAACCGGGTCCGAAGCGGCACCAGGTCCCGCTGGGCCACGAAGGCGGACCAGTCCGCTTCCTGGAGAACGTTCAGCAGCGCGGCCGGGTCGGCGGCCGATGCCAACGACGAGTGGTCCACGAAGGCCTCTGCCTCGCCGGCGGACTCCTCACCGGCCGAGAGCTCGGCGGCGCTCTTGACCGCGGCCCGCAGCGCCGTCCCGTCATAGATCGGGATGCCGAGCGTGCTCGCCTTGCCGACCTTGCGACCGTCCACGTCACGCGCGGCGAAGACCAGGTCCGTTCTCTCGGAGACCGAAGCCGACACGCGCGCACCCAGCGCCTCGAGCCCGGCCTTCGCCGTGGCGTGAGACAGGTTGTGGAACCGTCCCATCAGGACAATTGAGGTACCCCGCAGGTTCATGGCCCCGACCATAGGGGCAGCCACTGACAGCCCGGTTTCACCCGCGGCCTGCCGGCGCGACGCGTCAGCTCTGCCCCGGCCGCGCCCTCGGCTTGAGGCGCAGGTCCGGCAGCGCCGGCGCGCGCAGCGGCCCGCTCGGATAGCCGTCCACCTGGCCGAACCGGCGTCCGGCGGCGCCGTCGGCGTACCCGGTCGCCCCGCCGTGCCCTGACGGGTCGAGCTCAGCGATCTGCGCCATCCAGTCGTCGCGGGCCCGGACGATGTCCTCGTGCGTGCGGCCCATGAAGTTCCACCACATGATGACGTCCTCGGCGAACGGCAGCCCGCCGATCAGAACCGCCCGCGCGGGCGCGCCGGCACCGGCCCGCACCACGAGCGCGGGCCGCCCCGGCGCCGCGTAACCGAGGTTCGACGGCGGAACCGCGCTCCCTTCGAACGACACGTCCCCGGCGTCGACGAGCAGGGCGTGCTCGTGCGCCGGGTCGACGTCCAGCCGCACCTCGGCGCCCGGCTCCAGGTCGATCTGCGCGCCCACGAGCGGCGTGTAGGTCGTCGCGGGCGAGTCCAGGTGCTGCCCGCCCACGGCGAGGCGCCCGATGAACACCTGCACGACGGCGCCGTCGGCCCGCAGGACCGGGAGGTCGCCATGGTGCTCGAAGTGCGGGTCGATGCCGAGCGCCGAGCCGGGCAGCGCCGTCCACAGCTGGACGCCGTGCAGCCGGGGCGGGCGCGCCTGCGCGGGCGACTCCTCCGAGTGCGAGATGCCCACGCCCGCCGTCATGAGGTTGAGCTCGCCCGGCCGGACCGTCTGGAGCGACCCCACGGAGTCGCGGTGCAGGATCTCGCCCTCGAAGAGCCAGCTCACCGTCTGCAACCCGGTGTGCGGGTGCGGCGGGACCTGCATGCCGGCGCTGGACGACACGTCGTCCGGACCGTAGTGGTCGCTGAAGCACCACGCCCCCACGAGAGACCGCGCGCGCTGCGGGATGGTGCGCCGCACGTTCATCGCCCGGGGCCCGCCGAGGGGCACGTCGCGGGGCGTGAGGAGCTCGATGCCCTCACCCTGCTCACCCGCGGTGCAGACCTGCTCGGCCGGTTGGGTCTCGAGGTTGCTCATGGACTGAGCCTAGATCGGGAGCCCGGAAGCAGGCGCAAGCCAGGGCCCCCGGGGCAGGCCGGGGGCCCTGGCATCACCGCGTACCCGTGGTCCGCCTTGGTCGAGGACCAGAGCGTCGTGTCGACGTCACGACCCCGAGACATCCGTCAGGCCCGGACCGCCGGGCCTGTTCTCCACGGATGCTTCGGACGCGGGCGGTCTTCCGGCCCCGTACAGGCACCTGTGGCGTCATCCACAGCCCGCACCGCGGTACGGGACGTCCTGTCGTTCTCCGGTCGACCATGTGTCCGATGCTCGGGCCGGTCGGTACTGCTGCAGCGCACCGCATCTGCACCCGAATCGTCGAACCATTGCGACGTTTCTATCCGCGTGCCGTGCACGCGGCAACCGCTCCACCGTTGTAATTTTCACCCTGTTTTCACCCACAGCTCTGTCCACAGGTGCAGCCCCGGATTTCCCGCACCGTACACAGGCCTGTGGACAAAATCTGTGGATAACTGGAACGGCGTCAGACCCAGGCACGAGTGCCGGGCGCGCCGCCCGCGGCCGAGTCGTTGCGCCCCTCCAGCTCTTCGGGAGTGGCGATGAAGCCGCCGTCGTCCACGAGGATCCCCGCGATGCGGCTCTGGAGCGCCACCGCGAGGCGGGCGAGCGAGACGCGCATGCGCGCCCGGGCGATGACGTGCAGGCCGGACGCGGTCTCCAGCTCGAGCTCGTACGGGTCGGCGGGCATCCAGCTCAGGCGGTAGGCGAACGGCCCGTAGCTGCGCCAGTCCAGCGACCCGAGCGCGCGCGGCACGCGGTCGACGCGCTCGACGTCGATCACTATCGACCCGTCGTACGCGGTGCTGCCGACCAGCGTGTAACGCGGCGACCCGTCGGGCGTGACCTGGTCGGCGGACACGTCGGCGGTGGCGATGAGCGACCGCAGCATCGGCAGCACGTCGCCCGGCTGGAGCGGGTGCGCCGAGTAGAGGGCCAGGTTGACGGACGCGGCATGGTCGGGAACGAGGGGCTGCCGGCCGTCGGCGAGCACGCCGCCCCCCGTCTTGCGGGCCGCCGCGACCATCCACTGCACGATGCGCAGCTCCTCCCCCTGCGGGAGCGCGTGGGGGAAGGTGCGGGCGATGCCGTCCCGATCGTCGTACGACGTCGGTGCCGCGCCGCGGACGTCCCGCAGGCCGTCGCCGCGCGCTACCGAGTAAGCCTCCGCCTGGGCCGCGGGGATCTTGAGCTCGGCGAGGTGCGCCTCGCCGACCTCAAAAGGGCCGGTGGCGACGTGCCCCTCCCCCAGGCGCATGGCGCCGGGGATGAGCGAGTCGGGCTGGGCCATTCCCCGGAATCGGGCACCGGACATCCGCCGCGCGCCGCCCGAGGCGCGGGACGGCTCCCGGAGCCATGCGATATCGGAGAACCACGCGGCTGCGAGCTGACTGACGGCGACGGGTCCGTTCGTGCTGGGCAGGATCAGAAGGTGACCCGAGGCGTGTTCCGCTGGAATCACACCCGCCAGAAATGTCATGCGGGAACTTTACTGCCGGGCACTTTCCTCGATGATGCGAGCATGTTACAGAGAGGAAACACGCTCGTGACAGCACGCGCACTGTATGCCTATGAATGTTTCTGGCGACTGAGTCTCAGTTCAAAAGGGTGAAATATTGGTGGTTCAAGTACCGCAAAGACCGCGTATCAGGACTTAACGCCATCTTGGCGCTGGGGCCCGCTTCCGCATGCCGTCGGGGACCGATCCGGCGTTCCAGTTACCTGACGTGGCGGGCATATGATGTCAGCATGCCCAAGATCATCGGCAAGAGCCTGCACGAGCACCGCCAGATGACGAGGCACAAGCTGTTCACCGCTCTGTCCACCCTCATGGCGGAGCGCGGGTTCGACACCATCACCCTGGCCGACATCGCCGCAGCGGCGCACGTCGGCCGGACCGCTGTCTACAACCACTTCCACGACAAGGAAGCGCTGCTCCTCGGGTTCATCACCCACGAGACGGAGCAGTACGCCCACACGCTGGAGCGCGCGCTCGACGGCGTGAGCGACCCCGTGGAACAGCTGCGTACCTACATCCGCCAGCAGGCTCAGCTCACCCGTGTCTTCCACCTCGCCCCCGGCCCGGACCTACGGACGGTCCTGTCCCGCGCCACGCAGCAGCGCCTGCGCGAGCACGCCGACATCGTGGAGGCGATCCTGCGCCGGATCCTCACCGCGGGGATCGACGCCGGGACGTTCCCGCCCCAGGACATCGAACCGACTGTGCACCTCGTCAACGCGTGCCTGTCCGGCCGGCTGATCCCCGACGAGCCCGTCGCGCGCGAGCGCACCATCCGCGCCGCCGAGTCGTTCGTGCTGCGCGCGGTCGGCGCCCGGATACCGGAGCGCGTCCCCGCCTGATCCGGGACGTACGCCGAGGTAGTCGTCGTGGGTGAAAGTTGGCGGGGGCGACGCGGTAGCCTCTGGCCGTGTCCTCCGCCGCCCGTCCCGCACCCGTCCCCGACACCCGTCCCGGGGCGCTCGGGGGTTCGTTCGCCCGGGTCGTCGCGGCCAACCTCAGCTCGAGCCTCGGTGACGGCATCGCGCGAGTCGCCGCGCCGCTCCTGGCCGTGCAGCTCACGAACGACCCGCTGCTCGTCTCGCTCGTCGCGGTAGCGTCGCTGCTCCCCTGGCTCCTGTTCGCCATCCCGGCGGGCGTGCTCGTGGACCGGATCGACCGGCGGCTCGCGCTGGGTCTCGCGGGAGGCGTCCGCGCGCTCGTGGCGGCGGGGCTGCTCGCGCTGCACGTCACCGGCACGCTCACCATCTGGTGGCTCTTGCTGGTCGTGTTCGTCTACGGCATGCTCGAGACGGTGTACGACGGCGCCATCCGCGCCGTCGTCCCGTCCCTCGTCGGCCGGGGCGACCTGCCGCGGGCGAACTCGCGCATCGAGGCCACCGAGATCGTGGTGCAGCAGTTCCTCTCCCAGCCGCTGACGTCGTGGCTCCTCGCGTTCTCGGCGGTCTGGGCGCTCGGGCTGAACACCGGCGCCTACGCCGTCGCGGGCGGGCTGGCGCTGACCCTGCCCGCTGTGGCGTCCGGTATGGCCGGACGCCGATACGGACGCGCGACCGCGGGGCGGGACGCCGAGCCGGTGCGGGATGCGGTGCCGGGGTCGGACGCCGAGCCACCGGCGCCACCCGAGGCGCCTGAGGCCTCCGACGGCGCGCAGCGTTCCCGGGCCGCCTCGATGGTGACCGGCTGGCGCGCCGAGCTGGCCGCCGGCTTCCGCTTCATCTGGGACAGCGCGATGCTGCGGCCGCTGTGGATCGTGAGCGTGCTCATCGGCCTCTGCCACGCCGCCATCACGTCCACGCTCGTGCTCTTCATCCTGGAGCGGCTCGACGTGCCCGAGGCCTGGTACGGCACCTTCCTGCTGGCCGGCGCCACGGGCTCGCTGACCGCTGCCGCCCTCACCAACCGGCTCAAGACGCGTTTCGGGACCGGTCCGGTCATGGCCGTCGCGAACGCCGTCGGCCTCGGGGCGTGGTTCCTGGCCGGCGCGTTCCCGCTGGCCTGGGTGGGGGCGGTCGCCATCTTCGTGTCGTTCGGCTGCACGACAGCGTGGAACGTGCTGGTGATGTCGCTGCGGCAGGCGGCGGTGCCGAACGAGCTGCTGGGCCGGGTGCACGGCACGTGGCGCACAGCGCTATGGGGCACCATGCCGCTCGGGTCGCTGATCGGCGGCCTGCTGGCGCGCGGCGGCTACAGCACGCCGCTGCTCGTCGGGGCGATCGCGGGCCTGATGGTCTCCGCCGTCGGGCACCGGTACATCGTGTCCCTGCCCGACCCGGAGTCGCTCGACCCCGCCTGACCTCTTGGTGATGGGCGGGATCGTTGCGACTATGTGCCCGTTTTAGGCGCAACGGTCACGCCCACAACAGAGGGGTCAGATCCAGCGCTTCCAGCGGAAGACGCCGAACAGGCCGACGCTGACGGCGAGCATCGCGACGAGAGCCACCGGGTAGCCGTACGCCCAGCCGAGCTCGGGCATGACGTCGAAGTTCATGCCGTAGACCGTGCCGACGAGGGTCGGGGCGAACAGGATGGCCGCCCAGCCCGAGATCTTCTTGACCTCCTCGCCCTGCCGGATGCTGACCTCCGACAGGTGCTTCATCTCCTCGTTCTGCCGCTGCGCGACGAGTGTCGCGGCAACCGTCAGGATGTCGCGGAGCGCCGCCCGGAAGACCTCGATGCGGTCGGCGGCCTCGGTGAGGTGGTCGGCGACGTCGCGCAGGTAGGCCTGCAGCTCCGGGTGCACGCCGTACTTGTCGGCGCCCTTGGCGAGCGAGGCGCAGAGGCCCTGCTCGGGCCGGACCGCCCGCTGGAAGTCGATGACCTCGCGCGACAGCTCGTAGATGCGCCGCGACACGTCGGGGGCGCCGCCCCAGACGTCGGACTCGATCTCGTCGATGTCGTGGTCCAGGCCGGCGACCACAGGCGCGTACCCGTCCACGACGCTGTCGAGGATCGCGTACAGGACGGCTTCGGGACCTCGGGCGAGCATCTCGCGGTCGGCCTCCAGGCGGCCGCGCACCGCGGCCAGGTCCGGCGAGGCGCCGTGCCGTACGGTCACGACGAAGTCGGGCCCCACGAAGACGTGCAGCTCGCCGAACTCGACCTCCTCGGCGTCGTCCAGGTAGCGCGCGGCGCGCAGCACCACGAACAGGGTGTCGCCGTACCGCTCGATCTTGGGGCGCTGGTGCGCCTGGATCGCGTCCTCGATCGCGAGGGGGTGCAGGTCGAACTCGCGCGCGAGCGAGGTCAGCTCCGCCTCGTCCGGCCGCTCGAGCCCGATCCAGGCCATGCCGCCCGGGCGCGAGCGGAGCGCGCTGAATGTCTCCGCGAGGTTGTCGTAGGCGGCGGTGCGGACGCCGTCGTCGTAGATCGCGGCGGCGACCACCGACGAGCGGGGCGCGGGCGCGGCGGGGCGCGGGGCGACGTCGGGCACGACGTCGACGGCGCGGCGCTGGCGCAGCGCACCCAGCAGCGGACGAGAGGGGCGGGAAGGCAGGAACGTGGCCATGGGGAACTCCTGGGGTCGAGCGCAGGAAAAAGGACTGCGAACGGACACCGCAACAGGGACGGCCGAACGGCCGGTGGACCTCACGCCCGAGAAGGGCGGAGCGCACCGGCGCGCGAGTGCCCGCGGAGAGGCGGGCGGGGAACCGTCAGCTCAGCTGCGGTTCGGACTACTCGGAGGCTCGCTACGGGTCATGCGCGCCACCTCCTTCGTCCCTTTGTGGCGCGGAGTCGCGCCATACGTCCTCGACGGCGCTCAGTCTAGCCCCGACCAGGCGCCCGATCGAACCCATTCGAGACCAAGATCACCCTCGACAGACCGGGGACCGCGACGGCGCTCCTGCCTCGTTACCAGGCGTCGTGGGGCCGGTGGTGCGCACCGGGCGGGGTGTGGAACTCGTGCGGGGTGGGCGACAGGTAGGCCCGCGCGAACTGCAGCGAGGCCGCCAGGTCGTCGTGCCGCTCGGCGGCCGTGCGCGCCGCACGCGTCGAGATCTCCACGCAGACGTCGCCGCTCCAGCGGCGCGCCACCAGCTCCTCCAGCACCTTCTCGGCCTGCATGCTGCCCCGGCCGGGCACGAGGTGCTCGTCCCGTGCGCCGTGGTTGCCGTCCGCGAGGTGCACGTGCCGCAGCCGGTCGCCGAAGGTGTGGAGCAGCGTCAGCGCGTCCTGCTGCGCCACGCTCGCGTGCGACAGGTCGAGCGTGACGGCGTCGTAGTCGTGCTCGGCGGGGTCCCAGCCTGGCAGGTAGGCCTGGAACTCGCGCTTGCCGCCGCGCCACGGGTACATGTTCTCGACGGCGATGGTGATGCCGGTCGTCTCGCTGAGCGCGCGCACCTGGTCCTGGAACTGCCGCGCGTACTTGTACTGCCAGCGGAACGGCGGGTGCACCACCACCGTGCCGGCCCCGAGCTCGAGGGCCATGTCCGCCGTCCGCTCCAGCTTGGCTACCGGGGAGCGGCCCCAGACCCGCTGGCTCACCAGCAGCGTCGGAGCGTGCACCGAGCGCACCGGCATGCCCGTGTCGGCCGCCAGCTTCGCCAACGAGCGCGGGTTCTGGGTGACCTCCTCGGACCAGATCATGACCTCGACACCGTCGTAGCCGAGCTCGGCCGCCGACTCGAAGGCCAGCGGCACACGGCGTGGGAAGACCGACGCCGTCGAGAGCGTGACCTGCACGTCTGGTGCAGCGGGCTCCGGCGGATCGGTCCGGATCGGTTCGGGCATGCGGGCCACCTTAAAGCGCCTACGTGACTGGGATGTGACCAGTAGGTTCAGATGAAGTTCAGGGGAGAAGACGTTCCCGTACCGCGTCGCGCGCCGCCTGCGCCGTCGGGCACTCGAGGACTGTGCGTGCCAGCTCCGCGCACTCGTCGCGGGACACGCCTGCCAGGGTGCTCGCGACGTCGGCCAGCGCACGGGGGGTCATTGACAATGACGTTACGCCGAGTCCCACCAGCACGGGGGCGAGGAGCGGATCAGCCGCCGCCTCGCCGCACACGCCCACGGGAGCACCATGCACCGCACCACCTTCGCACGCTATCCGGACAAGCTGCAGGACGGCGGGCTGCCACGGGGTCGACAAGGCCGCCACACCGGCCAGGTCGCGGTCGGCCGCCATCGTGTACTGCGTGAGGTCGTTGGTGCCGAGGCTCGCGAACGACACCTCGGCCAGCACGTGCCGCGCCTGCAGCGCGGCCGCCGGCGTCTCGATCATCACGCCTGACCGCTCCAAGCCGTGCGCGGAGCACGCGGCGGCGAAGTCGCGGGCCTCGTCCACGGTCGCGACCATCGGCGCCATCACCCAGACCTCCGCCGTCTCCGCGGCGGCGGCCTGTGCTATCGCGTCGAGCTGGCGGTCCAGCACGTCCGGGTGCGCGACGGCGGTGCGCAGCCCGCGCACGCCGAGTGCGGGGTTGTCCTCGTGCTCCGGCGTGAGGAAGCGCAGCGGCTTGTCGGCGCCGGCGTCGAGCGTGCGCACGACCACGCGGCGGCCCGGGAAGTGAGACAGTACGGCCCGGTAGGCGGTCACCTGCTCCTCGACGCTGGGCTCCTCGCCCCGGCCCAGGAAGCAGAACTCGGTGCGGAACAGGCCCACGCCCCGGGCGCCAGCGGCCGCCGCGGCCGCCGCCGCGGCCGGGTCGGCGACGTTCGCGACGAGCTCCACCTCGGACCCGTCGCGGGTGACGCCCCGGCCGTCGAAGGTGGCGGCCGTGATCCGCCGCCGGGCGCCCTCGACGTCCGCCGCGGACGGGGAACGCAGGACTGTGCCGATGGTGCCGTCGACCACCACCTCCTCGTCGTCGACGAGGTCGCCCGCGCCGGGCAGCGCCACCACGGCCGGGATGCCGAGGGCCCGGGCCAGGATCGCCATGTGCGAGGTGGGGCCGCCACGCGCCGTCACGACCGCGGTGACCACCGCCGGGTCGAGCATCGCGGTGTCCGCCGGGGCGAGATCGCTCGCGACCAGCACGAACGGGTGGCCCGGATCGGGTACGCCGGGCGGGACCGCCCCGGTGAGGGCGGCGACTATGCGGTCGCGCACGTCGCGCACGTCGCGGGCCCGCTCCGACATGGGCGGGCCCAGCGCTTCGAGCTGTGCCGCCACGGACCCCGCGGCGTCCCACACGGCGCGCTCCGGGGTGAGCCGGTCCTCCCGGACCCGGCGCGCGGCACCGGCCGCCAGGGTCGGGTCCGCGGCCATGGCCGCGGTGACCGCGAGCACGTCGGCGGCCGTGCCCGACGCGCGGCCCGCCCGCTCCGCCAGGTCCGCCTCCACGCGGGCCGCGGCCTCCTCGACGGCGCGGACGGCGTCGTCGGCCGAGCCGGACAGGCGGGTCGTCCTCGGCTCGGGGACGCGGGCAGGCATGCGCACCACGACCCCCACCGCGCGACCCGGGCTCGCCGGGACCCCCGTGAGCCTCTCGCTCGTCATCCGTACGCTCCCTCAAGGCTCGTCGTCGAGTGCGCTCGGAACGTTACACGCGAGCGCCCCGGCGAGCGAGACTCCGTTGCGCGGGTCGGTCCTCGCTCCGGGACTTCCCGGGACCGCCCTCCGGCAAAGGACCGCTCTCGTAGTAGTCCGCGATCTGACAAGATGACCCCATGGCCGAGGCCCTGATCGTCGGATCCCCCGTCGCAGGACGGGTGGTCGCGATGCGCGACGTGCCCGATCCCGTCTTCGCAGAGAGCATCGTCGGCCCGGGGCTCGCCGTCGACCCCGACCCCGAGCTCGGCGGACGCGTCGTCGCGCCGTGTGCCGGGGTGGTGGTGAAGCTGCACCCGCACGCGTTCGTGCTCCTGGCGCCGCCCGCGGACGAGCCGGCGGACGCCGAGGGCGCTCCCGCGGCGCCTGCCGCCCCGGTGGCCGGCCGGGGCGTCCTGGTGCACCTCGGCATCGACACCGTCCAGCTGGGGGGCGGGGGCTTCACCCTGCTCGTCGCCGAGGGCGACGCCGTCGCGGCCGGCCAGGAGCTCATCGTCTGGTCCCCCACCGTGGTGTCCGACGGCGGCCGCTCGCCCCTGGTGCCGGTCGTCGCCCTGGACCTGGGGCCGCGTGGCCTCGAGGAGCTGGCCCGGCCGGGCACGCAGGTCCAGGCGGGGGATGCGCTGTTCCGCCTGGCGTGAGTCGAGGTCGACCTGGTCGACCTGTCAGACGCTCCGGCACGTGTCAGACCCACAGGTCACCCCGGTGACCTGTGGGTCTGACAGGTCTGTTCGGGTCTGACAAGTGCATGAGGCGGGAACCTCTCCGCTGCCGCAGCAGACCATCTTTCAGCGGTTGCAAGGCTTCGAGCGTGACCACAGGGGCCGGTGACGAGGTTCCGTCCACAGGCAGCCCAGTGGACCAGACGACGGCGAACTTCGGCGACGCAGGATCGCTGCATGACGGGATCACGAAACTTCGAGCGGACGCACGGTCTGGCGCAGCTCGCTCGGCGGCAGCACGCGGTAGTCACTCGCGCCCAGCTCGCCGGAGTCGGCATCACCGCCCGGCATGTCGCCAGCCAGCTCGCTGCCCGACGATGGCGCGCGGTGACGAGTGACGTCGTCGTACTGCATGCCGGCCCTCTGCCGCGCGAGGCAGAACTGTGGGTAGCGATCCTCGACGCCGAACCACCGGTGGCGCTCGGTTCCTGGACCGGCCTCGCCAAGCACGGGCTGCGCGGCTGGGACCGGCCGGGAACGCACATCGTGGTGCCACGGGGCGCCAAGACGCGGCGACTCTCCGGCGTCGTCGTGCACGAGTCACGCCGGCCCGCGCCCGAAGACATCGTGCGTCTGGACCGATTGCCTGTACACACGGTGGAGCGATGCGCTGTCGATGCGGCAGCCTGGCAGGAGTCGCCACGGACCGCCGTCGGGCTGCTCGCCGCGGTAGTGCAACAGCGAAAGACCTCGCCTGAGCAGTTGTGGGACCAGCTCGAACGTGTGGGGCAGGTGCGTTTCCGCGACCTCATGCGCCGCAGCGTCGCCGACATCCGGGGTGGATCGGACGCGCTCAGCGAGATCGACTTCGTCCGGTTGTGCCGTCGAAACGGCCTGCCCGAGCCCAAGCGTCAGGAGCATCGCGTCGATTCCCGGGGCAAGCATCGCTTCCTCGACGCCGAGTGGATTCTCAACGGCGGACGACGGGTCGTGGTGGAGATCGACGGGATCGGGCACATGAACGCGGCCCGCTGGTACGACGATCTCCTGCGAGACGCCGAGCTGAGCACCGGCGACGGAACGATCCACCTCCGTCTACCGGCGTCCGCGGCAAGGACCGAACCGGAACGCGTCCTCGCGATCTTGTCCCGTCACCTGCAATCCCCCTGACGTGTCAGACCCACAGGTCACTCGGATGACCTGTGGGTCTGACACGTCCTAGGGTCGGGGTCATGGTGCGCACTGTGGTGTTCGACGTCGGAGAGACGCTCATCGACGAGTCCCGGATCTGGCTGCGCTGGGCGGAGCGGCTCGGCGTCCCGCCGCTCACGTTCCTCGGTGTGCTCGGCGGCTGTGCCGCACTCGACCTGCCGCACCGGGACGCGTTCGAGATGGTGCGGCCGGGCCTGGACTTCGAGGCCGAGATCGCCCGCTGGGCGCTGGACGAGCCGGACGGCCTGCGCAACGGGTTCGACGCGGACGACCTGTATCCCGACGTCCGGCCCGCCCTGACCGCGCTGCGCGAGGCGGGCTTCGACGTCGTCATCGCAGGGAACCAGCCGCCCGAGGCACGCGCCGCGCTGGAAGCGATGGACCTGCCCGCGAGCGCGATCCGCACCTCGGACGAGTGGGGCGTGCAGAAGCCGGAGCCCGGGTTCTTCGCGCGCGTCGCCGAGCTCTCGGGGGTCGCGCCCGAGGAGATCGCCTACGTCGGCGACCGGCTCGACAACGACGTCCTCCCCGCGGCCGAGGCCGGGATGCGGCCGATCCTGCTCCGCAGGGGCCCGTGGGGCTACTTGCACGCGCTGCGCCCCGAGGCGACGCGCACGACGGTCATCGACTCGCTGGCCGAGCTGCCCGGGGTGCTGGCTGCATGAGCCGCCTGACCTGTCAGAAGCCCGCGCACGTGTCAGACACACAGATCACCCGGGTGACTTGAGGGTCTGACACGTGCGCGGGCTTCTGACAGGGTCAGCCGCGGAGCGGGAGCGTGAGGTCCGCGTCGCCGTCGGGCACCACCCGGACCGGGACGCCCCAGTCCTGCTGCGCCAGGTGGCAGGCCGGGAACACGTCCGGGTCCGGCTCGCCGTTCGGCAGCAGGGGCACCTCGTCGCACGACGCCGCCTTCGCGGTCACGTGCAGCACGCCCTCGGTCACCTCGGGGTTGATCACGAGGTCGCGGAACAGGTCGGTGCCGTCCCCCGCCCCGGACACCAGCAGCTCCGGCGGAGTCGCGCTGACCTGGAGCGACGTCGACGGGCCCCAGCGATCGTCGAGCTTCTGGCCGGGTGCGGGCACGAACGGCACGTCCAGCCGGAGCGGCCCCGCGCCGACGTCGGTGGCGGGCCGGGCGACGCGGTGCGCGCCGCCGTCGAGCACCTCGCCCGCCAGGGTCGCCGGGAGCGCGACCCGGGTGAGCCGGTGCGCGGCCGACTCCACGACGAGCAGGTGCACGGCGCCGTCCGCGACCTCGACGAGCACGTCCGAGGGCTCGGCCAGGTCCTTCGCCAGGGTCGTCACCTCGCCCGACTCCGGGTCGTACCGGCGCAGCGCCCCGTTGTAGGTGTCGGCGACGACGACGGAGCCGTCGGGCAGCGTGGCCACGCCGAGCGGGTGCTGCAGCAGCGCCTGGTCGGCGGCGCCGTCGCGGTGCCCGAAGTCGAACAAGCCCTGGCCCACCGCGGTCCGGACCGTCGCGGCCGGGGACCCGTCCGCGCCGTGGGACAGCTCGACGCGGCGCAGCGACGACGTCTCGGAGTCCGCGATCCAGAGGTGACCGTCCGGCCGGCCCGCGACGTCGACCGACGGCGTGATGCCGGACGTCTGGGCGAACCAGGCACCCTCGCCCGGCCCGTCCTCCAGGCCCTCGTTCATCGTGCCGGCGAGCAGGGACGCCGAGCCCTGCAGGAGGTCGACCTCCCACAGGGTGTGGTTGCCCGCCATGGCGACAACGAAGGTGCCGCGCACCGTCGACCACGCGACGTCCCACGGGGAGCTCAGGCGCAGGTCGAGCGGCGCGACGGCCGTGCCTGGCTCGTAGGCGCCCAGCGGCTCGCCGTCGCGCCCGCGGACGTTCTCCTGCCCGCCGACCATGAACTGCTCGCCGGTACCCGCCACGGTCGTGACGACGCCGTCCGCGAGGCGCACGCCGCGCAGGGCGTGGTTGACGGTGTCGGCGACCAGGACGTCGTAGCCGACGTGGGGGCGCAGCTCGTCCGGCACCAGGCACAACCCGTTCGGCTCCGAGAACCGCGCCTCGCCCGGCCCCCCGTCCAGCAGCCCGCGCTCGCCCGAGCCGATGCGCCGCACGAGCGTCTCGCCGTCGGGCGCGAGCTCCGCGAGGGAGTGGTGCCCGGCGTCCGCGACCAGGAGGTTCCCGTTCGGCAGCGCGAGGGCCTTCGCGGGGAACCGCAGCGTGCCCGACGCCGGGGCGGGCGGCACGTACGGACCGGAGCCGCGGTGCAGGGTGCCCTTCGCGGCGTGCTCGGCGATCAGGTCGGTGACGAGCGCGGCGATCGCGGAGCCGTGCCCCTCGCCCGCCATCTGCGCCACGATGTACCCCTCGGGGTCGATGACCACGAGCGTGGGCCAGGCCCGCGCGGTGTACGCGCCCCAGGTCACCAGCTCCGGGTCGTCCAGGACGGCGTGCCGCACCTCGTACCGCTCGACGGCGGCGGCGAGCGCCTCCGGATCGGCCTCGTGCTCGAACTTCGGCGAGTGCACGCCCACGATCACGAACTCGTCGCGGTGCTGCTCCTCAACCTCGCGCAGCTCGTCGAGGACGTGCAGGCAGTTGATGCAGCAGAAGGTCCAGAAGTCGAGGACGACGACCTTGCCGCGCAGCTCGGCGAGCGTGATGTCACGCCCGCCGGTGTTCAGCCAGCCGCGGCCGACGAGCTCGGACGCGCGGACCCGGGGAAGGTTCTGGACTCCTGTGCTCACCCGGCCATTGTCACTCCCGGGGCACGGTGCCCTTCCCGTTGTCCGGCCTGCGGGCACGCCACTGCTCGACCAGTGCCTTGTCGGCCCGGCGGCGTGTGAGGTCGCTCTTGCTGGAGTGCACGGCCGCCCTGTGCGCGAGCAGTGCGGCGCGGTCCAGCTCGAGGGCCCACATCAGGGCCTCGCGCACGTCGGCGCGGGTTACCCGCGCGCTCCGCGTCTCGTCCATCGTCCCGATCATTCTCGCCGTTCCGTGTTCACCGGCGCCCTGAGCGGGCGCCGCTATCGATTCAGGAGGAGTTCCGTGATGTTTTGTGACATCACAGGACTTCCTGGCTTTCACCCGGCCATGGTTGGGTGTAGCAGAGGAACGTACCGCGCAAACCTGGCTAGGCGATATCCGTCTATCGGATGACTTTGTAGGACAGACCGGCGTGTCGCCACGGCGTGTGCCGTGTCGTGTTGGTGGGTGAGGAGAGGATCAGGGCATGGACCGCGACCAGGCCAGAAAGATGAAGGAGCAGCTCGCAGCCTTCGCCCGAGAGCTCGCCGAGAAGCATGGAGTCGTGGCAACGCCGCGGTCATGGAGAAGGCAGTCCGCATCGGGGGCGGCCGACGTCGTCCGCGCCCCGACGATCGCGCTCGGGCTGATACCCCAGGCCGAGGGCAGGTTCGGCATCGCCGTCCGCTACCGGCTCGGGGTCCCCCGGGCCCGCTCGATAGTGCGCAAGGTCTCGGCGGAGGTGGGGCCCGACGTCGACATCCGGCGCACCGGCCGCATCCGCCCCGTGAGCGAGCTGGGCCCGCGCCCGCCCGCACCGACGTCGCAGGCGGACGGCGACACGGACCGGCGCCGTCCGCTGCGGCCGGGCATCTCCATCGGCCACGTCGGGGTCACGGCGGGCACCCTCGGGGCGTTCGTGACCCGCGCGAGCTCTCGGGGCGACGGCCGGCTGTACGCGCTCTCGAACTACCACGTGCTGGCGGGTTCCCCCGAGGCGCGGCCCGGCGACGCCGTCCTGCAGCCCGGGCCGGCGGACGGGGGCCTGGCGCCCGGCGACCGGATCGGCGAGCTGACGCAGGTGGTGAACCTGGACGCGCTCGAACCGGCCTACACCGACGCCGCCATCGCACGGCTCGACCGGGTACCCGTCGATTTCGAGTACCCGGTGGGGCGCGTCGTGAAGACCGCACGGGCCCTCGGCGGCGAGATCGTCGGCAAGGTCGGCCGCACGACGGCGATCACGCGCGGGCGGGTCACCGCCATCGAGCTGGACGACGTCATAGTGGGTTACGAGGACCTCGGCGCGCTCAGCTTCGACGACCAGATCGAGATCGAGAGCCTCGACGACGGGCCGTTCTCCCGGGGCGGCGACTCGGGGGCCCTCGTGTACCGGGAGGACGGCGTGGCGCTCGGTCTGCTGTTCGCCGGTTCGGAGTCCGGCGGGCACAGCGGGAAGGGGCTCACCTACGCCAACCCGATCGACCAGGTCCTCGACATCCTGGAGGTCGAGCTGGCCGGCGAGCCGGCGCACCCCTTCGGGTGAGATCCGCACCCGGCAGAATTCAGGTGGGCACGCACACGCGGAGCGAGAAGTGCACCAGTTCGCGTCTGTTCGGCATGCGCACCAGCGTTTCCCACGCCGGGCGTGTCGGTTCCGGCGTCCGGGAGCGCTGGCGTGTCCGTCCGGCGCGTCGCCAGCCGCAGCCCGCTGACCTGCGGCGCTGCACTGGTCCGAAAAAGTGACCTTCGCCTCCTGCCGAAGACTGTGCGAGGGGGTAGACACGGGGGACACAATGGATGACCAGGAGGTGATCGGGATGGCAACGCTCGACGAGGCTCGGTCCGCAAAAGCCGCATTGCGGGCAAAAGTGACCGGGCTCGACGGTGTGATCGGAGTTGGCGTCGCCCCTGAGTTCACGACGTCCCTCAGGCAGCCACTTCGCGAGTACTCAGCACGGAAGCACGCGGAGCCCGGCACGTCCGGTGGATCACCGGTCGAGGTGCTCGCCGAGGAGGTCTCGGTGGAGCAGGTGACAGGACCCGGCGGAAGCTGGGTGCTGCAGGTCAACGTGACTGACCCCAGCCTCGTGGACAAGGTTCCCGAGGAGATCGACGACGTCGCGGTGCGCGTGCGCGTCGTGGGCGCCGTCCGGGCGGGCTGAGGCTGAACCCCATCACACCGAAGTAGAGCGTCTGTCCGGCCGCGCAGCGTGCGTCCGGACAGGCGCTCTACTTCGGTGTGCCGGTACTCAGCCGAGGGTTGTCGGCAGGTTCGGCTTCTCGCCCAGCACCCGCTCGGCGAGGAAGGCCGAGACCACCTGGTACCAGACCTTGGCGTTCTGCGGTGTGAGCACCCAGTGGTTCTCGTCCGGGAAGTACAGGAACCGGTGCGCGGTCTCGCCGTCGTCGGACGCCGGGAGACCCGACTTCGTCAGCAGCTCGAACCACAGGCGCAGGCCCTCGCCGATCGGGACGCGGTAGTCCTTGTCGCCGTGGATCACGAGCATCGGCGTGCGGATCTCGCCCACGGCCAGGTGTGGGCTGTTCTCCAGCGCCATCTCCGGCGTCATCTCGCGCGCCCAGTAGAAACCGGCGTCCGTGGTGGGGCCGAACTGGTCGAGCGCCCACAGGCTCGCGTGCGTCACCACCGCCTTGAAGCGGTCGGTGTGCCCGGCCACCCAGTTCGCCATGTAGCCGCCGAACGAGCCGCCCATCGCCGCCGTGCGGGTCTCGTCGATCTCCGGCAGCGCCTCCGCGGCGTCCGTGATCGCCATGAGGTCGGTGAACGGCGCCCCGCCCCAGGCGCCCCAGCCGCGCTGGACGAACTCCTGCCCGTACCCGGTCGACAGCGCCGGGTCAGGCAGCAGCACGGCGTACCCCTGGGCGACCATCAGCCACGGGTTCCAGCGCCAGCTCCAGGCGTTCCACGAGCCCAGCGGGCCGCCGTGGATCCACAGCAGGAGCGGGGCCTTGGCCTCGGGGCTCGGTTCCTGAGCCTGTCGAAGGGCGGCGGGCAGCGCCAGCCACGCGCGCACGCGCACGCCGTCCTCGGTGGTGGTCTCGATCTCGGTGAGCGTGCCCGGCAGCTCCGGGGCGGGCACCGGCGAGCGCAGCAGGGTCGCCGGCAGCGGCGTCCGCTCCCCCGGTGCGCCCGAGCCCAGGAACGCCGCCAGGTCGATCCGGACCGGCTCCGCGGGGGCCGCGTAGGAGGTGCGCAGCGCGAACAGGGTGGCGCCGTCGGGCGTGATCGCGAGGTCGGAGAAGACCGCGTCGTCGGCGGTCACCTTCTCGACGACCACCTCGGCGCCCGGGAGCGCCCCCGAGAACGTGAGCAGGAAGACCGGGCCCCGGCCGTCGTCGTCGGCCTGGACCAGCAGGCCGCTGCCGTCCGGGAGCCAGGTGGGACGGCCGGGCCAGCGGTCCCAGTCGTCGGCGAGGACCACCGGCTCCGCGGAGCCGTCCGTCGGCACCAGGGCGAGGCGGATCACCGGGGACTCGGTCGGGGACGAGATGGACTCGGTCACGTAGGCCACCCAGGAGCCGTCGGGCGAGACGCGGGGCGCGCCGGCGTCGGCGTCCGGGTCGTCCACGAGCACCCGGCGGTCGCCGGTCGCCGTGTCGATCGCGACGAGCATGCTGCGGACGGCGGCACCGGCGTCGGGCACGGACCAGGTCGAGACCAGCGTCGTGCCGTCCGCGGACAGGTCCGCCGTGTGCTCGACGAGGTGCCGGCCGGCGCCCGTGAGGTCGCGCAGGTCGAGGTGCTTGCCCGACGCCGGATCCTGGTCCGGCGTCTCGCCCTCGGCTGCCGGGGCCCCCGGCAGCGGCGCCGCGGGCTCGTCCGCGAGCGCCGCGACGTCGCCCACGAAGCGGCGCTCCTGGTCGGGGCCGAGGTCGTGGTCCCAGAACCGGACGGGGTAGCCGGTGTGCAGGATCGCGGAGACCTTCTGGTCCTTGCGCGCCTTGCGCAGCTCGGCGTCCTGCGCCAGGTCCTTCGCGGAGGGCAGGAGGCCCGCGGCGACGCTCACGGTGTCGGCGGCGCGGGCCGTGAGCGGGGCGGAGGCGCCGCCGGGCGGGGCCGCGATCACGCGGGCCTCGCCGCCGCGCGCCGGCAGGAGCCAGAGGGCGGACGTCGGGTCGTCCCCCGCCTTGCCGTCCGGGTCGGGCCGGGCGGAGGTGAACAGCAGGTCGCCGGAGCGGGCGAAGACGGCGGACGACTCGCCCTTCGCGGAGCGGGTCAGCCGCCGTGCCGGTGCCTCGCCCGCCGGATCCACCTCCCACAGGGCGGTGCGGTAGGCGGTGCGCTCGCCGTCGAGCGTCTGGACTCCGACGACGAGGCGGGTGCCGTCGTGGCTGGCCGTCAGGCCGGTGAGCCGCGGGATCGCGACGTAGTGGTCGAGGTCGTGGAACGGGGTCTGCGGGGATTCGCTCACCGGACACGTCTACCACGCGCACCTGTGGTTGTGGGCGCGATTTTTGCGGCTACGCGCCTGTTGTGGGCGCGACGATCGCGCCCACAACCAGGGGGGTCAGTGTTCGCCGTACTTGCGCTCCTGCTCCGCCTTGTCGGCCAGCATCTTGTTGTACGCCTCGAGCTCGGCGTCGTCGTCCCGTTCCGCCTGGCGGTCGCTCCGCCTTGCCTCGCGCGCGTCGGACTGGGTCCACGAGATGGCGACGCCGATCGCGAGCAGCAGGGTAGGCAGCTCGCCGATGCCCCACGCGACAGCGCCGCCCTTCTGCTGGTCCACGATGGCGCTGGGCCCCCACGGGCGGCCCATGAGGCCGAACCAGTCGGGCACGAGGAGCGCGGTGCCCGAGGTGAGCGTGACGCCGAAGAAGGCGTGGAACGCCATGGTGGCGAACAGGAGCACGAGCCGCAGCGGGTAGCCGGGGCGGGAGGGCCCGGGGTCGACGCCGATCAGGGCGTTCGCGAAGAGGTACCCCACGAGCGTGAAGTGGGCGATCATCCACAGGTGGCCCGCGTAGGTGGTCAGCGCCAGCTCGAACAGGGGCGTGAAGTAGAAGACGATCATCCCGCCCGCGAAGAGGACGGCGGCCACTACCGGGTTCGCCAGGAACCGGCCGAAGGCGGAGTGCACGAGCGCCAGGACCCACTCGCGAGGGCCGCGCGAGCCGTCCTTGCGCGCCGGGACGGCCCGGAGGAGCAGGGTGACGGGCGCCGCCAGCACGAGGAACAACGGCACGACCATCGCGAGGACCATGTGCTGCACCATGTGCGCGCTGAACAGGACGTGCCCGTAGGCGGCGGCGCCGCCGTTGGTGGCCCAGAACAGGACCAGGATGCCGAGGCACCAGGAGATGGTGCGGCCCACGGGCCAGTCGTCCCCACGACGTCGTAGCCGCAGCGCCCACCGCACGTACACGAAGAGGGCGGCCGCGCAGGCGAACGCGAGGATGACGTCCCACTGGAACTCGGTGAACCAGCGCAGCAGTGTCGGCTCGGGCGGCAGCGGGTGGCCGGTGACGATCTCGGCCGGGGTGGGGTCGACGATCTGGTCGTCGGGCACGGGGGGCGCCGTGGAGCCGAGGGCGACCGCCACGCCGGACACCGCGCCCATCACCCCGACCTCGACGGCGGCGAGCCGCCAGAACAGGCCGATCGCCGCGTTCCTGGTGGCGGTCCCGGCGGAGAGCCGGGCGACGACGGTGCTGCGGTGCAGCCAGCCCAAGCTGCCCAGGACGATCAGCAGTGCCGCCTTGACCACCAGCAGGATCCCGTAGTCGGTGCTCAGCCCGTCGAGCGAGCCGATCCGGATCCAGGCGCTGACCAGGCCCGAGACGGCCACGGCGGCGAAGCACCACAGGGCGATCGCGGAGTAGCGCCGGATCACGTCGGCGGTCGCGGCGTACCGCAGGCCCACGAGGGCAATCGCGCCGAGGCCGCCGATCCAGAGGGCCGCGCCGCCGAGGTGCAGGAACAGCGCCGAGACGGCGACGTCGTGGCTGGCGGCGCCGGCGGCGTGGCCGGTCGAGGACTGCATGCCGAGGGCGACCAGCGGCAGCGCGAGCGCGCACAGGGCGCCGACCGCGCCGCGCACCAGGAGCGCGACCGCCGCCGTCAGCGCGGCGACGATGACGATCCCCAGGTACGTGCGCCCGACAGGGATGGTCGATATGTACTCCATCAGCGCCGGGCCGAACCCGTCCGCGTCCAGCGGCAGGTACGTGGACCACGAGAACCGCAGGACGAGCTGCACCAGCGCCGCGAGGGTCCACACGCCGGCGGCGACGCCCGCCACCCCGAGCGCGCGGTCCACCAGCGGCCCGCGCGGCAGCACGCAGGCGGCCAGCGCGAGCGCGCCCACG
The DNA here is from genome assembly GCF_042670845.1 of Promicromonospora sp. NPDC057138. NCBI lineage: Bacteria > Bacillati > Actinomycetota > Actinomycetes > Micrococcales > Promicromonosporaceae > Promicromonospora > Promicromonospora sp. NPDC057138. The sequence continues at coordinate 341,479 of NZ_JBHUUX010000001.1, read as the reverse complement.
GTCACCGCGAGGGACAGCTCGGTGGCCACCGTCGCGACGGGCGCGCCCCAGCGCACGACGGCACCCGGGTCGGTGAAGTTCGCGAACGCGGTGAACGCACCGGAGAAGGCGCCGGCCGCGACGAGAGCCGCGAGCGCGACGAGGCCCGCGGCGGGCAGGGCGGCGACGAGCCAGGAGGGGCTCGTGGGGCCGGTCGCGGTGCTCGTCCGAGCAGGTTCGCTGGGCCTGTTCCGGGCGTCGGTCGGGGTCACACAGTCCAGCCTAGGCGCGCCGCGGGGCGGCTCTGACCGTCCGCGGATGTCCGGTTGACCACGCCGGGAGCGCCCCGGAACCGGGCATTTCGACGAAGTCCAGGAAAAGTTCGGCCGGATTATGCACCAAACCCAACCCTTTGGCCCTCTTCTGCGTTGTGACCAGTGTGGACCTCGCTTACATCATCACCGAGACCGACGACTCAGTGCCGTGCTCGGAGCAGCCCGAGCTCTGGTTCGCGGAACACCCCGCGGACCTTGAAGAGGCGAAGCGCGCGTGTGCGGTCTGCCCGCTGAAGGCGCAGTGCCTCGCGGGCGCGCTAGCCCGCCGCGAGCCGTGGGGCGTCTGGGGCGGCGAGATCGTCGTCGACGGCACGGTGCGGAGCCGCAAGCGTCGTCGCGGCCGGCCGCGGTCGATCGGTGGCATGCGCGTGGCCTGACGGCCACGTGTCCCAAGAAACGTTGCCCGAGGCACGGCGAGACCGAGTCCAGTCGCCGTGAGAGTCCGGGGCAGTGCGCCCTCCGCACCGAGGATCTCCCAGACCGATCCTGACGGGCGCACTGCCCCGGTCGTTTCATGTGTCAGGCCCCCAGGTCACCGTGGTGACCTGGGGGCCTGACACATTCGCAGCAGCTCAGCCCCAGACGAGGCCCTGGGCCGGCTCCTCGAGCACCCGCGCGACGTCGGAGAGGAACCGGGCGCCGAGCTCGCCGTCGGCCAGCCGGTGGTCGAAGCTGAAGCTCAGGGTGGTGACCCACCGCGGCTTCACCTTGCCCTTGTGCACCCACGGCTGCTTGCGGATCGCGCCGAAGGCGAGGATCCCCGCCTCCCCCGGGTTGAGGATCGGCGTACCCGTGTCGATACCAAAGACACCGAGGTTGGTGATCGTGATGGTGCCGTCGGACATGTCGGTGACCGAGGTGCGCCCGGCCCGCGCGGTCGCCGTCAGCCCGGCCAGCGCCTTCGCGATGCCGAGCAGGTCGAGCGTGTGCGCGTCCTTGATGTTCGGCACCACGAGCCCGCGCGGTGTCGCCGCAGCGATGCCCAGGTTCACGTAGTGCTTGTAGATGATCTCCTGTGCCGCGTCGTCCCAGGAGGCGTTGATCTGCGGGTGCCGCTTCACGGCGAGCAGCACCGCCTTGGCCGCCACCAGCAGGGGCGTCACCTTGACGTCCGTGAAGTCGCGGTCCTCCTTGAGGGTCGCCACGAGCTTCATGGTCTTCGTGACGTCGACGGTGTGCAGGACTGTCACGTGGGGCGCGGTGAAAGCGCTGGCGACCATCGCCTCGGCCGTGCGCTTGCGCACGGACCGCACCGGGACGCGCGTCTGGCGCCCGTCCGGTGTGACCACGCCCGAGGCGAGCCAGGGCTCGTCGTCCGGGTAGTTCGTCAGCGTCCGCACCGACGAGCGCTCGGCGTGGGCGACCACGTCCTCGCGCGTCACGATGCCGCCCGGGCCCGACGCGTGCACGCCCGCGAGGTCCACCCCCAGGTCCTTGGCGAGCTTGCGGACCGGCGGCTTCGCCAGCACGCGGGCCCGCGCTGCGGTGGTGGTCCCGGTGTCAGACGGCGGGGTGGCCGGCTTCGGCGCGACGGGTGCGGGAGGCGCGACAGGCTCGACCGCCGCCGCCACCGAGGCCGACGGCGCCGCGGCCGGGGCCGCCTGGTGCCGGCGACGCCGTCCGCTGGCCTTCGCCTCGGCCGTGCCGTAGCCGACGAGCACCGATCCGGAGCTCTCGTCCTGAGCACCGCCGGCCGCGGGCGCGGAGCCGGCGTCCGGGGCGGCACCGGATGCTGTGCCGTTCGGGGTCGACCCGGCCGGGCCGACCGCGTCGTCGGACACGGTGATCTCGATGATCGGAGTGCCCACGTCGACCGTGCTGCCCGCCTCGACGAGCAGGGCGGACACGGTCCCGTTCCACGGCGACGGCAGGTCGACGAGCGACTTCGCCGTCTCGATCTCGACGATCGTCTGGTTCACCTCGACGGTGTCGCCGACGGCGACCTGCCACTCGACGATCTCGGCCTCGGTGAGGCCCTCACCGACGTCGGGGAGCGGGAACCTCTGGTTCTTCGAACTCACTCTCGGCTCACTCTCAAATCATTCAAACAGCTCATCCGTGGCTGGTTCATCTCTCGCTCACGGCTCAGTGCGCGAAGGCACGGTCGACGGCGTCGAGCACGCGATCCACGCTCGGCAGGTACTCGTGCTCGTGCTTCGCCACCGGATACGGCGTGTGGAAGCCGCCCACGCGGAGCACCGGCGCCTCGAGCGCGTAGAAGCACTCCTCGGTGACCCGTGCCGCGATCTCGGCGCCCGCCCCGAAGAACACAGGCGCCTCATGGATGACCACGCAGCGCCCGGTCTTGCGCACGCTCGCCACCACGGCTGCCGTGTCGAGCGGGGAGATGGTGCGCAGGTCGAGCACCTCGGCGGAGCGGCCCTCCTCGGCCAGCGCCTCGGCGGTCTTGACCGCGGTCGCGACGGACGGGCCGTAGGCCACGAGGGTGACGTCGGTGCCCTGGCGGACCACGGTCGCCGCGTTCAGCGTGTCGGTGCCGACCGGCGCGTCCAGGTCGACAGCGCCCTTGCCCCAGTAACGGCTCTTGGGCTCGAAGTACAGCACGGGGTCCGGGGAGGCGATGGCCTCCTGGATCATCGTGTAGGCGTCCTGCGGGTTGCTCGGCGAGACCACGCGCAGGCCTGCGGTGTGCGCGAACAGCGCCTCCGGGCTCTCCCCGTGGTGCTCGACGCCGCCGATGCCGCCGCCGTACGGGATGCGGATCACGACGGGCATCTGCACGGCGCCGCGGGTCCGGTTGTGGATCTTCGAGAGCTGCGTGGTGATCTGGTTGAACGCCGGGAAGACGAACCCGTCGAACTGGATCTCGCAGACCGGCCGGTAGCCGCGCATGGCCAGGCCGATGGCGGTGCCCACGATGCCGGACTCCGCCAGCGGCGTGTCCACCACCCGCTGCTCGCCGAACTCCGCCTGCAGGCCGTCGGTCACGCGGAAGACGCCGCCCAGCGGGCCGATGTCCTCGCCCATGATCATGACCTTGTCGTCGTGCCGCATCGCGGCGCGCAGACCCTCGTTGATCGCCTTGCCGAGCGAGAGCGTCTGGGTGCCCGACGCCGGCTCAGGGGCGCCGGATGTGGTCTGCGTACGTTCCGCCATGGTTGTCATCGTGCGCCTCCCTGCGCTGAGTCCGCGATCGCATACTGCGGGGCCGGCGGGTCACCGGCGTCGTAGGCCTCGTACCAGGCCCGGTCGGCGGCGAGGGTGCCGTGGGGGGTGGCGTACACGTCGTCGAACATGCTCGAGACGACGGGTCCGCCGTCGAGGGCGCGGACGCCGGTGCGCAGCTTCGCGCCCAGCTCGTCCCCCGCGGCCTTGATCTCCGCCTCGAAGTCCGCGTCGAGCGCGCCCTCGGCGCGCAGCAGGGCGCCCAGGCGGTCGATCGGGTCGCGGCGTCGCCACTGCTCCTCCTGCTCGGAGGTGCGGTAGCGGGTCGGGTCGTCCGACGTCGTGTGTGCGCCCATGCGGTACGTGAACGCCTCGATGAAGCTGGGCCCCTCGCCGGCGCGGGCGCGCTCGAGCGCTTCCTGCGTCGCGGCGTACACGGCGAGCACGTCGTTGCCGTCGACCCGCAGGCTGGGCAGGCCGAACGCCTCGCCCCGCCGGTACAGGGGGGTCTTCGACTGCTTGGCGGTGGGCTCGGAGATGGCCCACTGGTTGTTCTGCAGGAAGAACACGACGGGCGCGTTGTTCACCGCGGCGAACACCATGGACTCGTTGACGTCGCCCTGCGAGGTGGCGCCGTCGCCGAAGTAGGTGATCACGGCGGTGCCGTCGTGCTTGTCGTGCGGGGTGCCGTCCCGCTGGACGCCCATGGCGTAGCCGGTGGCGTGCAGGGTGTGGGCACCGATCACGATGGTGTAGACGGCCGCGTTGTGCTCGGTCGGGTTCCACCCACCGTGGTCCGAACCGCGGAAGAACCGCAGCCGGTCGACAGGGTCCAGGCCCCGGACCTGCAGCACGCCGTGCTCCCGATAGGACGGGAAGACGAAGTCCTGCGGACGCAGGGCGTAGGCACTGCCGACCTGCGCGGCCTCCTGGCCACGAGCCGGCGCGAACAGGGCGAGCTCGCCCTGCCGCTGGAGAGAGGTCGCCTCGTCGTCGAACCGACGAGTCAGGACCATGTCGCGATACATGCCACGGAGGTCTTCCGTGGTCAGAGCCGCGGCGCGGTCACGATAGCCCTTGGACCCGCGTGTCGTGACGCGGTTCCCTTGGGGATCGAGTAGCTGCAACGTCGGGATCGCCTCGTTGGAGCCGTTGGTCGTAGTCACGCTTCCTCCTTCAACTGCGGACGCGAGCGCCCGCTGTTGCGGAGACGCCCGGTCCGTTCCGGGGACCTTTCCATCCTGGCACGGGTCCAGCCGGAATTTGGCCGATCCGCAACCTACGCTCTCGTAGCCTACGCAAGCGTAGGCTACGGCTCCGTAGGTAGGTCTGCCGCGATGTCACCCAATCTCTCGCGGGACCGTTTGTCGGAACCCACCAAGACGCGCGACGGAGTCTCGGCGACCCGGCCTCGGTGCCCGCCGCGCGGCGCCTGGGTCTCGTTCGGGCCCGCGGCCGATACTGGTCCGGTGCCCCTGCCCGAGCCGTACGACAGCTGGTTTCCGGACGCGCCCATCGACGGCACCTACGGGTACGACCGCGCTGACCTGCGCGCGGTCGAGCCGGTCCCGCCGCCCGCCGGCTTCGGCGACCTGTGGCACGGCTGGTTCGCCGCCTCCCGCGGCGTGCGCCCCGACCCGCGGCTGACGTCGCTCGGCCGGCGGGGCGCGCACGACGTCTACGAGGTGGAGCACACCGGCGCCGGCGGGCTGCGGCTGCGGGGCTGGCTCGCGCTGCCGTCCGACGGCGCCGCCCGGGTCGGCGTCGTGCGCAGCCACGGGTACGGCGGGCGGGAGGCGCCCACCTTCGACCGCGTGCCCGACGACGCCGCCGTCGTCTTCCCCGTCGCCCGCGGGCTCGGCGCGCTGAACACCGGCGTCGGCGCCCCGGCCACGGCGGCCGAGCACGTGCTGCACGGGATCGGCTCGGTGGAGACGTACTCGCTGGGCCGCTGCGCCGTCGACCTGTGGCATGCGGCCGATGCCCTGGCCGAGGTCGCGGGCGACCTGCCGCTGTACTACGTGGGCGAGAGCTTCGGCGGGATCGGGGCGCTGGCGGTGCCGTGGGACCGGCGGTTCGTGGGCGCGACCTTCGTGGTGCCCAGCTTCGGGCAGTACGACGTGCGCCTCGGACTGGAGTGCACAGGCAGCGGGGAGGCCGTGCGGCGGTACGTCGCCGAGCATCCGGAGGCGCGGGACGTGCTGCGCTACTTCGACACGTCGACGGCGGCCGGCTACCTCCGGATCCCCGTGCGCTGCGAGTGCGCCCTGTGGGACACGACGGTGCCGCCGCCCGGGCAGTTCGCCGTGGCGAACGCGGTGGCGCGGGTCGGCATCTCGCTGGAGCTGCACGAGCTGCCGGCCGGGCACGCGGAGTACCCCGGCAAGGAGGACGACGCCGCCCGGGCCGCCGCGGCGACCCGGGCGCACATCGCGCGCTGCCTGGGGGGCTGACCGGCCGGCGTCAGCGCGCGGCGCTGTGCCGTGCGACGCGGTGGGCCAGCAGCGCGAACACGACCGCGCACGCGGCCTGGACCGTGAGTGCGGCCGCCAGGCCGACCGCGAGGCCCGAACCGGAGCCGGTGGCGTCCGCCGCGGCCGTTCCGCCGGCGGGGCCGCCCGCGGCGTCGGACACCGCGTGGAAGAGGCCGCCCACGAGCGCGACGCCCAGCCCGATCCCGAGCTGCTGCAGCGTGGTCAGCAGCCCGCCCGCCACGCCGGCCGCCCAGTCCGGCGTGCGCGAGAGCACCGTCTGGAGTGCGGGCCCGTACATGAGTGCCTGGACCGCACCGAGCACGACGAGCAGCGGCTGCAACGCCGGCGGGGCGGCGCGACCGCCGTCGAGCCCTACCACCAGGGCGATGCCCACCAGCGCCAGTGCCTGGCCGGACGCGGCGTAGACCATGATCCGCGGGCCCACCCGGCCGAGGATGCCCGGGAGCAGCAGCGCCGCGACGAGGAATCCGCCGCCGAAGCCGAGAGTCACCATCGCGACGTCCCAGCCGTCGGCGCCCCAGGCGGTCCGCGCGTACTGCGAGATCTCGTACAGGAACGCGCCGTAGGACACGAAGAAGAGCAGCGTCATGAGCAGGCCGATCCGCACCACCGGGACCCGCAGCACGCTGGGCGGCACGACGGGCAGCCCACCCCGTCGCTCGGTGGCGCGCTGGGCGAACGCGAACGCCGTCAGGGTCACCGCGGCCGCGCCCAGCAGGCCGAGGGACCAGGCCGGCCACCCCGCCGTCGGGCCGAGCGTCAGCGGTACCACCAGGGCCACCAACCCGCCCCCGAGGAGCGCCGCGCCCCGCAGGTCGAGCCCGAGCGGCGCCGGCGAGCGCGACTCCGGGACGGCACGCAGGCCGGGCAGCGCCAGCAGGGCGATGGCACCGGTGACCACCTGGACCGCCCGCCAGGCCAGGTGCTCGGGCATCGAGACGGCTATCGCACCCGCCACGACCTGGCCCGCGATCGAGGCGACCGCCCCGGCCGCCGTGAACAGGATGATGCCGCGGGTGCGCAGCGCGTCGGGCGCTGTGGCCTGGATGCTGGTGAGGACCTGGGGCGTGAACAGCCCCGCGGCCAGGCCGAGCGCCGCGCGCAGGGCCACGAGGGCGACCAGACTCTGGGCGAGACCGGTCAGGACGGCCAGCGTCCCGAAGGAGATCAGCCCGATCATGAGCAGCCGTCGCCGGCCGTACCGGTCGCCCAGCCGGCCGGAGACGACCAGGCCCGCCGCGAACGTCGTCGTGTAGGCGGAGAGCACGAGCTGGCCGCCCGACGGCCCGGTGCCCAGGTCGGCGGTGATGGCGGGGACCAGCAGGTTCACCGCGCCGAACGTGAAGTTCACCGGGAGGAAGCCCAGCAGGAGGACGGCGAGGCCGCCGGCGGTCAGGGCTCGTGCCTGGCTGTCGGCGGGCGGGCTGTCAACTGGCGGGGTGGCGGCGGGCGGGGTGGCTTCTGGCGTGCCTGCCGTGGTGGCCGGGGGCATGCCCTGGTCGACGGCCGCGGGGAGGGATGGCGTCATGCTCCGACGATGCGGGTACCGGCATCCTGGTACCAGGAGCCTGTTCATACGGGTACTGGCACCACCTGGTTACGCGAGCGCGACAGGGTGACACTGGTCCGGTGACCAGAACGACACCGCAGCACCAGGCGCTCGGCGCCTTCCTGCGCGAGCGTCGTGGGCGGGTGACCCCGGCCGACGTCGGGCTGCCGCAGGCCGGCCGACGGCGCACACCCGGGCTGCGGCGCGAGGAGGTGGCGCAGCTCGCCGGGGTCGGCGTCACCTGGTACACGTGGCTCGAGCAGGGGCGCGCGCCCAACCCGTCGGACCAGGTGCTCGACGCCGTGGCGCGGGCGCTGCGCCTGCGGGCGGACGAGCGGCGGCACCTCATGCTCCTGGCTGGGCGGACCACCGACGCCGGGCCCCACGCCCCGGCACCCCTCACGGAGGTGCGACCGGAGCACGTGGCGATCCTGGAGCGGCTCCTGCCCTTCCCCGCCGCGATCCAGACCGCCGCCTACGACCTCGTCGCGGCCAACCGCAGCTACCGGTTCTTCTTCGGCGACCTCGACTCGGTCGACCCCGTCGACCGGAACTGCGCGTGGCTGCTGTTCACGCACGACGAGTGGCGCGACTGCCTCGTGGAGCCCGAGGCCGTGCTGCGCGACCTCGCCGCGCGACTGCGCGCCCGGGAGACCGAGTTCCCGCAGGATCCGCGATGGCCCGGCCTGCTGGCCAGCCTGCGCGAGCACTCGCCCGAGTTCGTGCGGTACTGGGACGAGTACGAGGTGCGCGGCGACCGGACGCAACTGCGGCGCTACCAGTCGTCGCGGGTCGGCAGGCTCGACACGATCTTCCAGAGCCTGTGGCTCGACCGCGAGCGCGGCGAGCGCATAGTCGTGCTGACCGCCGCAGACGCCGTCTCTGCCCGCCGGCTCGAGCGGCTCGACTCGCTGGTCGGCGCGGCACCGACGTGGACCGCCCGGGACGGCGTCCTGACGAACGCGCTGATCAGCTGAAGGTTCCGGGTGGTCGGCAAAAGGTCAGGTCCATCGGCAGCTCGGGTTGCCGATCACCTGACCTTTTACCGACCATCCGCACCGCGTCAGCGCCAGGACGACGCAACCTTGAGGAACGCGTCGTTCGCCTCCGGGGAACCGATGCTCACGCGGATGCCTTGACCGGCGAACGGGCGCACCAGGACGCCCGCGGCCTTCGCCTCGGCGGCGCGCTCCATGGTCCGCTCGCCCAGGTCGAACCAGACGAAGTTCGCGTGCGTCTCCGGAAGCACCCAGCCCTGGTCGCGCAGGCCCTCGACGACGCGGTCACGCTCGCCGACCAGCGCCTCGACCTGGGCCATGAGCTGGCTCTGCGCCGCCGGCTCCAGCGAGGCCAGTGCGGCGACCTGCGCGACGTGCGAGACGCCGAACGGCGTGGACACGGCGCGGATCCCGGCAGCGAGGCGCGGCTCGGCGATCGCGTAGCCGACGCGGAGCCCGGCCAGGCCATGCGCCTTGGAGAGGGTGCGCAGCAGCACCACGTTCGGGTTTCGCGTGAACACGTCGACGCCGTCGGGTACATCCGGGTCGCGCACGAACTCGAGGTACGCCTCGTCCAGCACCACCAGGACGTTCTTCGGCACCGCTGCCAGGAACGTCTCCAGCTCGGCGGCGTGCACCGCGGGTCCGGTCGGGTTGTTGGGCGAGCAGACCAGCACCACGCGCGTGCGCGGCGTGACGGCGGCCGCCATGGCGGGCAGGTCGAGCCGGCCCGTGCCCTCCTCGAGCGGGACGGTCACGGCCGTGCCGCCGGACACCGCGGCCGCGATCGGGTAGGCCTCGAACGATCGCCACGGGAACACGATCTCGTCCCCGTGGTCGACGACGGCGTTCAGGATGTGCGACAGAACCGCGACGGAGCCGTTGCCGACCACCACGTTCTCGACGCTCACGCCGCTGTGCGCGGCGAGCGCCGCGACCAGCTCCTCGGCATACATGTCGGGATACCGGTTCACCTCGGCCGCGGCACGCGTGATGGCGGCCTGGACCGACGGCAGCGGCGCGTACGGATTCTCGTTCGACGAGAGCTTCCACGCCGGGGCGCCCGCGCCGGCGCGCGCGCCGGGAACGTAGGCGGGCAGGGCCGACACGGCAGGGCGGAGCGGTACTGATGCTTCTTCCACGAGGGTCAGCATGCCACGATGACCAGATGAAGCTCGTGGCGCGCATCCTCATCACCGCACTGGCAATCGGGCTGTCGGCTCTGATCCTCGGCTCCCACATGGAGATCGTGAGCGACGACACCATCTTCGGCACGATCCTCGCGACCGTGGTGGTCGCCGTCGTCTACGGCCTGGTCCACATGATCGTGAAGCCGATAGTCCAGCTCATCTCGCTCCCGCTCTACATCCTCACGCTCGGCCTGGTGTCGCTGCTGGTCAACACACTCATGCTGTGGATCACCACGCTCATCACCAACCAGTCGTGGTTCTCCGACACCCCGAACTGGGGCCTCGAGGTGACCGGCGGCTTCTGGTGGTACGTGCTGGCGGCACTCGTGATCTCGGTGGTGCAGGTGATCCTGCTGGCGCTTCTGCCCAACCGGATCTCCGACTAACGGGGCCGGCGTCATCGGTCGACCCGTTCGGCCCGGTAGAACGTGGTGCTCGCCGCCGTTCCGCCCAGCCGCGAGCCGATCCGGTCGGCAACCTCGGTCACCCGAGCGTCGCCCGACCCGATCGCGAGGTCCAGTGTGCGGACGTGCGTGGTGACGGCGTGCGCCAGGGACACGTTGCCCGAGGCCGCGCGGTCGCCCGCGTAGGTCGAGTCCCGGAGAGACCGGACCACGGTGACCCGGTCCCGCGTCCGGGGGTTCTCCGCGGCGGAGCGGCCGTCGGTGTGGGAGACCAGCTCCTCCGGGGTCTCCAGGTGCAGCACCGGGACGCCGGGTGGCGTGGCCAGCAGGCCCGTCGGTGACCCGGCGGTGACCAGCCCGCCCACGCGGTAGCGCTCCGCGAAGCCGGCCCGCGCCACCAGCGCGGTGGCCGCGATCCCGCCCAGGCTGTGTCCCACGAGGGTGACCGGCTCGTCGGGTCCGACGCCGGAGTCGGCGAGCGCCTGCTCGATCGCCGCCGTCGCGCCGTTGGCCTGGCCCGCCATCAGCTCGAGGTCGGTCCGGCCGTCCCAGGGATGGTCGGCGGGCAGCGTCGACTGGGTGCCGGGGACCAGGACCGTCCAGGACACCGCGCCGTCGGACCCGATCACCTTCTGGACCGCCACCGTGCCGGCCGGCACGCCGCCCGCACCCGGGTAGAGGCTGTCGATCCTGGCCAGCGCCTCCTGGACCGACCAGGCCCCGGCGTCGGACCAGGCAGGGGCCGAGCCGGCCGCGAAGTCCTCGGGGGCGAGCCGCGTAACCCGGACCCCGCGATCGTCGTTCCCGAGCACCGGGAGCTCGCGGGCCACGTGCGCGAGCACGCCCGCTCCTCCGGGGACACCCGGGCGGCCCCGGGCGAGTCCCGGCTGCGCCAGCGCGACGCCGCCGCCCAGGCCGGCGAACGCCTCGTCCGAGTACGGGGCCAGGCCCCGTGTCGCGGCGGATGCCGCCCGGCCGGCGATCGCCGAGGAGGCCCCGCCGGTGAGCACTCCCCCACCGAGCCGCCCCGCCACTTCTCCGGCGCCCAGGACGCCGGCGCCCGCGAGGCCCGCCCAGCCCAGGACGCCGAACGCCGCCCCGATGCCGAACGTCCCGGCGGTGACGAGCGTGCCGACCAGCCGCTCGGCCGTCGACTCGGCCTCCTCGTACAGGCCGGCCGCCCGCAGAAGGCGCCAGCCCAGCAGGTCGCACCGGTCGGCGTGGTCCGTGAGGCGCCGCGCCGCGTCGTGCGCTGCCGCCTCCAGCGCCAGCGCCGCCGGGGCGAGCGCGGCACCGCCCGGCAGCGCGGCGCTACCCGCCAACGCGGCGCCGACCGCCAGACTGGGGCCGCCAGCTAGACCCGAACCGCCAGCCAGGCCGTGGCCGCCGGCCAGGCCTGCACCGCCCGCCAGACCGGATCCGCCCGCCACGCCGTGGCCGACGTCGGACCGCCAGGGAGTCCCGGCCACTCCGACGGCCCCGGCCAGGACGATGTCGCCGGCCGCCGCAAGGCACTGCGCGGCGGCGGCCCGCAGGTCGTCCGCAGCGCCGGCCGCCCGGGCGGCTGCCCGGCGCACCGAGTCAGACTCGACGGCGGTGACGCCCACGCCCCCGAACACCGTGACGGTGTCAGCCGGGGCGCGCGGACCGGCCGGCGGCGCGATCTCGGGCGACGTTGTCCCAAACGGCGTCGTCACGGCATATCCGTAGTGCGAATGAGATCGGCCCGCGCCATCGCCTCCCTCAGCAAGAACAGATCCTGCGCGACGGCGAGCCCCGCCTCGGCCACCTCCTCCCGGTACAGCCGCGCCGCGGGTGCCTCCCAGTCTGCCTCGACGACGGCGGCCCTCAGCTGGTCCACCGCCCGCACCAACATCTCCACCGCGGCCGCGAACGCAATCGTCGGGTCCCCTGCTCCGTGTGCGGGCGGCACACATGCGCCCTTCACGGGCTCTTCCGCACTGCTCGTTCGGCTGTGTACATCTCTCGTGTTCCTCTCTCCGCTGTCCCTCCTTCGACGACGCTAGGCGCGGAGCGGGCACCGCCGTCGGCCGCGAACGCCCACCTGTGCACAAGTGGCTGAGAAGCCGTGCTGTGGTCGGGCTCGCGCCCGCGGAACGCCGTCGCGAGGGTCGGTGCGGGTCGCGACGAGTCTCGCGGAGGGATCGCGCAGCGGCCGCACGCGGCTCGCGTGGGAGAATGAGGGACGTGCCTGAGACCACCACCCCGACCACCGGCCCCGTCACCCGCGTCGCTCTCGCCGACGTGAGCCCGGCCATCGCGCTCGGCCCCCTGGACGGCCGGTATCGCAAGGCCGTCGCCCCGCTCGTGGACCACCTGAGCGAGGCCGCGCTGAACCGCGAGCGGATCCACGTCGAGGTGGAGTGGCTGATCACGCTGTGCAACGGCGCGCCCGGCGTCGGCGCGCCAGTGGTGCCCGGGGCGCCCACGCTCTCGCCGCAGGAGATCGACTACCTGCGCGCGATCCCTGCGACGTTCGGCGCGGACCAGATCGCCGAGCTGGCCGAGATCGAGCGCGAGACGGTGCACGACGTCAAGGCCGTCGAGTACTTCATCAAGCGCCGCATCGCCGCAGCTCCGGAGGCCCTGGGCACGACGAGCCTCCCCGCCGCGAGCGAGCTGGTGCACTTCGCCTGCACCAGCGAGGACATCAACAACCTGTCGTACGCGCTCATGGTCCGGGGCGCGGTGCGTGAGGTGTGGCTGCCGGCCGCGACCGCCGTCGTCGACCAGCTCGCGAGCATGGCGCGCGAGCACGCCGCGGCGCCCCTGCTGTCGAGGACGCACGGCCAGCCCGCCACGCCGTCCACCCTGGGCAAGGAGGTCGCCGTCCTGGCCCACCGCCTGCGGCGTCAGCTGCGCCGCATCGAGGGCGCCGAGTTCCTGGGCAAGCTGAACGGTGCCACCGGCACCTACGGCGCGCACACGGTCGCCGTCCCGACGGCGGACTGGCCGGCCGTGTCGAAGGCGTTCGTCGAGGGCCTCGGGCTGGACTGGAACCCGCTGACCACGCAGATCGAGTCGCACGACTGGCAGGCCGAGGTCTACGCCGACATGGCCCGGTTCAACCGGATCCTGCACAACCTCGCGACCGACGTCTGGACCTACATCTCGCTCGGGTTCTTCACGCAGATCCCGGTCGAGGGCGCCACCGGCTCGTCCACGATGCCGCACAAGGTGAACCCGATCCGGTTCGAGAACGCCGAGGCCAACCTCGAGATCTCGTGCTCGCTGCTCGACACCCTGTCGGCGACGCTGGTGACGAGCCGCCTGCAGCGCGACCTCACGGACTCGACGACCCAGCGGAACATCGGCCCCGCGTTCGGGCACAGCCTGCTCGCCATCGACAACGTGGCGCGCGGCCTGGACCGGCTGGCCGTGAACGAGACGCTGCTGCGCGAGGACCTCGACGCCAACTGGGAGGTGCTGGGCGAGCCCGTCCAGTCCGCGATGCGCGCGGCCTCCGTCGCGGGCGTGCCCGGCATGGAGAACCCGTACGAGCGCCTCAAGGACCTGACGCGCGGCCAGCGCGTGGACGGGGCGCGCATGCGCGAGTTCGTGGCGGGCCTGGGCCTGCCCGACGACGTCGCCGCCCGCCTCGCCGCGCTGACCCCCGCCACGTACACGGGGCTCGCCGAGCAGCTGGTGAAGGACTACCTGGACTGAACTACCCGCGTCTGGGGCGCGTCACGGTTTCCATACGATGGACCGCATGAGCCGCGCCATCCCGCCCAGCACCGCGTACCTCGACCATCTGGTCGCCGAGACCGCCGGACGGCGCGACGCCCTGACCGGCACGATCCCAGCGGGCGGCGCCGGCCGGCCCAACGCAAATCTGCCAGACGGCGGCGCGCCGGCCGCCCTGGTGGCCGCCGTCGAGCGGGCGGCCGAGCGGCTCGAACCGGAGCTCGCGGAGATCGTCCGGCGCCTGCACGAGCACCCGGAGACGGCTTTCGAGGAGCACCGCAGCGCGGCGACGCTGGTCGAGGTGCTGGCGCGGCACGGCGTCGAGGCCCAGCTCGGCGCGCACGGCGTGCCGACGGCGTTCCGGGCCGAGGTCGGCGATCCCGCGGGGCCTACCATCGCGATCTGCGCCGAGTACGACGCCCTGCCCGGCATCGGTCACGCCTGCGGCCACAACGTCATAGCGGCGTCCGGCGTCGGCGCCTTCCTCGCGCTGCACGAGGTCATGGCCTCGGCCGACGCCCCGGCGGGACGGGTGGTCCTGCTCGGCACGCCCGCCGAGGAGGGGCACACGGGCAAGGAGGTCCTGGCCCGCAACGGCGCGCTCAAGGGCATCGACGCAGCGATCATGGTGCACCCGTACGGGCTCGACGTCGCCGACCAGGTCTGGCTCGGCCGCCGTCTGCTGACCTGGACCTTCACCGGGCGCCCCGCGCACGCGTCCGCGCAGCCGTACATGGGCCGCAACGCGCTGGACGCCGCAAGCCTCGCCTACCAGGGCATCGGCCTGCTGCGGCAGCAGATGCCGCCGGTGGACCGGGTGCACGCGACGATCGCGGAGGGTGGTACGCGGCCGAGCATCATCACGGAGCGGGCAGTCGTGCACCTGTACGCGCGGTCGAAGTACGCGGACACCCTGCGCGACCTCTCGCGCCGCCTCGACGACATCGCGCACGGCGCGGCGCTGATGACGGGCACCGACGTCGAGATCACCTGGGACGACGGCGCCCACCCCAGCCTCCCGGTGCGCACCAACCGGGCGCTCACCGACCGCTGGGTCTCCGCGCAGCGCCGTCGTGGGCGCGACCCCCTGCCCGCCGGCGTGCTGTCGGAGACGCTCGCCGCGTCCACCGACTTCGGCAACTTCTCGTTCCGGATCCCCGGCATCCACCCGCTCGTGCAGGTCTCGGACCCGGACATCGCGCTGCACACCGCCGAGTTCGCCGCCGCGGCCGCGACCCCGGCGGCGGTGTCCGCCGCCGTCGACAGCGCGGCCGGGCTCGCCTCGACGGCCCTGGACTACCTGTACGACGCCGGGCTGCGCACCGCCGTCCACGACGAGTTCGCCGAGGAGGGCGGCGCGGTCGACGTCGAAAAGTACTTCGACTGACTCCGCGGGCGTTGGTTCGTGGGCGAGGCTCCCGGCGGGAAATCAGCGCGCCCCGAGACGACGGCCGATCGTATGGTCAGGCCATGACGACGCCGGAGATCGCCCCTGTCGACACCTGGCTCGCCGTCACGCGGGAGGACGGCGAGACCGTTGGCTACCTCGAACCCGTGACCGACGACTACGCCGACGTGATCCCGCGCAACCGGCTGGGCCACGCCGTCGGCGAGGTGGGCGACTATCACGCGGCCGAAGAGCTGGTGCTCGGTCGCGGCCTGCGCGAGCTCGCGGAGTATTGGGTGCTCGACGGCGAAGGCCCGGAGCTCACCGTCATCGAGCTCTCTCCCGACGGGATCGTGCTGCGCGACGCGTTCCTGTCCAAGGCGCTGTCGCCCACGAAGCGGGTGCACGTCGAGTGGCCGGACACGAACCGCCGCCTCCGCCGCACAGCCCGTCGTTGAGCGCGAGATATTCGCCCTTTGCGAAGGGCGAATATCCCGCACTCAACGGAGCGATCTGGTCAGGCCGTGCGGAGGTCTCCGATTCGGACCGTGCGCTGGCGCGCCACCATGATCGTCGTGACGGCGAGGCCGGCGATGCCCCACAGGACCACCGAGGCGATCGCCATCCCGGCGCTTCCCGTGCCCGGTTCGACGAGGCGGCCAAGCCCGACGGTCGCGGGGCCGACCGGCAGGAACGCCGACAGCCCTTCGAGGACGGCCGGCACCGTCGACACGACGCCCGTCGCGATGACGAGGACCGCGATCAGCAGGCTCACCCCCCGGCCCACGTGGCCGAGCGCGGCCGCCAGCGCCTGGTTGGCGGCGACGAAGGCGACCGAGACCAGCGCGCCGAAGCCCATGGCCGCGATCCATCCGCCGGTGTCGAGATCCTCGATACCGGCCAGGACGGCGCCCGTCGCCAGGCCGGTGACCAGGCCGATCACTGCCGGGACGGCGATCGTCTCCAGCGTGAGCCGCAGCGCGCCGCGCGTCGACCCGCGAGCGTGCAACGGGACCGGCGAGAACACGATCATCAGCGCGAGCGCGCCGAGCCAGAGCGCGAGGACCGCGAACATCGGGCCCGTCGCGCCGGTGTCGAGGTCGGTGACCTCGCCGCTGGTGGCGACCGGGTCGGCCACCACGGAAGCGAGCGACTTGCGCTCGTGCTCCGTGTAGGACGGGATCTCCTTCGTGGCCTTGCCCAGACCGTTGGACAGGTCCTTCGCGCCGCCGGCCAGCTCGCCGACGCCGTCGGCCAGCCCGTCGACGCCGGTCGCGAGCTGGGTGGTGCCCGTCTCGAGCTCGCCGACGCCGTTGGCGAGCTCCGTAGCGCCTGAGGCGAGGCCACCGGCGCCGCCGGAGAGCTCGCGGGCGCCGTCGGCCAGGCCGGACGCTCCGGTTGCCGCTTCGTCCGCGCCGGCCTGCAGCTGCGTGAGGCCATCCGAGAGCTGGTGCGCGCCGCCGGCGAGCTCCGAGGCGCCACCCGAGACCTGCTCCGCTCCGCCTGCGAGCTGGTTGGCGCCCTGGGAGAGACCGCCGATACCGGCGGTCAGCTCGTAGAGGCCCGTGGGCTTGGTATCAGAGGTACCAGGGGTACCGGCGAGCCCAGATGCGCCGCCCGCAACCTGCTTGGCGCCTTCATCAAGCTTCTTGAGCTCGGGCAGCTGGTCGCACAGAGCAGTGAGCCGAGGATCGAGCGAGGGTACGGCGCAAGCCTTCTCCATGCCCTCTACCAGTTGAGTTACTCCGCCCGAGACATACGTCGCGCCCGACGCGAGCGCCGTCGACGCCTCCGCAGGACCTGGAGCACCACCGGCTCCCTCAAGCTTGGCCGACGTCTCCGCCAGCCCGCCAGCCAGGTTCTTCGCACCCGTCGCCACGTCCTCGGTTCCCGTCGCGAGCTGGTCAGCGCCATTGGCCAAGTCGGCCGCACCCGACGCCGACTGTCCAGCGCCGTCCGCCAGCTGGCCCACGCCCGCCGCCATCTGGTCCGCGCCCGCAGCCCACTGCCCCGCGCCTGACGCCCACTCGCCGGCGCCGCCGGCCAGACTCGTCACGCCGTCGCCGACCCCGGATACACCGACCGAGGTCTGGCGTGCGCCGCTGGCCAGCTCCTTGGCGCCGTCGCCCGCTTCGGTCGCTCCGTCGGCGAGCTGGTCGGCGCCGTCGGCGGCCTTGCCCAGCTCCTCCGAGAGCGTCGAGAAGCCGACGAGGACGTTGTCCACGTACGTCTCCGTCAGGGTGCCGCCGAGCACGCCGGTGGCGGTCTGCGCCACTATCTGCGCCAGGGCGTCGTCGAGCACGCGGCCGTTGGCCGGCGTCGCGACGTCGATGGTCGCCTGACGTGCCTTGTTCGGGTCGTCGCCGCTGAAGGACGTCGCCGCGGCGGAGAAGCCCTCCGGGATGGTCACGACAGCGGCGTACGTGCCGTCGGCGAGTCCGTCGGCAGCACTCGCCTCGTCACTGATCTCCCAGTCGTAGCTCGCGTCCGAGGCGGGGACCGCCGTTGCCTCGCCCACCGGCGCGTCGGCGGTCTCGCCGCCGCTCACGAGGCCCGCGGCGAGCTGGCGCCCGAGCGGCACCGTCTGCCCGTTGACCTTGACAGGCTCGTCGAGGTTCACGATCGCCGCCTTGACGGTGTCGAGGCGCTCCTGCGGGTTCCACAGGGCCGAGATCAGCAGCCCCAGGATCATCAGGGGTAGGAGCGCCACGGCCACGGCGCGCCACGGGTTGCGGAAGGGCTCGGGCCGCAGCCATCTCGTTGCGGTGCTCATGCCCGCACCTCCTGCTCGGTCACGTCGGTCGGCTGGTCACGTTCTGTACTGAAGGAATCGGCGCGCGCGCCCGGGCTGACGTCCAGCACCGGGGTGCCGGACGGCGCCAGGTCGGTCGCCGCGGAGCCCGTCGAGCCGAGCAGCACTGCGACGCCCGCACGCTGCGCGCCCGCCACGGCCTGGGCCAGCTCGGCCCGCGCCGACAGGTCGCCCACCGTCTCGGTGGCGTCCACGACGAGCACCGTGGGCTTGTCGCGCAGCGCCCGGCGGACCGCTTCGGCGGGGTGCCCGCCCTCGGCGGCCGAGTCGACGACCGCCACTTGGTGCCGCACCGACGACGCGCGTTCGGGCAGCACGAGCCCGGCGGTCTTGGCCACGCCGCCCGTCATGCGGAGCCGGCCGGCCACGGCGAGCACGAACGCGCTCACCGGCGCGGCGGCGTCTCCGCGGACGAGCAGCGTGCCGCCGTCGGGCACCCGCACGCTCACCGGGCCGACGATCACGCCGGACCGGCCACGAACCTCGAGGTCTCCGGTGGCCACCGCGTCGGTGGCTCCGGGCTCCGGCCAGTCCGCGAGGGACAGCTCGCGAGCCAGGCCCTCGCCCTCGACGTCGAACGACGGCAGCACCCGGTCGAGCCACTTCGGCATGTACCAGGCCTTCTCGCCCAGCAGCGCGAGCACCGCCGGGACGAAGACCATGCGCACCACGAAGGCGTCCACGGCCACGCCGACGGCGAGACCGAGGGCGATCGGCTTGAGGTTCATGTCGCCGTGCGGGACGAACGCGACGAAGACCGCGATCATGATGATCGCCGCGGCGGTGACGACCTTGGCGGAGCCCTGGAACCCGGTGCTGATCGCGTGCTTCGCGCTGCCCCCGTGGACGTAGTCCTCGCGCATGCGGGACACGAGGAACACCTCGTAGTCCATCGCGAGGCCGAACAGGATGCCCATGAGCACAATCGGCATGAAGCTGATCACGGGCCCGGTGCGGGTCACGTTGAGCGCCTCGGCGAAGACGCCGTGCTCGAACACGAGCGAGACCACGCCGAACGCCGCGCCCACGGAGAACAGGTAGCCCACCGTCGCCTTGATCGGCACCGCGATGGAGCGGAACACCATGGTCAGCAGGATCAGCGACAGCCCGACGACGACGAGCGCGAACGGCAGCAGCGCGTCGCCCAGCTTGTCCGACACGTCGATACCGACCGCCGTGAAGCCGGTGACGGACAGGTCAACGCCGTACTCGTCGAGGAAGTGGTCGTGCTGCGCGCGGATCTCGCGCACCAGGTCCTCCGTCTCGGCGGACGTCGGGCCGCCCTCGGGAACCACCTGGATGATGCCGGTGTCCGCGGTCTGGTTCGGCGTCGCCAGCGGCACGTCGGCCACCCCGGGCAGGTCCGCGATCTCGTCCCCGAGGTCGTCCATCAGCGCCACCGGGTCGGTGCTGGTCACGATGGAACCGGTCACGATCAGCGGTCCGTTGAAGCCGTCGCCGAAGTGCTCGGAGACCAGGTCGTACGTGATGCGCGCCGGGTCCTCCTTGGCCATCACGCCCGCGTCCGGGAGCGCGAGGCGCAGGTCCAGCGCGGGGTAGCTCAGCGCCCCCATGGCCACGATGACCAGCGCGACGGTCAGCGCCGGGATCTTCGTCACGAGCCGGACCCAGCCTGCGAAGAAGCGGTTCGGCTTCCGCTCGGGAGTGGCCGCGACGGCCGCGCGCCGGCGGGTCACCTCGGGCTCGTCGCCGGCGGCGACGGCGGCAGCGGCCGCCCTGGCGGCAGCGCGCCGCACCTTCCGCGACGGCTTGGGCCGCAGCCGCTCCCCCGCGAACCCGAGCAGCGCCGGCAGCAGCGTGAGCGACACCAGCACGGTGATGCCGACCGTCACGGCCGCCGCCACACCCATGGTGGTGAGGAACGGGATACCCGCCACACCGAGGCCGACCAGCGCGATCATCACGGTGAGGCCCGCGAACACGACGGCGGAACCCGCGGTCCCGGTCGCCCGCGCTATCGATTCGTTGACCGTCAGGCCCTTGCCGAGCTGTTCCCGATGCCGGGACACGATGAACAGCGCGTAGTCGATACCGACCGCCAGGCCGAGCATCACGGCCAGGAGCGGCGTCGTCGAGTTGATCGGGCCGAGCGCGGTGGCCGCGAACAGCAGCCCCATCGAGGCGCCGACGCCGAGCAGCGCGTTGAGCAGCGGCAGGCCCGCGCCCACGAGCGAGCCGAGCGTCAGCACCAGCACCACGAGCGCGACCAGCAGGCCGATGCCCTCGGTCAGCGTCATCTTGGGGAGCTCCGACGAGAACAGCTGCCCGCCCAGCTCGGCCTGCGCGCCCTCGGGCAGGGCCTGCGCCAGCGCGTCGGCCTCTTCGCCCAGTGCGTCCTTGGTCGCGTCGGTGATCGACCCCTGGTCGCCGTCGAGCTGGATCGTGAGGAGCGTCGCGCGCTCGTCGTCGGAGATCGAGGCCGGCATCTGCTTGTCGTACGGCGACGTGACCGCGGCGACCTGGGAGACGTCGCCGAGTGCCTCGACGCCGTCGGTGATGGCCGAGCGCATGGGCTCGTCCTTGATCGACTCACCCTCGGGCGCGACCACTATCACCTGGGCGGAGGCGCCACTGACCTGCGGGAACGTCGCCGCGAGGCGGTCGAGCGCCGCCTGGGACTCGGTGCCCGGGATGGTCACCTCGTTGCTGAGGCCCTGCTGCAACAGCCCGGCCGCACCGCCCACGAGGACGAGCACCACGACCCAGACGGCGACGACGAGCCGGCGGGCGCGGACGGCCCATCGGCCGAGTGAATAGAGAACGGAGGACACGCAGACTCCAGTGCGAGGCGGGGAACGACGACGGCGGTTCGATGCACCACTGTATCCGATACACGAGTGCATCCGATACACGAGCGTATTGATAGACTGGGTCACTTGACACCCCGAGGAGTAGTTGTGACCACTGAGCCCGCCACCGACGTCGGCTCCGGGTCGTCCGTCGAGCGTGCGCTCGCCACGGCCCTGACCCCGCGACGTGAACGCACCCGCGAGCGCCTGCTCGACGCCGCCTTCACCGTCTTCGCGCACCACGGCATCCGCGGCGCGTCCATCGAGGCCGTCTGCGAGGCCGCGGGATTCACCCGCGGCGCCTTCTACTCGAACTTCAGCAGCAAGGAAGAGCTGTTCCTCGCGCTCGCCGAACGTGCGATGCGCCGGCAGCTCACCTCGCTGGAGTCCATCGGGGACGAGCTGGAGCTGGACTTCGTCCATGACGGCGTCGTGGACTACGAGGCGATCCGCACCGTCCTCTCGGTGGTGATCACCGACCCCGGGGACGCCCGGCAGTGGGCGCTGATGCGCGCCGAGCTGGAGCTGCTCGCGATGCGCGACCCCGCCGTCGGCCGGCCGTTCCTTGCCCAGGAGGAGAAGCTCCGCGCCGAGCTCGGCGCCGCGATCCGCCGGATCCTCGACAGCTGCGGTCTACGGTTCACGGTCGACGAGCGGACGGCGGTCGACCTGCTGCTCGGCGTCTACGAGTCGTCTGCCCGGGCCGCCGTGGTCGCGAACCCCACGCCGGAGGACGGCGATGCCTCGCCGGACACCGCCGTCCTGAGCCGGCTGATCAAGCTCCTGATGACGCCGGCCGACTGACCCGGTACCGGCTGATCACCAGTGGGCGTTGGCCGCCAGCTCCAGCGCGATCTCCTGCCACCACTGGCCGGCCGCGGGGCCGCCGTTGCACGCGCCGTCCGACTCGCCCGGGAGCTTGACCCAGAGCAGCGCGTCGAGCGCCGTCGCGTCGTCCACGAACCGCGGCTGCTCGCCCAGGGCGCGGCCGCGCGGGTTGCACCACTCGCCGTTGGAACCGTTGCCGTTGCGCGAGGTGTCTATCACGTATGGGCGGCCGCCCACCTGCGACGACACCTGCTCGGCGTACGCCTGGGTGTCCGCGGTCGTCTGGTAGTTCGACGTGTTGAGCGCGAACCCGACGGCGTCCGTGAAACCGACGAGCTGCAGCCGCCGCGCGGCCTCGCCCGGGCTCAGCCATGCCGAGTGCCCGGCGTCGATGTAGACCCGTGCGCCGGCGTCGGTCAGCGAGGCCGCCGCGTACCGCAGGTAGCCGACGCGGTCGCCCTGGCCGTCGCAGTCGCCGAGCTGGGCCAGCGCGTCCGGTTCGAGGACCACCATCGGGTTGCCCTGGATCCCCGACGCCACGGTGTCCACCCACCGCGCGTACTCGCTCTCGGGGACGCCTCCCCCGGAGTGGTTGCCGCAGTCCCGGCCCGGGATCGCGTACACGGTCAGCATGCCGGTCTGCCCGGCGGTCGCGGCGCGGCCTGTGTAGTCGGCGACCTGCTCGCGGGTCTCGTCGGCGTCCGCCCAGTCGCCCACCCAGTACGCCTGCGGCGTCAGGGCGATCTTCGCCAGCAGGTCCTTGTCGGTACCGCTGGCCGCCTCCCACGCGGCGTACGCCTGGGTGGTGGGGTCCACGTAAAGGTCCGACGCCGCGGGCGCCACCCCGAGGCTGGTCACCCCGGCCGCGGCACTCTGCGACACCGCGACGGTGCCGGCGGTCATGAGTGCGAGTGCTGCGGCCAGGGCCGCCGTTCGGGTACGACGTCGTACACGAGGCATGGCGCTCTCCGTTCAGTCGGGTTCACCCCGGCCGGTTCGACCGAGGCGTACCCACGTGACGCTAGAAAGAACGCCGGTGCCCGGGAACACCACGAAACGTTTAGCCACGCCGGTGGTCGAGCGTGTCGAGACCTGGGCCTCGACACGCTCGACCGCCGGCGACCGGGTCTCGACAAGCTCGACCAGCGGGTTTTCAGGCGAGCGCCTCGTCGACCAGGGTCTTCGCGGCGTCCTGCACCTCGGTGAGGTGCTCGGCCGACACGAACGACTCCGCGTAGATCTTGTACACGTCCTCGGTGCCGCTCGGCCGCGCGGCGAACCACGCGTCCGCCGTCGTGACCTTGAGCCCGCCGATCTTCGCGCCGTTGCCGGGCGCCTCGGTGAGCTTCGCCGTGATCTCCTGCCCGGCGAGCGTCGTGGAGGTGACGTCAGACGGCGACAGCGCGGCGAGCCGGGCCTTCTGGTCCCGGGTGGCCGCGGCGTCGACGCGGGCGTACCAGCTCTCCCCGTAGCGCTCGACCTGCGACGCGTGGTGCTCGGACGGCGACTTGCCCGTCACCGCCAGGATCTCCGAGGCGAGCAGCGCGAGCAGGAGACCGTCCTTGTCCGTGGACCAGACCCGGCCGTCCTTGCGCAGGAACGAGGCGCCCGCCGACTCCTCGCCGCCGAACCCGACGTCGCCCGACAGCAGGCCAGGGACGAACCACTTGAAGCCGACCGGCACCTCCAGGAGGCGCCGGTTCAGCCCGCCCGCGACCCGGTCGACCAGCGCCGACGAGACGAGGGTCTTGCCGATCGCGGCGCCGGTCGGCCAGCTCGGCCGGTTGCCGCCGTAGAGGTACTCGATGGCGACCGCGAGGAAGTGGTTGGGGTTCATGAGGCCGTCGGCCGTGACGATGCCGTGCCGGTCCGAGTCGGCGTCGTTGCCGGTGGCGAGGTCGAAGGGCGCAGGCTCGCCGGGTGCGCCGCCCGTCATCCGCTGCACCAGCGACGCCATGGCGTACGGGGAGCTGCAGTCCATGCGGATCTTGCCGTCCCAGTCGAGCGTCATGAACGCCCAGCGGGGGTCGACCTGCGGGTTGACGACGGTCAGGTCGAGGTCGTACCGCTCGGCGATGGCGCCCCAGTACTCGACGGACGCACCGCCCAGCGGGTCGGCGCCGATCCGCACGCCGGACGCGCGGATGATGTCCAGGTCGAGCACGTTGGCCAGGTCGTCCACGTACGTCGACAGGTAGTCGTGGCGGTGGGTCAGGTCGGCGGCGAGCGCGGCGTCGAGGGACACCCGCTTCACCTGCCCGACGCCGGTGCGCAGGATCTCGTTGGCCCGGTCCGCGATCCAGCCGGTGGCGTCGGAGTCCGCGGGGCCGCCGTGCGGCGGGTTGTACTTGAAACCGCCGTCGCGCGGCGGGTTGTGCGACGGCGTCACCACTATCCCGTCGGCCAGGCCGGACCCCGGCGCCTCGCGACCGGGGATCCCCTCGGCGAACCGCGTCTGGTTGTGCAGCAGGATCGACTGGCTGACGGCGGGCGTGGGCGTCCACGAGTCGCGCGCGTCGACCATCACGTCGACGTCGGCCGCGGCGAGCACCTCCAGCGCCGTCTGCCAGGCCGGGCGGGACAGCGCGTGCGTGTCCCGGCCGATGAACAGGGGTCCGTCAGTGCCCTGGCCGCGCCGGTACTCCACGATCGCCGCGGTGATCGCGACGATGTGGGCCTCGTTGAAGGCATGGTCCAGGCTCGACCCACGGTGACCAGAGGTGCCGAAGGCGACCTGCTGGCCAGGGTCGTCAGGGTCCGGCGAGAGGTCGTAGTAGGCGCCGACCACCTGGTCGACGTCGATCAGGTCGCTGGGCTGGGCGGGGGTTCCGGCACGCGCATCCATGGTGCCGATACTGCCAGGTGCGACGCGTGTCCGTCGCCGAGGACCGCCGCCGAGCCGTCGTAGGCTGGACACATGTTCCCGCCGATGCAGCCCGAGGTCCCCTCGGTCCACCCCAGCGAGCTCGACCCGTCGTCCCCCGTCCCCGGCGGTTCCGTCCTGCTGGACGTGCGCGAGCAGGACGAGTGGGACGCCGGCCACGCACCCGGCGCCGTGCACATCCCGCTGAGCGACCTGCCCGCCCGCTTCGGCGAGCTCGACGCCGACGCGCAGGTCCTGGTCATGTGCCACTCCGGCGGCCGCTCGGCGCGCGCCGCCCAGTGGCTCAACGAGGCGGTGGGCTTCGAGGCGACCAACCTCGACGGCGGCATCGTCGCCTGGCAGGGTGCCGGGCTGCCCGTCGAGCGCTGACGCCTACTCGGCGACGCGCGGCAGGCTCGGGTCGGTCTCGTTCCAGACCCGGTCGAGCGCGGTGACGGCGTAGGTGTAGTCGGTGCCGGACGCGGCCGAGGCGTCCAGCCACGACTGGATGCGCCCGCCCATGGAGCGGAAGGTCCCCACGAGGTTCGCGGGCTCGTCCGTGTCCACGACGTCGGTGGCGCCGGTCACGCGGTACACCGCGAACGACGTCGCCCGGGCGATCTTGGCGCCGATGTCGGCGACGTGGATCCGGACGCCGCCGGACTCCCGCCTCGCCTTGGTGAGGACCGGCGTGACCACGGGCTCCGCGGGCAGGTGCGGCATCGGCGGGATCAGGGCCGGGTACTGGTAGTGGTCGGCGACGACCTTCGACATCCCGCCCTGCGCGTCGAGGGGCAGGTGCTTCGCCGAGTAGTACACGTTGCCGTGGATCGGGCCGGCGTCGCGGCTGACCTCACGGCACAGGTCGAGGTGGTTCGTGAGCTCGTCGGGGTCGGTGAAGACGCCGCTCGTCGTCTTGTACAGGGCCTCGCCCACGTAGAGCTGCGTGCCGGACTGCGCGGCGACCTCGGCCCACCACGGGACGAGGGTGGCGTAGTCGGCGATCGCCAGCCCGATCTGCCAGTAGATCTGCGGGTTGATGTAGTCGAGCCAGCCCTCGAGCACCCACTTGCGGGTGTCGGCGAACTGGTCGTCGTACGACTCCGACCCGCCCGTGTCCGAGCCAAGCGGGTCGGTGGATGAGTTGCGCCAGATGCCGAACGGGCTGATCCCGAACTTCACCCAGGGCTTGGCCTCCTTGATGCGGACGCTCATCGTCTCGACGAAGCGGTCCACGTTGCCCCGGCGCCAGTCCTCGATGGTGTCGAAGTCCGCGCCGTACCGCTCGTAGGTCGCGGCGTCGGGCAGCGTCTGGCCGACCACCGGGTATGGGTAGAAGTAGTCGTCGAAGTGCACGCCGTCGATGTCGTAGTTCTCGACCGCGTGCAGGATCGCCCGCTGGATGTGCTCCTGCGCCTCGGGGATGCCCGGGTCGAAGTAGAGCTTGCCGCCGTATGCCCAGACCCAGTCGGGGTGCTGCCGCGCCGGGTGGTCCGCGACGAGCTGTGCCGGGTCGGTCTGCATCGACACGCGGTACGGGTTGAACCAGGCGTGCAGCTCGATGTTGCGCTTGTGCGCCTCCTCGACCATGAACGCCAGCGGGTCGTAGCCCGGGTCCTGCCCCTGAGTGCCCGTCAGGTACTGCGACCACGGCTCGTACGGGCTCTCGTAGAAGGCGTCCGCCGTGGGCCGGACCTGCACGAACACGGCGTTCAGCCGGTTCTCCTCCGCGACGTCGAGCCAGTGCAGGAACTCGGCCCGCTGCGTCTCCGCGTCCAGGCCGCTCGTCGAGGGCCAGTCGATGTTGACCACGGAGGCTATCCACATGGCGCGCAGCTCGCGCTTGAGGCCGAGGTCCGACGACGGCTCCGGCGTTGCGTTGCCCGTCATCGCGGGGGCACCGAGCGCGGTAGCCGGGTCGAGCGCCGCGATGGTGATGCCGATCGCGGCCGCCGCAGTGCCCGCCGTCGCCATCGTGAGGAACTCACGGCGACCGATGCCCGACAGCAACCCCGACAGCTTCGCCGGCGGAAGCGACCTCGTGCGCGCATAGGCGGGCATGGGTGTCGCCTCATGGCTGGCGGGTTGCCTCACGTGCTTGACCTCCGGTAAACGGCTGCTGGGGGTTGGTGCCGTGGTGCTCTGTGTTGTGATGTCACATCGTCGTGCCGCGTGCTGGTGCTAAGTTGGCCGGCGCCGATCCGGTGAACACTGAGGTGACGAACAATGCCACCGGGCGGCGCCGTGGGGAAACTCTCGCACATGTTGTCCCGGATGTGAAGTTTACCGAGCAATCGAGTTTGCGAAATTTTGTTTCACGGCCGCCAGTGGCCTCAGTCGGCCAGCGGAGCCCGCAGCAGGTCGTCGTACTCGGGAGCGTGCTTGCGCACGTAGGAGCGGATGAACGGGCACAGCGGCACGATCGTGGCGCCCGCCTCGCGCACCATGCTGAGCGCCGTCCTGGCGAGCCGGCCCGCCAGGCCGCGGCCCTCGTACTCCTCGAACACCTCGGTGTGCACGAAGATGACGACTCCCGGGTCGGTCTCGTAGGCGGCGAAGCCGGCGAGAGTGCCGTCGACGCGCACCTCGAAGCGGGACTCCTCGGGGTTGTCGACCACTGTCACCTGCGGTTCATCGGTCATGGGGACCATCGTGGGCCCTCCGCGCCGCCGACTGCCACCGTCGCCTCAGTGACGTTGCCCACCGGAAACAGCAGGACCAGTGTCAGTGGTCGGTGGGACACTCGATCCGTGCCCGAGACCGCCGCTTCGCCCCGCTCCAATCCCTACCTGGCGGTGCTCAGCACGCCGGGCGCGCTCAAGTTCTCCGCGGCCGGCGCGCTCGCCCGGATGCCGATGTCGATGGTCGGGATCGGCGCCGTCCTCATGGTCCAGGGCCTCTACGGCAGCTACGCCATGGCGGGCCGGGTGGCGGCGGTGCTGGGTCTGGCGCAGGCGTTCCTCGCCCCGCAGATCGGGCGCTGGGTCGACCGTCGCGGCCAGCGGACGGTGCTCCTGCCAGCGCTCATCGTGTCCGCCGTCGGGCTGGGCGGCCTGATCACCGCGGCCGTGCTCGGCGCTCCGGAGTGGGTGCTGTGGCCGTTCGCCGTGCTCGCCGGCGGCAGCCAGGGCTCGTACGGCTCCATGGTCCGCGCACGGTGGAACCACGCGCTCGACGACCCACGCCGCCTGCACACGG
The DNA here is from genome assembly GCF_042670845.1 of Promicromonospora sp. NPDC057138. Lineage (NCBI taxonomy): Bacteria > Bacillati > Actinomycetota > Actinomycetes > Micrococcales > Promicromonosporaceae > Promicromonospora > Promicromonospora sp. NPDC057138. The sequence goes on along the minus strand of NZ_JBHUUX010000001.1, from coordinate 313,797 downwards.
CGTACTCGCTGGAGTCCTCGATCGACGAGCTCGTCTTCATCGTGGGCCCGGTGCTCGCCACGACGCTCGCGACCGCCGTCGCACCGCCGTCGGCCATGGTCGTCGCGGGGACTGCAGCGGTGGTGGGCGGACTGCTGTTCGTGGTGCAGCGGGCCACCGAGCCGCCCGTCGTCGTGCCCGACGCCGAGGTGCGGCATCGCCCGGTCATCCTCATCACCGGCATGCCGGTGATGGTGCTCGTCTTCGTGGCGATGGGCATGATCTTCGGCTCGATGGAGGTCGCCACCGTCGCGTTCGCCGAGGAGCTCGGCAGCAAGGGCTTGTCGGGCGTGGTGCTCGCGGTCTTCGCGCTCGGCTCGATGCTCGCCGGCCTCACCTACGGGGCCCGGCACTTCACCAGCCCGGCGTCGCGCAGGTTCGTGATCGGGATGGCGACGCTCGGCCCCGGCGTGTCCCTGTACCTCCTGGCGCCGTCGCTCTGGGTGCTGGGCATCGTGATGTTCGTGGCCGGGCTCGCTTGCGCGCCGACCATCATCACCGGCAACGGGCTGGTGCAGGACATGGTCGGCAGGCATCAGCTCACCGAGGCCCTGACCTGGGTGGGCACGTCGATCGGCATCGGCGCCTCGCTCGGCGCGTCGATCGCCGGGGCGCGGGTGGACGCCGCCGGGGCGGACGCGGGCTTCATCGTCACAGTCGGCGCCGGCTGGTTCGCCACCCTGCTGACGCTCGCCGCCGCCCGTACGCTGCACCGCCAATCGGCGCGCTAGTCCGCCCCGGACCTGTTGAGTGCTGGGTATTTGTTGGCTCGAAACGTTTCGAGCCAACAAATACCCCGGCCCTGTTTTGTCGGGTTATTTTGGGGCGTCAAAACGTTTCCACCAAACAAATACCCAGCACTCAACGGGGGCGGGGGTCAGGGTTCCGGGTGGCGGGAGTCGTAGCGCCAGAAGCGCGGCGTGAGGCGGACTATCAGCCAGAGCAGCACCACGCACGTGAGGCCTCCGACGACGGCGGCCCAGCCCTCGCCGAACCACGTCGCCTCGGCGCCGAGGACCATCTCCCCGAGGCGCGGCCCGCCGGCCACCACCACGATGAACACGCCCTGCAGGCGCCCGCGCATGTGGTCCGGCGTCGCCGTCTGCAGGATGCTCTGCCGGAACACCGACGAGATGCTGTCGGATCCCCCGGCGAACGCGAGCGCGATCCCCGCCGCGATGACGGCCCCGACGACCGCGCCGTCGGGCGAGTCCCGGCCCACGAGCACGAGGACCAGCCCGAAGGCCGCGATCGACAGGCCCCATGCGGTGATCGCCCAGACGATCACCTGTCCCTGCTTGCGCATGCGCGTCAGCCCACCGGAGAACACGCTCGCGAGGATGCCGCCGATGGCGAAGGCCGCGGCGAGCACGCCCGTCGTCGTCTCGCCGCCACCCAGGTAGATGACGCCGGCGGCGGGCCACAGGACGCGCGGGAAGGAGAGGACCATCGCGCAGATGTCGACGAGGAACGTGGTGCGCACGTTGGGCTGGGTGGCGAGGTAGCGCAGGCCGTCCAGGACGGACCGCAGCCCGACGGCGCCCACCCGGCCCCTGCTGTTCAGCACGGCGCCCTCTGTGCCCTCCGGCGGCACGGGCGGCAGGCGGAACACTGCCCAGAGGGCGGCGAGGAAGAGCACCATGTCCAGCGTGTACGCCCAGGCGTAGCCGAGCTGGGCCACCAGCAGGGCCCCGAACAGCGGCCCACCGGTCAGCGCGACGTTCATGGAGAGCGTGGCCAGCGCGTTGGCCGCCGGCATGAGCTCCTTGGGGAGCAGCCGCGGGATGATCGCCGACCGGGCCGGGTTGTTGATCGCGAAGGCCGCGCTTTGCACGGCGACCAGGCCGTACAGGAGGGGCACCGACTCCAGCCCGAACCATGCCTGCGCCGCGATGCCCGCCACGACGACCCACAGCACCAGCGACGACAGGAGCGACACCGTGCGCCGGTCGTAGTGGTCCACGAGCGCCCCGCCGTACAGGCCAAGAGCCACCAGCGGGACCAGCGAGAACAGCCCCAGCAGGCCCACGGCCAGCGTGGATCCCGTCAGCGCGTAGACCTGCAGGCCCACCGCGACGATGGTCACCTGCGTGCCGATGTTCGAGATCGACAGGCCCAGCCAGAGACGCCGGTAGTCCGGCGACACCTTCAGCGGCGTGGTGTCGGCGAGCAGCTGGCGCATGATGTTCCGATCCTAGGCGGCGGCCCGGCGCACGGTCGGTGCCCGGGATGTGACGTGCACCTCCCGGACATGACAGAGCGGGCGCTCAGGTCACCCCCAGATGTCCTGAGCTCCCGCTCCGTTTCTTTCCGGTCCGAGGGCCGGGGCGCCCCCCAGCGGCGCCCCGACCCCTCGAACCTGCCGACCCGGGCCTGGTTCGGCCCCCGATCGCGAGTCACCTTGATGGCTCACGACCGGGAACCGGGGCCCGGATCGTTGTCGCCCGTCACAGCGTGGTCAAGCCACGCTTCAACGGCGACGCATGCGGAGCACCGCGATCCCCAGCCCCATCAGGAGCGAGATCAGCGAGAGCTGCCCCGTAAACATGTGGCCCGTCCGGACCAAGGGGCCGGTGTCACCGGGCGCAGCCGCCGGTTTCACCTCCGCCTGGTCCTCGGGGTCGGCTTCGGGCTCGGGCATCGTGCCCAGGAGCCCAATTCCGCGATCGCCCGACAGGATCCTCCCGTCGTACTCGCCTTCCGGGACGGCCTCGGCCTTGTCGCCCCAGCTGATGTCGACGCCGCCCCCGGGGAGCCCTCGCTCGGCATCCCGTTCGGCCGCGGGCGCGTCGGCGTCCTCCGGGCCGTCGATGGCCGTGGCGGCCAGGTACCGGGTGTCGACGCCGTAGTCGTGGCTGCTGTCGCCCGGGAACGCATCGGTGAGCACAACCCGTGCGGGGCGCTCGGGTCCGGCCGATTCGGAGCCGGTGCCGGGACGATCCGCGGCGGGACGATCCGTTCCGGCACCGTTCGTTCCGGCGCCGGGCTCGGCGCCGTCGGTTCCGGGCTTGCTCGTTCCAGGCTTGTCGGTGCCCGGGTCTTCTGCGCCGGGGTCCTCGACACCAGGCTCGTCGGTGCCAGGCTCGTCGGTGCCAGGCTCGTCGGTTCCAGGCTCGTCGGTTCCAGGCTCGTCGGTTCCAGGCTCGTCGGTTCCAGGCTCGTCGGTTCCAGGCTCGTCGGTTCCAGGACCGTCAGTACCAGGATCAGCACCCGGCTCACCCGCACCAGGCTCCTCAGTACCCGGACCGTCCGGACCCGGAACCTCGCTCGGTGGGAGACCGCCCAGGAGGGCGTCGACCAGGCCGCCCTCGCCCAGCGCGCCGTCCACGACTCCCCCGACGTCGCCCGCCGCGAGCGATCCGAGAATTCCCTTCGGGCCGACGACGTCGCCCACCACACCGTCGGCGTCGGCAGCATCCGCAGCGTCCTCGACCGCGCCGGTCAGGTCCTCCGCCGCGCGTCCGGCTCCGGCGCCCGTGGGCAGGCCTGCGCCGCCGTCGGCACCGGCCTCCGGCTTACGCACCTCGGCCGTCGTGTCGAGGTCACCGCGCGCGGCGGCAGAGCCCTCGATCGTGTCCGTGGTTCCCTGAGTGACTGGCTCCGGCAGACCTTCCTCGGCGGCGTGCGCAGCGGAGGCGCCGGCGACCATGAGGCCACCCGCGACAAGTGCCGTGTACAGCGCCCGACGGATGTTTTTGTCCATGGGTCTCTCCTTGCCTGGCGTGGAGCCGACGGCAGATTCACCGTCGGACGGTGCCGCACGCGTGAGCGCGGCCCAGCCAGGTCAGGCAGGAGAGACAGGGATATCCGTGTAGCTGCTCGAGAACTTGGCGCGCGACTCGTCGACGGCGACCCGCCAGGCGCGGGCCCGGAAGACCAGCAGTGCCGAGAGCACCGCGAGGAGGTCGCCGCCGAGCAGCTTCAGCTGCGGCGCGCCGCCGCCCACGAAGCCACCGGCGCTCGCCAGCACCGCGTTCCCGGCGCCCCCGAGCGGGAAGCCCCCGCCGAGGAGGCCGGGGCCGCCCGCCTGGACGACGCCGGCAGTCGCGAAGCCCAGCGCACGCGCGGTGTCCGCCGCGGGGGCGCCCACCTGCATCAGGTCGAGCATCGCGTGCTGGACCCCGGCTGAGGTCCAGACCACGACACCCGCGGCGCCACCGGAGGCCTGCAGCGACCCCGGGGACGTCGGCTCAGTGTGCTCCACGACCAGGTCGGTCGGGATCACAGTCAAAGGCCCGCCCGGCGCCGACGGCGCGGCGGGAAGCTCCGGCACCAGCACCCCGGTCACCGGGGCGAGCGGCTCCACGATCGGGGCCAAGGGCTCGACGATCGGAGCGAGCACCTCCCCCACGGGGGCGACGACCTCGACGACCGGCGTCAGGATCGGCGCGAGCGCGTCCGTGACGGGTGCCGTCGCGGGTTCGAGCGCCCGCAGGATCGGCTTGGTGACGCCGCCCACGACGTCGGTCACCGGGGAGACGAGGCCGACCACGGGCTCCAGGAGGCCGTCGGTCACCGGGGCGAGGGGCTCCGTCACGGCGCCGAGCACCGGAGTCAGCGGCGAGACGACCTCGCCGACGAGGCCCGTCACCGGGGCGAGTCCTTCGCCGAGGGACTCCGTCACCGGCTTGACGGCGTCGCCGACCTGCTCCGTGACGGGCTCGAGGACCGGGTCGGAGACCTGCTCGACGACCTCGGCGACGCCCGCGACGGGCTTCTCGGTGACTTCCGTGACGACGTCGCCCACGGGCTCCGTCACCGCCGTCCGGACCGGCTCCGTCACCGGCTGCAGCAGACCCTCGGAGACCGCGGTGACGACGCCCTCGACGGTCTTCGTGATCGGCTCGGCCCCCTGCGGGGCCGGCTCGTCCGCCGACGTCGTGCCGGTCCCGGCGGCCTGCGCGGCTGGCTCGGCGGCCTGCTCGGGCGCGGGAGCCGCCGGCTCCGGCGCGGGCGGCGTCGTTGCCGCCTGTCCGCCGTCCGACGCGGCCTGGTCGGCGACAGCGGTCAGCCCGAGCAGGTCGGTCGTCGAGGTGACCGTCTGCGCAGTCGCCTCCAGCGTGTCGCTGACGACGGAGCCGAGCGCGTCACGCTCGGCGGCGGCCGAGGGTGCCGCGAGGGTGACGCCGAGCGCGAGGCCCGCGGCACCGAGCGCGAAGGTTCCGACGGCGCGCACGACGACGCGACGGAGGGTGTCCCCCGTGCTCGTCTGCGCGTCCTTCGACATCGGTCTCCCGCTCTCCGGTCCGGTGTGGACCGCCTACCAGACATGTATACACATTCAATCTGCGGGCGGCTCCGCATATCGGCAACTGCATACCTGCGGTTTGCGGATCGAGAATTTTGTGCTTAGGAACTGCGACATGTCAGGAGAGGCGCGCCATCTCGGGCATCTCAGGGCATCAGGGGCCATCCACCACCTGGTCCGGAGGCCGGTGGGTGAACTGTCGATTCACCCGACGGTAGCGCCGAAGATCAGTCCGAGCACATAGGTGACGCCCGCAGCGCCGAGGCCGATGGCGATCTGGCGCAGCGCCCGGGTGAGCGGCGAGGTGCCAGACAGCAGGCCGACGACGGCGCCCGTCACGAGCAGCGCGAGCCCGACGAGCGCCGTCGAGACCAGTACCGCCGCGAGGCCGTCGAGGCCGAGCAGGTACGGCAGCACCGGGACCACGGCACCCGACGCGAAGAAGCAGAAGGAGGAGAGTGCGGCGCCCCACGCCGTCCCGTGCGTCTCGAGGTCGTCGACCACGGCCTGGTCGCTCTCCAGCTCCGTGCCGGGGTCCGCGGGACGCGTCGCACCGGACGCCTCGCTCGGCTGCGGGAGTGGGCCGCCCTGCTCCGCGGGAGTGACCGCGAGCCGGGCGAGGACGGCGTCGGCGTGCGCCGTCGCACCCTCGACGCTCATCCCCCGGGCCCGGTACACGAGCGCGAGCTCGTTCGCGTCCACGTCGAGGTACGGCAGGGCGGCGTCGGCGTCGGGCGACGGCGACGACGCCTCGAGCAGCTCCCGCTGCGAGCGGACCGACACGAACTCGCCCGCGCCCATCGAGAGCGCGCCCGCGAGGAGGCCGGCCAGCCCGGACAGCAGGACGGTGCTCGTCGCCACGCCGGACGCGCCGATGCCGAGCACGAGCGCGAGGTTCGACACGAGGCCGTCGTTCGCGCCGAACACCGCCGCACGGAACGTGCCCGACAGCCGGTTCCGGCCCCGGGTGGCCAGCGCGCGCACCACCTCTTCATGGATCTGCTCGTCGGCCGCCATGGTGACGGTGGCGTCGGCGTCGTGCGCGTAGGACGAGCGGGCCTCGGCACGCTGCGCGAGCGCCAGCACGAAGACGCCGCCGAAGCGGCGGGCGAGGAACCCGAGCGCCTGCGTGCGGAGGTCGCCGCGCACGGGCGCGCCGACGTCGGGACCCAGGAGCTCGAGCCAGTGCGACTCGTGCCTCTTCTCCGCGCGCGCGAGCGCGAGCAGGATCTCGCGCTCCTCGCCCGTGCGCCGTCCGGCGAGGTCGCGGTAGACGGCGGCCTCGGCCCGCTCGTCGGCGAGCAGCCTGCGCCACCGCCGGATGTCAGAGCCGGTCCGACGGCGGGACGGGTGCAGCTCGTGCGCACGCTCGGCGGGCGTGGGTGCGCCGTCGGGCGGGCGACGGGCCGGGTCGGAGGGGAGATGAGGCACACCGTCATCATGCCTACGGATCGCCGGGCGCGGGTTTCGTGGGCCCGGGGCCCGAAATTCGCCCTACCGAACTCTCGATCGGCCGGGCTCCGAACGCACGGCGCCCCGGCCTGCCGTACGGGTTCTCGGGCAGAAGGAGGCACAATGGACGCCGTGATCATCGTCAGCACGCACGGGTCGGCCGCACCCGGCGGCGCGATCGGATGGGCGTGGATCAACCACGCGGGCGGTCAGTTCGACTCGGGCGGCGCTGCCCGGGGGAACGACCAGGTTGCCGCACTCTCGGCGTTGCTGCGCGCGATCGAGGCACACCCCGGCGACGAGCCGCTGCTCGTCGAGTCGAGCTCCCAGTACGCCATCCGGTCCGTGTCCGAATGGTCCGAGGGATGGAAGCGCAACGGCTGGCGCTCCCCGTCGGGCGACCCCGTGCCGAACCTCGACCTGGTGCAGGGCATCGACCGCGCCGTCGCGGAACGCAGCGGGCCGGTCCGCTTCCACTGGGTGCGGGGGCACGTGGGCAACCCGTACAACGAGCGGGTCGACCAGCTCGCCGGCTTCGCCGCCGAGGAGTGGGCGGCCGGACGCGGCGGCGTCGGCGAGATGCTCGTCCCGGACGCCGGGATGATTCCCGACGCCGAGCTGCGCCGCACCGGTTTCGCCGCGGAGCCGCCCGAGGTCCCCGCCCCCGTGACGGCGCCGACTCCGGTCGGGACCTCGGCGGGGCGGACGTGGGAGTCGGGCACGCTCTTCTGATTCAAAGGTCTGCGGCCCTGACTCGGCGTAGGTGGTACGCCGAGTCAGGGCCGCAGTCCTCGTTCTGAACCCGAGGCCCGGTCGGTCAGAGACCGACGAGGAGCAGCTCGTCCGCCGCGCGCGCGTCCGCGGCGACTCGATCCGCGGCCACCCGGTCGGCCGCGACGTGACCGGTGGTGACCGGGTCGGCGTCGTCGGCGTCGTCGTTCCTGGAGGTCTCACGCAGGAAGAGCGGCACGGGCCTGGCCGTGCGGGCGCTGAACTCGAGCCGGTCGGCGACGGCGCGGGCGTGCTGCGCCATCTCGTGCGCGATCGTGATGCTCTCGCCCAGGTACGCGCGCGGGTCGATCAGGCGGCGGATCTCGTCGCGGTCGAAGTACGCGCTCACCGTCGCGTTCCGGACCAGCAGGTCGAGGAACTGCGCGTCGCCGCACGCCGACTCCTGCGCCACCTCGTACACGACCTCGTGCGCCTTCTGGCGACCGATGCGCTCGCCCAGCTCCATCATGAGCGACTCCGAGCCGATGAGGCCCTCGCTCAGCGCCAGGTTGGCGCGCATGCGCTGCTCGTTCAGCTCGAGGCCGTCGAGGATGACGTCGAGGCGGGTCAGGATGTCGCCGCCGAGCACGGTGGCGCGCTTGACCGTCTCCTCCAGAAGGTCGGTCATGCCGCCGTTCGCCTCGTGGTCGTGCTGCATCGACTCGAGCGCCGGCGCGGCGAGCGCGCGGAGCTGGGCGCTCATCGACAGAAGGTCGAGGGCGAGCTGCGGGTTGCGCTTGTGCGGCATGGTCGAGCTGCCGACGGTCCCGTCCGGGATGGGCTCGAACGCCTCGCCGAACTCCGGCTGCATCATCGAGTAGATGTCCTTGCCGATCTTGCCGGCGGTCCCGGCGACCTGGCCGAGGACGAGGACGAGCTCGACGATGCCGTCGTTGATCGCGCGCGACGGGACCGGCATGGTGCCCAGCCCGAGGTGGTTGGCGACCCGGCGCTCGACCTCGCGCCCCGCGGGCCCGAACGACGCGAACGTACCGACGGCGCCGCCCATGAGGACCCGGAACAGCCGGTCCTCGAGCCGCTCGAGCCGGTCCGTGTGGGCGGTCAGCTCGTCGATCCAGACGGCGACCTTGAAGCCGAAGGTGACCGGCACCGCGTGCTGGCTGTGCGTGCGGCCCGCCATCGGCACCGCGGCGGACGCCTCCGCCTGCTTCGACATCCCCCGGAGCACCTTCGCGAGCAGGTCCTTGACGGCGCGGTGCGCGTCGCGCAGGACGAGGACGTCGGCAGTCTGCGTGATGTTCTGCGTGGTAGCGCCCCAGTGCACCCAGCCGCCGTGCTCCCGCCCGACCACGCGGGCGAACTCCTCGATGAGTGGCATCAGCGGGTGGCTCGCCGACACCGTCGCGGCCGCGACCCGGGCGAGGTCCAGCTTCTCGATCTGCGCGGCCTGCGCGATCGCCTCGCCGGCCGGCTCCGGGATCAGCCCGACCTCGGCCTCTGCCAGTGCGAGTGCGGCCTCGACGTCGAGGCGCGCCTGGAATCGGTTCTCGACGCTGAAGAGGTGCGCGATCCCGGCGTCGGGCACGCGTCCGTCAGTAAAGTGTCGAATCGATTCGCCATTCATCCCTGGGTTCCCCACTCAGTTCTTGTCGCCGTACGTGACTGGACGTTCTCTGGCCGGCCTGCCCCGTGCTGGGGCATGGCCGCCGGCGAGTTCCTTCTCCACGTCGTACCGGTCGCCGCGAGACCTTGCCCGCCTGGCTGACCGTGCCGAACTCGCTGTGCCATCTGGCTGTTTGCATCGACCTGCTGTACCGAATTGTGGAAGAAGATGCCGCGTCGAGACTACCGGATATGTTTCCAGAATGTAACGGGAGTGACGTCTGTCACAGAAGTTGGGCTGGGATACCGCCTCAGACCTGCTGTTTCAGCTCTGGTCCGCACTGAGTGGGTGAATTCGAGAACGATCGGGCCGCGTCTCGCATCGTGGAACGGGGAACGCAGAAGGCCCGGCCGCACGTGCCACCGGGTGGCGTGCGGCCGGGCCTTCCGTCGAGGCACCAGGACTGGTCGGCGCGAGCGCTGGTCGGCGCGAGCGCGGCGCGGGTCAGCCCGCAGCGGCTTGGTCGGCCGGGGCATCGCGTTCCTCGTGCTGGGGAACGAAGGCCTCGGTGGCGCTCCGATGCAGGAGCGTGGTCCGGCGAGGGTTGGCGATGGAGTGGTTCTGGGCGTCGTCGGCGTCCGTCATATGTCCTCCTCCGGTGCAGGCGTACGGCTACGGTGCACGTGGTTCACCGCTGATGTGCGGATTCACCATTTTGGTTGGTACCGAGTCGCCGCGCGACTGAAGGGGCTGTGACATCAGCCTCACCGCGCGGTCGCAACTTTGTTGCGGGCGCGATCGTTGTGGCTGCTCACCAGGGCGACTGCCACCGCGCCGCGCACTGCTGGTCCGGGCCCGCGGATCAGGTGGCGGGGGCGAGGACTATGTCGAACCGGGTGCGCGACCAGGTGTCGCCGACCGGGCGGCCGTCCGGCGTCGGGGTACCCGCCGGCTGCTCCTCGAAGTCCATGACGAGCGAGTCCTTGACGCCGAACACGGAGTCGGCGTCGAGCAGCTCGTCGCCCCGCACGAAGATGTGGGTCACGAGGGTCCGCAGCCCTGGGGCCGTCACCATGAAGTGCAGGTGCGCGGCGCGCAGGGGCGAGCGGCCCGACGCCGCGAGCAGCGCGCCGACCGGCCCGTCGTGCGGGATGGGGTACGGCGTCGGCGTGATGGCCCAGAACCGGTAGGCGCCGTCGGCCTCGGAGAAGAGATGGGCGCGGCCAGCCGTGCGGTCGTCGCCGTACTGGACGTCGTAGAAGCCGTCCTCGTCCGCCTCCCACACCTCGATCCGGGCGCCCGGGACCGGGTTGCCCGACGTGTCGGTGACCGTGCCCGCCACCCAGCACGGCTGCCCCGCGGCGCCGCCGGAGATGTCGCCGCCGTTGTCGATGCGCGGGGCGTCGTCCACGAAGAACGGGCCGAACACCGTGGCCTCCGTCGCGTTGGCGTAGGCCTCGTTGTTGATGGCGATCGTCTGCATGGAGGCGCCCAGCACGTCGGACAGCAGGATGAACTCCTGCCTCTTGTCGTCGGTGAGGTGCCCGGCGGCCGTGAGGAACCCGATGCCTGTGGTCCACTCGTCCTCGGTGAGGCGCACCTCCCGCAGGAACGCGTGCAGGTGCCGGGTCAGGGACTGCAGGACGGTCTTCAGCCGCTCGTCGGCGGCGCCGTCGAACGACGCCACGACCCGGTCGATGAGCTCCCGCTCGCGGGCGGCCTGCTCGTCGGCGACGGCGGCGTCCCGGCCCGGCTCAGCCATCCTGCTCGCCCCGGCCGAGCACCGCCCGCAGCGCGTCGCCCAGCGCCTGCGCCGGGTCGTCGGCGAGCGTCTGCGCGCGCCACGCGACGTGCGCGTCCGGGCGGACGAGGATCGCGCCCGACTCCTCGACGCCCCGCATCTTCGCCCAGTCGTAGTAGGTGTCGATGACCTCGCGGCCCGGCCCGATGACGACCGCCCCGAGCGGCAGGCCGAGCTCCTCGGCGACCTTGTCGGCGGCGTCGGCCCAGGCCTCGCCCGCGATGCCCGTCACCAGCGTGAACTGCCCGTACGGCACGAGGTCGTGGGTCGAGCGCTTGTGGCCGTCGACGTCGGCCACCCACACGTGCGGGAACCGCGCGCCCGGGACCGTGGACTGCTTGTAGTAGAGCTCGGGATCGCGCTCGTCCAGCGGCTGGGGCGAACCGTCCGGGACGACGGCGGCGGACTCGTAGAACTGGCCCATGTCCACGCCGTGCGCGTTGAACTCGTAGTGCTTCAGGTCCATGGCCTCCACGAGCGCCTTGCGCTTGGCCTCGCCCGCGGGCGTGTTCGCCTTGCGCTCGTCGATGGCGGCCTGCATCGCCTCCGGGGTCTCGGCGTCGAGCACGCCGAGCACCTCCATGAACCGGAACTCGCCGCCCGACTTGTTGGCCCGCAGCACTATCTGCTCGGCGATCGGCGCGCGCTCGGTCGAGTAGGTGTCCAGCAGGGACGGCGCAGCCTGGCCGTTCAGCACCGCGGCGATCTTCCACGCCAAGTTGTACGAGTCCTGCACCGACGTGTTGGAGCCGAGGCCGTTGCTCGGCGGGTGCCGGTGCACGGCGTCGCCGGCGCAGAAGACGCGCCCCTTCTGCAGGTGCGTCGCGTACATCTGGTTGTTGCCCCACAGCGAGTAGCCGGTGATCTCGACGTCGAGGTCGTCGACGCCGACAAGCTGGCGCACGATCTCGGTCGCCGCGGCGTCGTCGAGCTGCGGCGGGTCGCCGGCGATGTCGTACCCCCAGACGATGAGCCACTCGTTCCACGGCCGGACCATGCGGACCAGGCCCGCGCCGATGCCGCCGACGTCGGACCCCGGCTGCAGCACCCAGTACAGGACCGACGGGCGGTGGCCCACGAGGTGCGTGAGGTCGGCCTTGAACGTGATGTTCATGGAGCCGGCGATGTCCATCGCGCCCTCCATGGGCAGGCCGATGTCGGCGGCCACCTGGGAGCGGGCGCCGTCGCCGCCGATCAGGTACTTCGACCGGATCGTGTACTCGGTGCCGGTGACGCGGTCGAGCACGCGGGTGCTGACGCCGTCGTCGTCCTGGGTGTGGCTCAGGTACTCCGTGGAGAACCGCGACTGCGTGCCGCGCTGGGTGGCGTTCTTCACCAGGATCGGCTCGAGGTAGGTCTGCGGGATGTCCACCGTGAGCGACGGCGAGGCGAGGCGCGCGTCCGCCTCCCGGGCGGGGTGCGTCTCCCAGGTGAGGATGCGGCCGATCTCCTCGCCAGCGATCGTCGTGCAGAACACGGTGTCGCCGACCAGCTCGTGCGGCGTGGCATCGGCGAGCACCTGGTCCTCGATGCCCAGGTCGCGGAAGATCTCCATGGTCCGCTGGTTGGTGATGTGCGCGCGGGGCGTGTTCGCCGTCCAGCGGTACTTGGTGATCATGATGGTGCTGATCCCCAGGCTGGACAGGAACAGGGCGGCCGACGCACCCGCCGGGCCGGAGCCGACGACCAGCACGTCGGTCTCGACGACTATGTCGCTGCCGGCGCTGGTGTCCGTGCTGCTGGGGAGTTCGGTCTCGGTCTGACCGTCGTCGAAATCAGGCATGCGCACGAGGGTGGCGCAGGCCCGCCTCCTCGAAAAGGGCAGGCCATGAAAGTCGGCGGAAAATCTCAAGACGAGACTGGCTCAGGCGCGTGCGGAGAAGGCGTGCCGGCGCACCTCCGACGGCGGCATGCCCGCCTGCTCCCGGAACACGCGCGAGAACTGCGCGGCCGACGAGAACCCGCAGCGCAGGCCGATCGCCTCGACGGTCTGCTCCGCGTACGACGACATCCGCAGCAGCCGACCCGCCAGCTCCACGCGACGCCGGGCGACGAACCGCGGCACGCTCGTGCCCCGCTCGGCGAACACGCGCGAGAGCTGCCGCTCGCTCAGGCCGATCGCGTCGGCGATCCGGCGGGCGGACAGCGTGGGGTCGCGCAGCCACTGCCGCACGTACTGCTCGGCCGCGGCGAAGTGCGCGCTCGCCGCCTGCGCCCCGGACGCCGCCGGCCGCGCCACCACCGCAGCGACCAGCTCGAGCGCGGTGGCCTCGTCGACGGCACCGTCGCCGCGGGGGCCCACCGCGCGCGCGACCAGTGCGGCCAAGGCCGCCGCGTACGTGTTGGTGCCCGATGCCCAGGGCGCGCCTATGGCCGATGCTCTTCCCGGCCCCGCTCCCGAGGCCGTTCCCGAACCGGCTCCCGACCTCAGGGTCGGGCGCAGTGCGCCGAAGTCGATGACCCGGGCGGTGCGCGGCACGGTGCCGCCGACAGAGCGGAACACGTCGTACGGGACCTTGATCGCGAGCTCCTCCAGGCCGTGGGAGAACCCCCGCAGGAACGGCCGGTCGGCGTCGCACACCAGGAGCTGGCCGGGGCGCAGCATCCGCACGCCGTCGTCGTGGTGGAAGACCGCGTCGCCCACGAGCGTGAAGTACAGGGCCACCGATCCGGTGGGGCGGGTGCGGACCGTGCGGGCCGTGCGCTCGACGGCGTGCGGGTTGGCCTCGACGTGCGCCAGGTGCAGCCGGTCCACCTGCAGGTTCGCCTCGGACGCCTCGAGCGCCGCACCCTCGCGCATGCGGCACCGCAACGCCACCAGGGCGTCGGCGTTGTGCTCCTCCCACAGCTCGATCCGCCGCGCTGCGGGCAGGCCACGCGTGGAGAAGCGGTCCACGGCGCCGTGCGACGCCGGAGTGGCACGGGTCACGCTGCTCAGCGTAGGTGCAGGGTGCGGCGCGCACCAGGATTCCTTGCGCGATAGGCCCGCGTGTCGGACCGGGCGTGTTTGGGCAGGTCAGGGAGCGACAACACGAGAGGATGCCGCGCGCGGGCAGCTTCCCGCACTGGACCAGAGACCTTGGAGGACCTCATGGGCGACCCTTACTCCCCGATCCCGGAACTGAACCTGCTCAAGGAGCTGGAAGACCGCATCTCGGGAGGGAACATCTCGCGCGGGTTCTTCCTGACGGAGTTCGGACACGCATCCGGAATCGACACCTGGTCGGAAGATCCCGAGTTCCTCGACGGCCTTCTCTCCTTCGCGGACGCCAACAAGTCCGGTTCCATCTACGCCCTTTGGCGCATCGACGACCGCGCCGACATGGCGACCCTGCCCGTCGTGGTGTTCGGGGACGAAGGCGGGATCGCTGTCGTCGCGCGGAATCTCCGAGAGCTGTTCCTGCAGCTCGGCTGCGACCGGACGCTCTACGTCGGGGACTACTCGGCCGGGTTCGGCGACAAGGACGACAAGGACGCGGAACACGAGCAGTACGACCGCCACGACGAGTACCTCGACTGGCTGAGCCAGCACTTCGGGCTCACCCCGCCCGACGACCCCTACGACCTCGTGCGCGCCGCGGAGCAGGAGGTGGGAGCCCAGTTCGCGCGCTGGGTCGCGCGCTTCTGGGACGAAGAGGATTTCGTGGAGAACTTCATGGAAGAGATCGCAAGCGAGTAGCCCTCAGGGGGTGCGCTCCGTCGTAGGGCGCGGGATGCTCCAGCCATGCCCGAGGAGACGACGCCCGCGACCCAGCACACCTCTCAGCCCAATCCTCAGAGCGGCTCTCGGCCGCCCGCCCTGAAGCCCTCGCGCGACCCGCAGCTCGTGCTGCTCCGGCACGGCGAGACCGAGTGGAGCGCGAGCGGGCAGCACACCGGACGCACTGACATCCCGCTCACCGCGGCCGGCGAGGAGCAGGCTCGGTCCGCCGGGGCGACGCTCGCCGACTACGCGTTCGCCGCCGTCTACACCTCGCCGCTCGCCCGGGCGCGAGTGACGGCGGAGCTCGCGGGGTACCCCGACGCCGTCGTCGACGAGGACCTCGCCGAGTGGGACTACGGGCCCGTCGACGGCCGCACCTCGCACGACGTCTCCGAGGACCTGGGGCGCGAGTTCCAGATCTTCGACGACGGCGTCCGCGTGCTGCCGCCGTCGGCCGAGCACGGCGACGGGCGGCTCGGGGAGACGCTGGAGGAGGTCGCCGCGCGGGCGACGCGGGTAGTGGCCCGGGCGGAGCGGGTGCTCGCCGGTCAGGCCGGTGCCGGTCCGGGGCCCGGCGCAGGTTCGGGCGGTGACGTGCTGCTCGTCGCGCACGGCCACCTGCTGCGGGTGCTCACGACCGTCTGGCTGGGCGTCGACCCGCGCCTGGGGGCCCGGTTCGAGCTGGGCACCGCCGCCGTCTGTCTGCTGGGCTACGGGCACAGCCTGCGCACCATCGAGGGATGGAACCTGGCAGCACAGTAGATCCCGCTGGCGCAGTAGGGCAGTATTCGCGGAATGAGGGAAGAGCACCTCGCTGAGGGCGAGACCATCGTGATGCAGCTTCGCACCCACCCGAAGAAGGTCGTGAAGCCGATCCTGCTGCTCGTGCTGCTCCTCGCGATCCTCATCGCCCTGTGGATCGTGCCGCTGCCGGTGGACGGGATAGTGCTCTGGTTCGCGACGCTCGTGCTCGTGGTGCTCGGCCTGGCCGCCGCCATCGGGCCGTTCCTGCGCTGGCGCACCACCCGCTACATCATCACGAACCAGCGGGTCGCGCTGCGCACGGGCATCCTGACGCAGACCGGCCGGGACATCCCGCTCTACCGGATCAACAACGTCACCTTCGAGAAGCAGCTCAGCGACCGGTTCTTCGGCTGCGGCACCCTCGTGATCTCCGACGGCACGGACCAGCCGGGCATGGTGCTCGACGACGTGCCCGACGTCGAGAAGGTGCAGCGCACCCTGCAGGACCTGGTCCGCCAGGGCAAGCAGCTCAGCGACGACTGACCGCTGGGGCGTGCGGGGACCTCCCGGGAGGTCCCGCCAGAGGAGTGGACTCCAGGACGGCGGCGACGTCGGCACCGGCCCGCAGCAGGGCGACGGTCCGGACCGCGATCTGCTCGAGACGACCGTCGAGGATCCGCCCGGCCTCGGCGATCCCCTCCGCGATTCCGTCGACCTGCCGCAGCGTCGCGACGACGTCGCGCACGGCGGGGACGCCGTACCCGCTGCTGCGCAGGGCGGCCACGATCCGCGCCTCGCGGATCGCCCCGGTCCCGTACTGGCGGGCGCGCAGGGTGGTCACGCGCTCCGGGACCGCGAGTCCCTCCTGCTCCCAGAACCGGAGCGTGGACGTGCGCACGCCGAGGGCTGCGGCGAGCTCGGTGATGGTCATGGTGTCGGCGGTGGTGTCGCTGCCGAGCGGGGCAGCGCCGGAAACGGCCGCCTCGCTCTGGATGGCGTGCAGCGCGGCCCGCGCACGGAGTGCCTCGTCGCGCTCGCGCGCCAGCCGCACGTACACGGCACCGATCGCGGCGGCGGCATCGGCGAAGCGTGGAGTCTGCCGCCTGTCAGTCGGAAGCCAATCAGTCGAAGGTCCGTCGGTCGCTTTCGCGTCAGTCGAAAGGCCGGCGACCGGCGGCGCAGCGAACAGGTCGGCGAGCAGACGGCGGGCCTCGACTGGTCCAGCGGCGCTCGCGAGGCCCCGATAGGCGCGCAGCGCCTGGACGTGCGTCGTCGTGTAGGCGCGATACCCGTTCGCCCCGCGGACGGCGGGCGGGATGACGCCCAGCCGCTCCAGGTCCCGGACCTGCTGCACGGAGTATCCCGACTCCCGCGCGACGTCGGCCGTGCGGAGCGGACGGTTGTCGTCTCGTGTCACTCGCCCAACCCCACATAAGCACTTGAAGGTGATGCTTGAACCATGAGCACCCACCTGAGTATCGACCAGATCATCGGCACCGTGCGCGACCTCGAGGGCTCGCTCGTCGTGGCGCCCGCCGTCGGCGACCCGGACTTTCCAGAGCTGGCCTGGGGCGACGCGTTCTTCTACTACGCCCCCGACGGCGTGATGCCCCGGACCGTCCAGCCCTACGGGACGATCGTCACCAAGAACTACCCCGACGACACGGCCTCCGATCTCGACGGGCCGGACCGCTGGCGCGTGAACATCCACGTCGACCGGGCGACGTTCCGGGAGCTCACCGGTGATCAGGCCGATCCCGCCACACCCGACCTCGTGCTGCCGCACCCGGTCTACGGGTCGGCCGGCTGGATCGCCGTCGTCAATCCCGGGCGCGAGACCGGTGACACGGTCCTCCGGCTCCTGCGCGAGGCCCACGACGCCGCCCGCGCACGGTTCGAGAGGCGGCACGCGGCGGAGGGCTGAGCCTCCTGTGTCAGGTGAGCGGCGCCGGGCCGCAGGGGTCAGTCCACGACCGCTCGGCCTGCTGCCTGTTCAGTGCGGCGCAGCATGTCGACGCTGAGCCGGATGTCGCCGGCGGCGTGCGCGTTCAGCAGCCGCTGCGCGAGCGCCTCCAGGGTGTCGGGGTCGGGGGCGCCCTTCTCGTCGGGCACGAGCGTGGCGGCGTCTCCGACGACGGGTGCGAGGTCCGCCGCGCGCTCCGGGACGACGCCCGTCGTCGGGCCCTCGCCGCGCGCGACGCCGTAGCGGCCGGCGAACCAGTCCGCGACCGTCACCCCGTGCGCGGGCTTCTGCACGACCTCGACGGTGTCGCCCGCGCCGATCTCGCCGTTCTCGATCACGCGCAGGTAGGCGCCCGTGCGGTTGGCCTGCGTGAACCGGCGCACCCAGCGCTGCTCGCCGAGCCGGCGTCCGAACGTCTGGCAGGGCACGCGCGGCTGCGTCACCTCGAGCAGCGCCGTTCCGACCCGCCACCGCTCGCCGATCACGGCGTGGTTCACGTCCAGGCCGCGCGTGCGCAGGTTCTCGCCAAACAGGCCGGGCGTGACCTCGCGGCCCAGCTCGGCGGACCAGAAGTCGGCGTCTTCCTGCGCGTAGGCATAAACGGCCTGGTCACGGCCGCCGTGGTTGGCGCGGTCCGCCTGCACGTCCGCGTACAGCCCGAGCGGCCGGACCTTGACCCGCCCGTCGACCGGACGCTTGTCGATAGCCGTGACCCCGACGGTCCCGGCGTCGGGATGCAGGACGTGGACGCGGCAGACCGCGAGGAGCTCAGCCATGCGCCCATGCTCTCACCCGTGCCGCGTCCCGCCCGTGCGTCACTTGCCCGTCGGCAGCGGGAGCGGCTCCATCCATTGGTCGTTCGCGGTGAGGTCGATGCCGAACTCGCCGGCGAACCGCATGCGCGTGCCGGTCAGGACGCCGTCCGCCGACTCGTCGAGGTCGTAGACGCGCGCCCCGCGCAGCCGGTTGCGCTCGGCGCCCGACAGGCCGTAGGTGCCGAACCCGGTGTTCCCGGCGTAGCCGAGCAGCACGCCGTAGTAGTCACCGGAGTAGGTGTTCACGTGGTCGTGGCCGCAGAACACGCCGCGCACGTCGCCGCGGTGCTGGATCGCCGAGAACATGCCGGAGTTGAAGGGCCCGGGGCACTCCTCCTCGTTCCGCTCGCCGTCGATACGGTGCCGCGCCTTGCCGCGCTCGTGGTCGGCGTCCGTCCGGCCGTCGACCGAGCCGAACCACATGAAGCGGTACTCCCACAGCGGGATGTGGATGAACATCAGCGCCGGGACCACGTGGCCGGCCTGACGCTCGATCTGCACCGACGTGTCGTAGTACCACTTGACCTGGTCCATGCGCAGCCAGTCCCAGTGGGGGTACCCGTCGAAGTCCTGGCCGGCCAGCAGGTCGGGGGCGTACCGACCGGAGTCGAGCAGCCAGAGGTTGAACGCCGGCCGGCCGTTCGTGCCCTCGATCAGCAGGTTCGAGTTGCCCTGGCCGGTGACGCCGGGCGCCGTCGGGCCGTTCACGTTGTAGCGGTAGGACCGGTAGAAGGCGAGCATGTCGGCCTCGTCGACGCCGCTGTTCGGCGTCGAGTCCTCGTCGTGGTTGCCGAAGGTGATGGCCCACGGCACGGCCCGCTCTTCCATGGGCTGCACCACGTTGTTCATCGCCTGGCGCATCTCGAGCGGGGTGTCGCAGCCGCCGGTGATGTTGTCGCCGTTGAGGATCACGAAGTCCGGCCGCTCGTCGTCGAGCACCGCGCGCATGAGCTCCAACGTGCGGCGGTCGATCTTCTCGTCGTCCTGCGTGTCGTTGAACTGGACGATCTTGAACGTGCCGTCCCGCCCGAACCGCAGCGAGCGCTGCGGGTGCCGGGCGAGCTCGGTCGCGGCGGCGGGCACGGCCGCCCCGGCGGCTGCCACGGTCGCGACGCCGGCCGCGCCGAGGCTGCTCAGGGACAGGAACGTCCGGCGGTCGACGCCGCCGGTGGGACTCTCGGCCGTGCTGGTCTCGGCCGTGCTGGTCTCGCTCGGCGTGACGCCGGCTGTGTGCTCACTCATGCCGACGACGATCGGAGGCCGGGCTGGCGTCCGCCCGACCAGAGGGTGGACCCACGATGACGGTCTGCTGAACGCCTCCTGCCGGCTCACGACCTGTGTTCACGCACTGTGTTCACGACCGACCGCGCCGTTAACACTCCGGTGAGAGACTTCGTCACGTGACCGAATCCGCACACATCCCCGTGCATCCTGAGGACGAGGACTACGGCCTCGAGACACCCCTGGCCGGACACCCGGAACCGCTGCCGCACGTGGTGGTGGTCGGCGGAGGATTCGCCGGCATGGCCGCCGTGAAGGCCCTGAAGGACGCGCCGGTGCGGATCACGCTGATCGACCGCCGGGTCTACAACACGTTCCAGCCGCTGCTGTACCAGGTGGCGACGGGCGGGCTGAACCCGGGCGACGTCACGTACTTCCTGCGCGGCCTGCGGCTGAA
The DNA here is from genome assembly GCF_042670845.1 of Promicromonospora sp. NPDC057138. NCBI lineage: Bacteria > Bacillati > Actinomycetota > Actinomycetes > Micrococcales > Promicromonosporaceae > Promicromonospora > Promicromonospora sp. NPDC057138. The sequence goes on along the minus strand of NZ_JBHUUX010000001.1, from coordinate 294,019 downwards.
GCAGAAGAACGTGCACGTGGTGCACGAGCACCTCGTGGAGGCCGACCACGAGGCGAAGAAGATCCGCCTGCTCAACGACCACTGGATCAGCTACGACTACCTCGTGGTGACGGCGGGCGTGACCACCAACTTCTTCGGGACGCCAGGCGCCAAGGAATACGCGTTCCCGATGTACTCCCGGTCCCAGGCGCTCCGGATCCGCGACAACCTCTTCATCCGCCTGGAGAAGGCCGCGAAGTCCAAACGGCTCGACGAGGGGCTGCGCGTCGTCGTCGTGGGCGGGGGCGCCACGGGGGTCGAGGTGGCGGGCGCACTCGCCGAGCTGCGCACCGCCGGTCTGGCGCCCGCCTACCCGGAGATCCACGGCGACGCGTTCGAGGTCAAGGTGGTGCAGCGCGGCGGCGAGATCCTCAAGTCGTTCGCGCCCAAGCTGCGCAAATACGCCGCCAAGGAGCTGTCCCGGCGCGGGGTCTCGCTGCACCTGGGGGCAGGTGTCGCCGCCGTTGAGCGCGACGCCGTGGTGCTCACCGACGGCAAGCGCATCCACGCCGACCTCACCGTCTGGTCGGCGGGCGTGCGCCCGCACGAGGAGGTCGTCGAGTGGGGCATGCCGCAGGACGAGGGCGGCCGCATCAAGATCGGCGACGACATGCAGGTCGAGGGGCTGCCGGGCGTGTTCGCCGCCGGCGACATCGCGGTGTCGCCGTCGGACCTGCCGCAGCTCGCCCAGCCCGCCATCCAGGGCGGCACCCTGATCGGCCGGAACATCGAGGCGCTGCTCGCGGGCCGCCCCCTGCGGGAGCTTCGCTACGTCGACAAGGGCACGATGGCGGTGATCGGGCGCCGCGCGGCGATCGCCGAGATCAACCTGCCGGGCGGCACGCCGCTGCGGCTCACCAAGGGCACGGCGTGGCTGGTCTGGCTGTTCGTGCACATCATGTCGCTGGTCGGGCCCCGCAACCGGGTCACGACGCTCGCGGGCCTGGTCACGCGCTACGGGTTCCCGTTCCACCGGCGTCCGATCCCGATCGTGGGCGACGTGCCGACGGTGCGGCCGCCCAAGCCCGCCGGCTCCGGAACTTAAGCGTTCCACCTCCTGTCCCGCCCCACCCGCGTGGGAGACCCTTCGAGGGCCGTACTCGCCGTACACCTCGAAGGGGAGCGATCCATGAGACCCACGCGCGCGACCATGTCCGGTACCGCAGCGGCCGCACTGTTCGGCCTGCTGCTCGCCCCGGCGCTCGGCCAGCCGGCCGGCGCCGCGACCCCGGCTGCGCCCGACGGCGGCGCGGACGTCGTCGGCATCCATGTCAGCGGCGGACGGCTCGTCGAGAGCGACGGATCGCCGCTCCTGCTGCGCGGCGTCAGCCACGCGCACACCTGGTACGCGTCGCGGACCGGTTCGTTCGCCGACATCGCCGACGCCGGGGCCAACTCGGTCCGCGTCGTGCTCAGCGACGGGACCCGCTGGACGCGGAACGGGGCCGCGGACGTCGCCGACGTCGTCGGCCTGTGCGGGGAGAACCGGCTGGTCTGCGTGCTGGAGGACCACGACACCACCGGCTACGGCGAGGAGGCTGCCGCCAGCACGCTCGACACCGCGGCCAGCTATTGGATCTCGCTGCTGCCCACGCTCCAGGGCACCGAGGACCGGGTCCTCATCAACCTCGGCAACGAGCCGTACGGCAACAACGCGGCGGTCAACGCGGGCTGGGCCGCCGACACGAGCGCTGCGATCCAGCGCCTGCGCGACGCCGGGTTCGAGCACACGATCGTCGTGGACGCGCCGTCCTGGGGTCAGGACTGGCAGGGCGTCATGCGGGACTCCGCCGCCGACGTCCTCGCGGCCGACCCCGACGGCAACACCGTGTTCTCGGTGCACATGTACGGCGTGTACGACACCGCGGCCGAGATCACGGCCTACCTCGACGCCTTCACGAGCCGGGGGCTGCCGATCATCGTGGGCGAGTTCGGGCACGACCACTCCGACGGCAACCCCGACGAGGACACGATCATGACGTACACGCGGTCCCAGGGGATCGGCTGGTTCGCCTGGTCCTGGAGCGGCAACGGTGGGGGCGTCGAGTACCTCGACATGGTGACGGGCTTCGATCCCGCGCAGCGGACCACCTGGGGCCACCGGGTCATCACAGGGCCGGACGGGCTCGCCGAGACCTCGGTGCGCGCGGGCATCTTCGGCTGACCTTGCGTCCTGTATCGACAGATGTAAACATAGAGGCATGTCGATACAGAGCGGGAGCGGCGAGCGGCCCGTGGCCACCTCGGCGGAGGCCCACGCGATCGGGGCCGACACCGCGGCCGACCTCGCCGCGACGCTCAAGGCCATCGCGGACCCGGCCCGGCTGCGCATGCTGTCGGCCATCGCGACCTCTCCGACCGGCGAGACGACGGCGGGCGACCTCGCGACGCTGACCGCCGTCTCCCAGCCGACCGTGTCCCACCACCTCAAGGTGCTGCGCGACGTCGGCCTGCTCACCGCGGACCGGCGCGGCACCTGGGTCTGGTACCGCATAGCGCCGGGCTACCGGGGCGCGGTCACCACGCTGCTGGACCGGTTCGCGCCGGCGGCCGTCGAGGTGCGCGGTGCCCAGGCCGGACGCGCGCGCGTTGGCCAGGCGGGCGCACGGCACGGCGGCCCCGGCCACGGTGAGGGGTCCGGGCTCGAGAACGTGGACCCCGCGCTCGACCGGCTCGCGACGTCGCTCGCCGAGCGCTTCCCGGGCACCCCGGAGCAGGAGTGCTACCGCTTGGTCCGGGAGTCGTACACCGCGCTCGCCCGGCGCGGCGGGAACGCCGCCTACCTGGTCCCGCTCACCGAGCACTTCGCACGGCAGCGCATCATCGACGCCGAGAAGGCGCGCGCGGCCGACGTCGGGCACAAGCCGCAGGTGCTCTTCGTCTGCGTCGCCAATGCCGGGCGGTCGCAGCTCGCGGCGGCCCTGCTGCAGCACTACGCCGGCGAACGCGTGGTGGTCCGCTCCGCCGGCTCCGCGCCCGCGAGCGACGTGCACGCCGCGGTGCGCAGCATCCTCGACGAGCTCGGCGACACCGCCGCCGCGGAAGCCGTCGACGACGTCGCCCGCTTCTATCCCAAACCGCTGACCGACGACGCCGTCCGCGCGGCCGACGTCGTCGTGACCATGGGCTGCGGCGACTCGTGCCCGGTGCTGCCGGACACGCGGTACGAGGACTGGACGGTGGGCGACCCCGCCCTCGCCTCCCCCGCCGGCGTGGCCGCCATCCGCGACGAGCTCGACCGGCGGGTGCGCGAGCTGCTCGCCTCCCTGCTGCCTACCGAAGACGCTCTCCCGGCGGGCGGAACGCCGTCCGCCAAGACTCGCTGACGACCGAAGGAAACCGATGAACGCCCTGCCCCTGGCGAGCGCCTCGCCGAAGATCGTCATCGTCGGGTCGGTGGCGGCCGGCACCTCGGCGGCCGCGAAGGCCCGCCGTAACACCGAGAGCGCGCAGATCACCGTGTACGAGCGCGACCACGACATCTCCTACTCGGGCTGCGGCCTGCCGTACTTCGTGGGCGGCGAGGTCGCCGACATCGACGAGCTCACCCCGCGCGACCCGGCCTGGTTCAAAGCCCGGTACGACGTCGACGTGCGCACCGGGCACGAGGTCCTCGCCGTCGACCCCGACGACCGCACCGTGACGGTGCGCGACCTGGCCACCGGCCGCGCTTTCGTCGACAGCTACGACGAGCTGGTGCTGGCGACCGGCGTGCGCGCCGTCGTCCCGCCGATCGCGGGCGTGGACGCGACCGGCGTGTTCTCCGTCCGCAACCCCACCGACGCCCGCGCCATCCGGGCCTGGATCGAGGACAGCGAGTCGCGGGGCAGGCCCGTGCGGCACGTCGTGGTCGTCGGGGCCGGCTACATCGGACTCGAGATGACCGAGCAGCTCGTGGCCCGCGGCCTGACCGTGACGGTCGTCGAGGCGCTCGACCACGCCATGCCCCGCATGGACGCGGACATGTCCGCCCGGGTGGACTCCGAGCTCCGCAAGCACGGCGTGGACCTGCGGCTCGCTACGAAGGTTGTGGGTATCGCGTCGGACGACGACGAGGTGAGCGGCGTGGAGGTCGACGGGGTGGGTGGCGGGGTAGGAGCAGCCACGGCCGAGCACATCGACGCCGAGCTCGTGATCGTCTCGGTCGGCGTTCGCCCGAGTACCGACCTGGCCGTGCAGGCCGGCGTGCGGCTCGGCCCGACGGGCGCCGTCGCCGTCGACCGCCGGATGCGCACCAGCGTGGACCACGTGTGGGCGGTCGGGGACGTCGCGGAGTCGTTCCACGTCATCACCGGCGAGCCCGTCTGGGTGCCGCTCGGCTCGACGGCGAACAAGATGGGGCGCATCGCAGGGGACGCGATGACCGGCGGGCCGCTGGAGCACCGCGGCATCCTCGGCACGTCGATAGTCCGGGTCTTCGACGTCGGCGTCGCGCAGACCGGTTTCACCGAGAAGCAGGCACGCGCCGCCGGGTACGACGTCGAGGTGCTGCACAACATCAAGCCCGACCGGCCGGAGTACCTGGGCGGCACGCCGCTGGTCATCAAGGCAGTGGCGGACCGGGCCACCGGCCGGCTGCTGGGCGCGCAGGCGATCGGGGCGTCGGGGGCGGACAAGCGCATCGACGTGCTGGCCACGGCGATCACCTACGGGGCCGACGTCGCCGACCTGTTCCACCTCGACCTCGCCTACTCCCCTACCTACGCCACCACCAAGGACCCGGTCCACTACACCGGCATGGCGTTGACCAACGCGATCCACGGGCAGGCGCCGCTCGTCACCCCGGCCGAGCTGGACCGTCGTCGGGCCGAGGGCGAGGGGCTCCAGGTGGTGGACGTGCGGTCCGCGAAGGACCGCGCGAAGTCCGCCGTGCCCGACTCGGTGCACATCCCGCTGGCGGAGCTGCGGCAGCGGGCGCGCGAGCTCGACCCCGGGCTGCCCACGGTGACGTACTGCAACAAGGGCGTCACCGGGAACGCGGGCCAGAACGTGCTGCGCAACCTCGGGTTCGCGGACGTCGCGAACCTGTCGGGCGGCAACCAGAACTACCAGCTTCGACAGAACCACCTGGAGAGCCACATGCCCGAGACCTCGTCGCCGAACGCGGCCCCGCAGTCCACCAAGCCGTCCACCAAGCCGTCCGCCCTGTTCGTCTGCGTGCACAACGCGGGCCGCTCGCAGATGGCCGCCGGGTTCCTCCGGGCGCTGTCCGACGGCGCCGTCGAGGTGCGCTCCGCCGGGTCGATGCCCGCCGACCAGATCAATCCCATGGCAGTGGAGGCCATGCTCGAGGTGGGCATCGACATCCGCGACGAGAAGCCCAAGATCCTGACGAACGACGCGGTCGAGGCGTCCGACGCCGTCATCACGATGGGCTGCGGTGACGCCTGCCCCTACTACCCCGGGAAGAACTACCAGGACTGGGAGCTCGACGATCCCGCGGGCCAGGGTCTCGACGCCGTCCGACCGATCCGCGACGAGATCGAGCGGCGCGTCCGGGGGCTGTTGGCCGAGCTCGGTGTGCAGGCTGTCGCGTGAGCGTGTCGGTGGGTAGGGCCGTGGGTGCTTCGGACGGCGGGTCGGTGCGCGCGTCGGACGGTGCGCCCGTCAGGCCGCGGGACGCACCCGCCGGCGCGGACGCGGGCGTGCGCGCCGAGCTGTGGCGGCGGGCGCTCGGCGAGCTCCTCGGGACGGGCCTGCTCGTCGCGGTGGTCGTCGGCTCCGGGATCGCCGCGACGAAACTGTCCCCCGACGACGCCGGGCTGCAGCTCCTGGAGAACTCGACGGCCACGGCGCTCGGCCTTGCCGTGCTGATCGCCGTGCTCGGACCGCTGAGCGGGGCGCACTTCAATCCCGTGGTGACGCTCGTCGACTGGGTCCTCGGACGGCGCGAGCCCGCCGGGCCGCGGCTCGGCGACGCGGGCGCGTACATCGCCGCGCAGGTGGCGGGCGGGATCGGCGGCGCGCTGCTGGCCAACGCGATGTTCGGCGAGCCTGCGGCTGTCGCGACCACCGCGCGGGCGTCCGGCGCCACGTTCCTCGCCGAGGTCGTCGCCACGGCGGGCCTGGTTCTCGTGATCCTCGGTCTGCTACGTTCCGGCCGCGGCGCGCTGGTCGCGCCGGCCGTCGGCGCCTACATCGGCGCTGCGTACTGGTTCACCAGCTCGACGTCGTTCGCCAACCCCGCGGTCACCGTGGGCCGCGTGTTCAGCGACACCTTCGCGGGGATCGCCCCGGGCTCGGTACTGCCGTTCGTTCTGGCGCAGCTGGTCGGCGGGGCGCTCGGCCTCGGGCTGGCAATGATCCTGTACCCGCCCCGCCCGGCCTGACGGCCGGACTCAACGGCTCGACTGCAGACTTGGTAGCAGGCGCCGGCGCCGACTGCAGACTTGGTTGCGGTTGGGGGCCGCAAACCGCAACCAAGTCTGCAGTCGCCGACCGGCGTGCCGACGAACTCTGGAGTCGATGCCTAATCCCCGGAGCGGCCGTGCACGACGCCGGTGCTGAAACCGACAGAGCCCGCTGGTACCGGGGCGGCGGGCTCGGCGTCGGCGGGCTCGGCGTCGGCGGGCGCTGCGGCAACCGGTGCAGGCTCAGCCGGCGCGAGCCCGATCGAGATCTGCTGCGGGCCTGCGGGGACGGCGCAGCACGAGCTCGCGGCGGACGCGGCGAGCTCCTTCGGCGAGACCACGCCGTCTGCGTCGGCGGCCAGGGCGAGGTCGGACGAGCAGACGCCGGTCTCCGGGAGGTTCAGCTCGACGGCGTCGGCCGCCGTCCGGTCGCCGGCCAGTGCCGCGGCGATGGAACGGACCTGCTCGTAGCCCGTGGCCAGGAGGAACGTCGGGGCCCGGCCGTAGGACTTCATGCCGACCAGGTAGAACCCGGCGTCCGGGTGGGTGAGCTGGGCCTCGCCGTGTGCGGGAACGGTGCCGCACGAGTGGAAGTTCGGGTCGATGAGCGACGCGATCTGGCGCGGCGCCTCCACCACCGGGTCGAGGTCGAGGCGGACCTCCCGCAGCATCGCCAGGTCGGGCCGGAAGCCGGTCGCGGCGGCGATGTTGTGCACGGTCAGGTCGAGCACGCCGTCTTCGCCGTCCCGTCGAGCGGTACCAAGGACCCGCACGGTGTCGCCGTCGGCGGTGCCGGCGGCGTCAGCGGCGCCAGCGGTGCCGACGGCGTCAGCGGCGCCGGCCGGCAAAGGAGCCAGCCGGTCGATCGCCACCCGGGTGAGCAGCTCGATCCGGCCGGCCTCCACCGCGTCGCGCAGGCGGCTGCCGAGCAGCCCGCGCGCCGGAAGCTCGTCGTCGGCACCGCCGCCGTACAGCCGACGCGGCGACCCGCCCCGGATGGCCCACGTGATCCGGGTCCCGGGCACGTCCGGCCCGCCGTCCTGCTCGGCGAGCTCGACCAGGCTCAGCAGGGTGTTCGCCGCGGAGTGGCCCATGCCGACGACCAGGGTGTGCCGCCCGGCGAACCGCTCCCGGTCCCGGCCGAGCACGTCCGGCAGGCCGCCCGCGAGGAAGCGGGCCGATTCCTCCTCGCCGAGCGTCGGCAGGCCCGACGTCCCCAGGGGGTTGGGCTGCAGATACGTCCCGGAGGCGTCGATCACCGCCTGCGCGCGGATCTCCTCGATGGCGCGGGAACCGTCCGCGCCCGTGGTCGCCGTCCGGACCAGGTACGGCAGGCGTTCGCGCCCGAGCGACCGGGACCGGTCGGCGCCGTCCTTGGTCACGGCCAGCACGCGCGTCCCGTACCGGATCTGTGCGCCCGCACGGTCCACGAGCCTCTCGGCCAGCGGCGCGAGGTACTGCTCGACGAGGTCCGCGCCCGTGGGCAGTGCGTCCGGGTTGGGCTCGGACCACCCGACGGCGCCGGCCATGAGCAGGCGGCGCGCGGCGGCGTCGACGTCGTACCGCCACGGGGAGAAGAGGCGGACGTGGCCCCACCGCGCGACGGCGGCGCCCGGGCCGTCGCCGGCCTCCAGGACCAGGGGTTCGAGCCCGCGCTCGGCGAGGTGCGCCGCGGCGGCCAGGCCCACGGGTCCCGCGCCGATCACCACGACCGGAAGGTTCTGCGCTGTGGTCATTCCCGTCACCATCTTCTCTGTAGTCCCGAGTCAGATCGAAGGTCTTCGATGTATTGCTAGGGCGAACATATCCAGAAACTTCGATGCGTGGCAAGATGAGGGCATGACGACGATTGCGCTCGAGGTCCAGCCGGCTGCTCCGACGTCCGGCCCGTGCTGCGCTCCCCTGGTCCGCGAGGCCGCCGACCCGGCCGCCGCGGCCGACCTTGCCCGCTCCTTCAAGGCCCTGGGTGACGCCACGCGCGTACGGCTCCTGTCGATCGTCGCGGCGCACGACGGCGGTGAGGCCTGCGTGTGCGATCTCACCGAGCCGGTCGGCCTGAGCCAGCCCACTGTGAGCCACCACCTGAAGATCCTGGTCGACGCCGGCCTGCTCGCCCGGGAGCAGCGCGGTAAGTGGGCCTACTACTCGGTGGTGCCCGGCTCGCTCGACAAGCTCGGTGCGCTGCTCAGCGAAGCAGCGCGGTAGGCGGTCGGCTCGACGTCGAGTCCCCAGGTCTCGAGCGCCCAGGCCGCGGCGTCGGCCATGGTGGGTCAGTGTGCCCGCGGCCCGTCCGGGCCGGCCAATGTATTCACAGGTCTGTGGACAACGTCTGTGGATAACCATGTGGACGGGCTCCCCCGGTGGGGAGTGTCAGTGGCTCGGTGCAAGGTAGTCGTGCGAAGCACTCTTCTTCGTGAGACGACCTCCTGAAGGGCTGAGTCATGACCGAATCAACTTCCGCCGGGCCCGCTTCCGGCGGAGTGGGCACGCTGGACTCCGTGATCCTGGACGTCCCGGACCTGCATGCCGAGGCGGACTTCTGGAAGGCACTGACCGACGGCACCGTGTCGCAGGCCGACGACGACTGGATCACCGTCGTGACCCCCGACCGGTGGGGCATCGCCTTCCAGCTCGCACCGGATCTCATCGCGCCGCAGTGGCCCGGGCAGGAGCACCCGCAGCAGGCGCACCTCGACCTGTACGTCCCGGACCTGGCGGCCGCGAGCGCCCGTGCGGTCGAGCTCGGGGCGACCGTGCTGCGGGAGAACGAGCAGTGGATCACGCTCGCCGACCCGGCCGGGCACCCCTTCGACGTGTGCCTGAAGGAGGGGGCGGACGGCGTCACCGTCATGGGCACCACGTTCGACTGCGCCGACGCGTCCGCGCTCGCCCGGTTCTGGTCGGGCGTGGTGGGCGAGCCGGTGACCTACGACGCCGACGGCGTCGCCATGCTCGGTGGCTCTCGGCCGATGCTGTTCCAGTCCGTCGAGGGGTACAACGCGCCGCGGTGGCCGGATCCCGCGTACCCGCAGCAGCTCCACCTCGATATCGAGGTGCCGGACCTCGACGCCGGCGAGGCCGCGGTCCTGGCACTGGGCGCTAGCCGCCTGCCGGGCGGAAGTGCGGGGTTCCGGGTGTTCGCCGACCCGGCGGGACACCCGTTCTGCCTGGTGCACTGACTCGGTCCGCTGACCCCGGTGCACTGACTCGGGTGCACTGACTCGGGTGCACTTGCTCAGGCGCGCACGAGGGCCGGGTGGTCCGGGTGGTCGACGCGGACCACCAGGTCCGGCGCGCCTTCGATCTCCCGGGCGTAGCGCTCGTAGGCGGGCACGGCCCAGGTTTCCTCGGGCGGCGTCCGACGCCGGAGCGTCGCCGGCTTGAGCGCGAGGTGCACGGCGAGGTCGAGGTCGAGGCCCCGGCCGATGGCGAGCGCGCCGTCGAGCACGACGACGGTGCCCGGCGCCGTGCTCCGATAGCCGGCCCGGGTGGCGCGGTCGGTGTCGGGGTCGCGCAGGCTCGGTAGGTACTCCTGCCGGTCGACGACGCGGGTCAGCACCTCGCGGTTCAGCGCGCCGACGTCGATCCGGTCGTCGAGCAGGCTGTCCGGGTCCTCGCGTCCCCGTTCGAGGCGGAGGGACCGCGGCCGCAGGAAGTCGCGGACGCTGACGCGCACTGCAGGCCGCCCGGCGGCCTCGAACGGCGCGACGAGGGCGTCGGCGAGCTGCTCGGGATGCGTGGAGGGGTGTCCGTCGACGAGCAGCCGGACCGGTACGCCTGACTTCTGCCGGTCGGGCGCGCCGGCGTGCAGGCGGGCCGGCTCTTCCGCGCGGGCGAGGACGAGGCCGACGACCCGGTCGACGAGGAGCGCCGCACTGACCGGTTCCACGCGTGTACTCATCGTGAACTGACTCTACGGCGTGTTTCAGAAGTCAGAGGGCTTCTGAGCCACCGCCCTTCTCGGGCGTCCAGGGTTCAGGCTGCGGGTGCGGTCTGAGGATTGGTTCCCACGTCATCCAGTCCCTCCCCACCACGACCGCGAGAGCCGGGTGGGTGGGGGTGTCCTGTCGGTGGGCGTCTTTGACGGGGCCGACTGCCTGACGGTCCCCGACCCGGGCAACACCACACCCCGCACCGTCGGTAACGGTGGGAGTGTGGTTCTCGGCCCAGGCGGCGAGATTCACTGCGGCATTCAGATCCCGGTCCAACTTGTACCCGCACTCGCGGCACTCGAAGACTCGGTCCTTGAGCGTCAGGTCCTTACGCAGGGTCCCGCAGGAGGAGCAGGTCTTGGACGACGGGAACCACCGGTCCGCGAACACGACTTGTCCGCCGCGCCAGGCCTGCTTGTACGTGACCTGCCTCGCGAGCTCGCCCCACGCGGCATCGGAGATGGCGCGGGACAGAGACCGGTTGGATCGCATGCCGGTGATGTTCAGGTCTTCCAGGACCAGCCTGTCGTGGTTCTTGACCAGCTGGTTGGACACCTGATGCAGCACATGGCGACGACGGTCACGGATCCGGGCATGCTGCCGTACCAGACGCACGACAGCCTTCTTCCGGTTCTTCGATCCCCTCTTCTTCCGGGACACCGCCTTGGACAGGCGACGCAGACGCTTCAGCCCACGCCGGAAGGCGCGCACGTTGGTGACCCGCAGGACCTCGGCGCCGTCGGACGAACCGGCGACGACCAGGGCATGCAGACCACGATCCACACCCACCCATCCCTTCTCACGGTGCCCGATCGGCGGGGCGTCGCCGTTATCCGCCTCGACCTCAGCAGGCAGGGACGCGCGCTCAGGTGCGGGGTGCCGGTGTGCTGGGTGCAGGTCCGCGGCCTCGACCGTGATGGAGATCCACCACCGCTCCGCACCACGGGACACGGTCACATGCAGGATCCGGGCCCGACCGGTGGCGATCATCCGACGCAACCGCCGCGTGCATTTCCGCACCCGCAGCACGCCGATCTTCGGCAGGCGCACCGACCGGACACGCTCCCCATCCCCAAGGCGGATGCTGGCACGCCCCTTGCTGGTCTGGTTCCGGATCCGGAACGACCCACCCGTCGGACTCTTCTTCTTGAAGCGTGGGAACCGGATCTTCGGCCCCTTCCGAGCACCAGTGTGGGAGTCGGTGGCCGCCTTCAGTCCCCGGCCGAGGTCGACGGCGGCTTCTTCGAACACCTGCGCCAGCACCCTGTCCCGCCAGACCAGACCCGTCACCTCCACCCGCGCCGTCCCGGTCGTGTCTACGAGGAACCGGCGCCAGGCGGCCTCGGACCGCTTCCAGGCGTTGAACGCGTTGATCAGGTCGAACCCCGTCCACGGCACCCGAACTACAGGGGCATCACCGACCCCACCGTGGTCACCGTTGGACCCCACCCCTGGAGACTGCCCGTGACCGGCGGCCGCGCACGCGTCCTTGTGCAGGCGCAGGGCCTGGTTGAACGCGAACCGCGCCGCACCCACATGCCGGGACAGCACCCGTTCCTGCTCGACCGACGGGTCGAGACAGAACCGGAACGACGTGTGCCTGGGCATGCCGACCATCCTGCCATCCACCACTGACAAAGATCCGCGACCATACCTTCAACCACTGATCTGTACGGACATCCGTTCGTAGACCCGGAGACTCACCGGCCCACTCCCGGACGCCGAGGAGTTCCGAAACACGGCCTAGGACGTTCCAGACCCTCCCGACGGCGTCCCAGCGGAACGAGCGCGACCACAGGCAGTGTTCTCGGTGCTCCGTCCACAGATCGCCCATCGCCGTCCCCCCAGCTGCCGCGGACCGGTTCAGGATCGTCGCCAGGCACGAGCCGACACGCCGTCCGGAAGGGGGACACATGCCACGAGCACCAGGAGTCCAGGGAGCACGGGTCATCGACCTGGACGCGCATCGCCGCGCCACCGGACGGGCCAGGCCGGTCGCGGGCGCCGCCGCTCGGGAGGACTCTCCCGGCTGGCTGCTGCGTCCCCCCGCCTACCGGGTCGTGGAGAGCCTCGCGCCCTGGGCGGGCATCGCCGACGGCGGCAGCTTCGCCGCCCTGCTCGGCGACCCGATCGACGCCCACCTGATGCTCACCAGGTTCCCGCCGGACGCCTTGGCCCGTAGCTTCTGCGGCGGGCCGACGCTCGGGCAGGTGGCGCTGGCCATCACCCGTGAGCCGCGGCGGGTCAAGGCGCGTGTCTGGGTCGGCGGCTACGGAAGCCCGGACGAGGGGATCACCGTCGCGGCCGTCTACGTGCGGTTCGAGGGCGACCGGTCCGACGCCGACGCGCGGGGCGGGCGGCACCCCGCGCTCTGGGCATGGGTGACGGCTCGGCTCACACGCGACGGCCGTGCATCCGACAGTCTTGTGCCCGACGACGGCGACGGCCCGCCCTGGCCGGAGCCCGACGAGATCGCCGCGGACAGCACGGACGTACGCGAGCCCGGCACCTGGTGGCGGCTGCGGTGGGGCCCATCGCGCACGCCGTACGCCCGGCCGCCGAGATCCGGCCCTACCGCTCCGGACGGCGAGAGCTGATCACTCCCGTGTCGAAGCCAGCCAGGTGCAGGCCGCCGTGAAACCGCGCGTGCTCGATCTTCACGCAGCGGTCCATCGCCACGTTCAGGCCTGCGGCCTCGGCCTTCCGCGCGACCTCCTCGTGCCACGACCCGAGCTGCAGCCACAGCGTCCTGGCGCCCACCGCCAGCGTCTCGTCCAGCACGCTCGGCAGGTCCTCGTGCCGCCGGAAGACGTCGACGAGGTCGGGCACCACGGGCAGGTCGGCCAGGCTCGGGTACACGGGGTGCCCCAGGATCTCGGTCGCCCGCGGGTTCACGAAGTACACGTCGTACGGAGAGGAGGAGAGCAGGTATGTCGCCACGAAGTAGCTCGCGCGCGCCGGGTTCGCCGATGCCCCGACGACCGCGATGGACGTCGTCGAACGCAGGATCCGCAGCCGCTCCTGGGCGCTCGGGCCCCGCCAGGTCTCGCTCATCGGTTCACCCCGGTCGCCTTGGTCAGGGCCTGGTCGAGGTCCCAGAGGATGTCCTCGACGTCCTCCAGGCCCACGGAGATGCGGACGAGGTCCTCCGGCACCCCTGCCGCCTCGAGCTGCTCGGCGGAAAGCTGCTGGTGCGTGGTCGACGCCGGGTGGATCACCAGCGTGCGGGAGTCGCCGACGTTCGCCAGGTGCGACGCGAGCTGCAGCGACTCGATGAACAGCCGTCCGGCGTCGCGGCCGTCGAGCGCGGGAGCGCCGCCGTCCGCCGGGACTCGCAGGCCGAACGCGAAGACCGAACCCGGCCCCAGCGGCAGGTACTTCTGCGCCCGATCGTGGTGCGGGTGCGACGGAAGGCCCGCCCAGAGCACGTAGGAGACGCGCTGGTCGGCGTCGAGCCACTCGGCCACGACGCGGGCGTTCGCGAGGTGCGCGTCCAGGCGGTGCGGGAGCGTCTCGATGCCCTGCAGCAGCTGGAACGCGGACTGTGCCGAGAGCGCGGGGCCGATGTCGCGCAGCTGCTCGGACCGCAGCTTGGTGAGGAACCCGTACTCGCCGAAGTTCGCCCACCAGCGCACGTCCCCGTAGGACGGGACGGGCTCCGTCATCTGCGGGAACTTCCCGTTGCCCCAGTCGAACCGGCCGGACTCCACGACGACGCCGCCGAGCGTGGTGCCGTGCCCACCGAGGAACTTCGTCACGGAGTGGATCACGATGTCGGCGCCGTGCTCGATCGGCCGCACGAGGTACGGCGTCGCGAGCGTCGCGTCCACGACCAGCGGGATGCCCGCCGCGTGTGCCACCTCGGCGAGCCCTTCGAGGTCGGCGACCTCGCCCGACGGGTTGGCCACGACCTCGGTGTACAGCACCTTGGTCTCGGGCGTGATCGCCGCGGCGTAGTCATCGGGGTCGGTGCCCGGCACGAAGGTGGTCTCGACCCCGAACCGGCGCAGCGTCACGTCGAGCTGGGTCACCGTCCCGCCGTAGAGCTGCGCGGAGGCGACCACGTGGTCCCCGGCCCCGACGAGCGCGGCGAAGGTGATGAACTCGGCCGACATGCCCGACGCCGTCGCCACCGCACCGATGCCGCCCTCCAGCGACGCGATCCGCTCCTCGAGCGCCGCGACCGTCGGGTTGCCGATGCGCGAGTAGATGTTGCCGTACTTCTGCAGCGCGAAGAGGTTCGCGGCGTCGTCGGTGTCCTGGAAGACGAACGACGTGGTCTGGTAGATCGGCACCGCCCGGGCCCCGGTCGCCGCGTCGGGGATGGCCCCGGCGTGCAGGGCCCGCGTGCGGAACCCGAAGGTGTGCTCGGTCATCGTCCTGCCTTCCGGCCCTTGCGGTCGGTCCGCGCGGTGGGGCTGTCGCAGTGCACCGCCCCGGCCGGGGCCGTTCCGGGCGGCGAGCTCGAGGGAGACGTGAGCCAACGTTGGTCGGACGTCATCGATGGGCTCATGGAACAGGACGACGCATGGGCCCCACCAGACCGTTTCATGATGTGGGACCACGATATGGACGGCGGTGTGGACGCTGCCGGCTGCTGTCAGCGATTTCCGATGACGCGTGTCCGACGCCCCGAGTACGTTGAGCCGGTGACCCAGCCCTATCTCCGGTTCCCCCATATCCATGGCGACCAGGTGGCCTTCGTCGCCGACGACGACGTCTGGCTCGCTCCGGTGTCTGGCGGCCGCGCATGGCGCCTGACCAGCGATCACGCGCCTGCGACGACACCCCGCTTCTCCCCCGACGGCACGCGGCTCGCCTACGTGTCCCACAAGGACGGCCACCCCGAGGCCTACGTGGTCGAGCTGGCCGACGGCGCCACGCGGCGCCTCACCTGGCTCGGCGGAACCGCCACGACGGTGCTCGGCTGGGACGACGCCGGCCGGGTGCTCGTCTCGTCGAACGCGGGCACGCACGAGCGCTCGCTGACCGTGGTGCGCGCGGTCGGTCTCGACGGCGTCGTCGAGACCCCGCGCTACGGGCCCGCCTGGGGCGTGGCCGAGCACCGGGGTCCGGACGGGGCGGACACGACGGCGCTCGTCTCGGCGGGCTACCGCACCCCGGCCCACTGGAAGCGGTACCGCGGCGGGACGGCCTCCGTGCTGTGGATCGACCGGGGGACCAACGACTGGCAGCGCCCACTGCCCGACGACACCGCCGGTGTCTACGACCCGATCTGGATCGGCGACACGCTGGTGTTCACGTCCGACCGCGGCGCCACCTTCCCGGACCACGCCGACGAGCAGGCCAACCTGTGGGCGCTCGACGGCCTCGCGACCGGCACGGAGACCCTCGAACCGCGGCAGCTCACCGCCCAGACCGCGGCCGAGGGCTACGTCCGCGACGCGGCCTCGGACGGCTCACGCATCGTGTGGCACAGCCGCGGCGACCTCTGGCTGCTCGACGGGCTGGACGGCACGCCGCGCCGCCTCGACATCACGCTCACGGGCGCGCTGCCGCAGCCGTACTCGGCCGAGCCCGAGTCGACCCGCGTCACCGTCGACGGCCTGGCCGTCGACAAGACCGGCGACGCCAGCGTCGTGGGCTGGTTGGGCACCGCGTTCTGGGTCACCCATCGTGCGGGACCGGCCCGGGCGCTCGTCGCCGACCCGTCGGTCCGCGTGCGCGAGCCCGTGCTGCTCGGCGACACGGGTCGCGCCGTCGTCGTGACGGACGCGCCGCGCAGCACCGCGGACGGCGAGAGCAGGGAGGACGCGCTCGAGATCCACGCCCTGCCCGGCGCGTCCGACGGCGCCGCCGATGCCTCGCCGCAGCGCCTCGCGGGCGGCGAGCTGGGCCGGGTGCTCCACCTCGCGGCCAGCCCCGCCGGAGACAAGCTCGCGGCCATCTCGCACGACGGCCGTGTCAGCCTGGTCGCGGTGCCCCCGGCGAGCGACGCCGACGGCGACGCGGGCACCGTCCCGCCCGGCACCGTCACGTTGCTCGGCCGGTCGGCGAACGGCGAGGCGGAGTCGCCGACGTTCTCTCCGGACGGACGGTATCTCGCCTGGTCGAGCCCTACCGGCAACGAGGGCGACCACCATCAGATCGTCGTGGCGGACCTGCATGCCGAGAGCCCGGCGGCGAGACCGCTGACGTCGGGCCGGTTCCACGACTTCTCCCCGGCGTTCAGCGACGACGGCAAGTACGTCGTGTTCCTCTCGGACCGCACGTTCGACCCGTCCTACGACACCCACGAGTTCGCCCTGTCGTTCAGCGCCGCCACCCGGCCCTGGCTCATCCCGCTGGCCGCCACCGAGCCCGCACCGTTCGGGCCGAGCGCGGACGGATGGCGCCTGGCCAAGCCGGAGGACAAGCACGACGGCAAGGACGGCGAGAAGCACGGCGGCAAGGAAGACGCGCACGGCGGCGAGACCGGCTCCGCAGCGGACGCCGCGCACGACGATCACGAGCACGACGACGCCTCGCCCGACCTCGACCTCGACGGCGCCGAGGAGCGCGTGGTGCCGTTCCCGGTGACGTCGGGCCGCTACCGCGACCTGCGCGCGGCCAAGGGCGGCGTGCTCTGGGTGCGCGAGACGGACGACGCCGGCGTGCTCGGCTCCCGGCACGCCGGGACCGAGGAGGACCCGGCGCCCAACGTGCTGCAGTTCTGGTCGTTCGAGGCACGCAAGGCCACGGACGTCGCGGAGAAGGTGAGCGCCTACGCCGTCTCGGGCGACGGCGAGCGCGTGGTCATCCGCTCCGGGTACGGGCTCAGCACGCAGTCGGCGACGAGCAAGCCCGGCGACGACGACCCCGGCGCGTTCGACATCGACCTGTCCCGCGTCCGCTACGAGGTGGACCCGCGCGCGCAGTGGCACCAGATGTTCGACGAGAACGCCCGCATCATGCGCGACCACTACTGGCGCGCGGACATGAACGGGGTCGACTGGGCCGGCGTCGTGGAGCGGTGGCGTCCGCTGATCGAGCGGGTCGCCACGCACGACGATCTCGAGGACGTGCTCTGGGAGACGGTCGGCGAGCTCAACACGTCGCACGCGTACGTACGCCGGCCGCACGAGCCGGGCGACACGTCCCGCAAGCTCGGCCTGCTCGGCGCCGACCTCACCCGGACTGCTGCGGGCTGGCGGATCGAGCGGGTGCTGCCGAGCGAGTCGTCCGACCCGGGGGCACGCTCGCCGCTGCGTGCGGCGGGTGTCGACGCGCGGCCCGGGGACCTGATCGTCGCCGTGGACGGGCGGCCGGTCGATCCCGTGTCCGGCCCCTCGGCGAACCTGGTCGGGGCGGCAGACATCCCGGTCGAGCTCACGTTGCGGCGGCCCGCGGCCACGGACGGCGACGCGGCCGGCAGTGAGACCGCCCCTGTCGACCGCCGCGTCGTCGTCGTGCCGCTCGCCAACGAGTCCGACCTGCGCTACCAGGACTGGGTGCGGTCGCGCCGCGAGTACGTCGCCGAGAAGTCCGGCGGGCGGCTCGGCTACGTGCACGTCCCGGACATGATGAGCACCGGGTGGGCGCAGCTGCACCGCGACCTGCGGCTCGCCACCGACTGCGAGGGCATCGTCGTGGACGTCCGGTTCAACGGCGGCGGCCACACCTCGCAGCTCGTGATCGCGCGCCTCGCCGCGCGCGTCGCCGGCTGGGGCCTGAACCGGCACTACGACCGGCCCAGCCCGTACCCGGACCGCGCGCCCCGCGGCCCGGTCGTGCTCGTCACCAACGAGTACGCCGGGTCCGACGGCGACATCGTGAACGCGGCGGCGCAGGCGCTCGACGTCGGACCGGTCGTCGGTGTGCGGACCTGGGGCGGCGTGGTCGGCATCGACGGCCGCTTCGAGCTGGTGGACGGCACCGGCATCACCCAGCCGCGGTACGCCTTCTGGCTCGACGGCAAGGGTTTCGACGTGGAGAACTACGGCGTCGACCCGGACATCGAGGTGCGGCACACGCCGGCGGACTACTTCTCCGACGTCGACCCGCAGCTCGACGCCGGCATGGCCGAGGCGTTCCGCCGGCTGGCGGAGCGCCCCGCGGCGACGCCCCCCGCCCTGCCGGAGCCAAAGGTCCACCGCTGACCCCCGCGCCCTGCCGAAGTAGTCATCTGGGTCAGGGGCGGGTGGCCTGCACGAACGTGATCGGGCCGTAGCGGTGCTCCAGGTGGGCGACCTCGCGGGCGTCGGCGAACCCGGCGTCCGTGAGGAGGCGCACCAGTCCGCCCTCGAGGTTCCGGGCGGTGTGCGGGTTCGCCGCGACAGCGGAATGACCCCGGGCCGCGCCACGGTGCCCATGCCCGTCCGAACCGTGCGCACCACCCGAGCTTCCGAAGTCCACGATCGTCACCCTCCCGCCCGGGCGCAGCGCCCGGAAGGCCTCGCGCCCGAAGAGGATCCGGCCCTCGTCCGGTACGTGGTGCAGCGCGAGCGACGACACGATGTGGTCCAGCGAGCCGTCGCCCGTGGGCAGCCGGTCGGCGAAGCCCTGGGCGAGCGTCAGCGGGACCCGGCGTCGGGCCGCCTTGCGGGCGGCGATGCGCAGGGCGGCGGCGTCCGGGTCCAGGCCGGTGACCCGAGCCGCCGGCTGGGCGCGCAGCACGGCGAGGGACAGGTTCGCGGTGCCGCAGCCGACGTCGAGCACGGTCTCGCCGGGCGCGATGTCCGCGAGCGCCGCGGCCCGGTCGTGCAGGACGCGCGCGCCGGAGAGGCGCGAGAACACGTCGTAGAACGGCAGGAGCCACGGCTTGCCCATGCCCGGCAGGAACTCGCGGTCGCGTTCCTCGGGGGTGCGGTGATCGTGGATCTGCACGGTCGTCCTGTCGTTCATCGAAGTGCCTTCCGTCCGGCGATGATGCGGTGGTCGTCCAGGACCCGCGGCGCGGGCCCCGCTGTTCACCAGCATTGGACGTCCTGCGGTGCACGGACCGTACGGAACTCGGTGGTGATGGGACGATTCTCGGTTCGGCGAGTGTGCGGGGACGCGCCCAGGGGGCGCGCATCCGTGGCCTGGCGGCGGTAGCGTCGAGCGCGTCACGACGGAGGAGGACACATGGCGCGGGATCGGGCTGGCTCGGCGCTGACGGTGGCTGTCGCCTTCGGCGCCAATCTCGCGGTGGCGACGGCCAAGACGGTGGCGGCGGTCATGACCGGCTCGGCGTCGATGGTGGCGGAGTCCGCCCACTCCTGGGCAGACACGGGCAACGAGGTCTTCCTGCTGGTCGCCGAGCGCAAGGCGGCGCGGGCGCCGGACGAGGACCGCCCGCTCGGCTACGGCCGGGAGGCGTACGTCTGGTCGATGCTGGCCGCGATCGGGCTCTTCGTGGTCGGCGGCGTGGTGTCGGTCTATCACGGCATCCAGGAGTTCGACGCGACGGGCGAGGCCGAGTCGTACACGGTCGGCTACATCGTGCTGGCCGTCGCCTTCTGCCTGGAGGGGGTGTCGTTCCTGCAGGCCTATCGGCGTACCCGGGCCGAGGCGCGGGCACTCGGCCGGGACCTCCTCGGCCACGCGATGGCCACGTCGGACCCGACCCTGCGCGCGGTGCTCGCCGAGGACTCCGCGGCTTTGGCCGGCCTGGTCATCGCGGGCGGCGGGATGGCGTTGCACCAGGTCACCGGGGACGGCCGGTACGACGCGGCCGGCTCGATCCTGGTGGGCGCGCTGCTGTGCGTGGTGGCGGCGGTGCTCTTCGACCGGAACCGGCGGTTCCTCACGGGCGAGGTGGCCGACGAGCGGATCCACCAGGCGGTCCGCGAGCAGATCGAGGCCCTGCCGGGGGTCCACCGGGTGGGCCACCTGCGCCTGGAGTTCGTCGGGCCGCGGCAGATCCTGCTGGTCGCCAGCATCGACCTGCCGGGCGACGAGTCCGAGTCGCACGTGGCGGTCCGGCTGCGGGACCTCGAGCAGCAGCTCGAACGCATGCCGCAGATCGTCGACGCCGTCCTCACGCCCGCGGTGCCGGAGGACCACTGACGTGCGGGCCGCGGAAAGCACACCGACCGATCCGCGCAGCCGCGCCCGGCTGCGGACCGTGCGCCCGGACGGCACGCCCGTCTACTGGCACCCGACCCGTCCGGGCATGGCGCCGGTGCAGGTCACGCGGATCGACTTCGACGTCGACCACGCGCACCTGCCGCCCGACCACCGGCACGCGCACGACTTCCTCGTGCTGGTCTACGTGGAGCGCGGCGGGGGCGCGTTCACCCGGGGCGGCCAGGACACCCCGCTGCACGACGGCGACGTGCACGCCGTCCCGCCCGGCCAGACGATCGGCGCCGCGCAGATCGCGGACCTCAGGCACTGCCGGGCCTGGAGCGTCGCCTTCTCGCCCGACGCCGTCCCCTCGCTCGCGTCCGTGTCGCCCCTCGCCTGGGCGCACCATCCGCTCCTGGCGCTGTTCGGGGTCGCGCCCTCTGGCGGGAGCGCGAACGTCCCGGTGGCGGAGCGTCCGCACTGGTCGGCGTGGCTGACGGAGCTCGCGGAGGAGCTGTCGGAGCCGGGCCGGCTCGGGGCGCGCGACGCGGCGTCGGCCCTGCTGACCCGGATCCTGATCGGGGCGGCGCGCCTCGCGCCGTCCGCCCCCCAGCCGCCCGACCCGCTCGTGACGCGCGTCTTCGACGAGGTCGAGGCGACGTTCCGCGACCCGGTCTCGGCGGCCGACGTCGCCGGCGCGCTGGGCTACACGCCCGGCTACCTGACCACGGTGGTCCGCGAGCGCACGGGCCGCACGCTGCTCGAATGGATCACCGAACGCCGCATGACCGAGGTGCGCCGGATGCTCCGCGACACGGACCTGCCGCTCGGCGTAGTGGCCGCGAGGACGGGCCTGCGGGACGCGACCTACCTGGTCCGGCGGTTCAAGGACCGGTACGGGACGACGCCGGACCGGTGGCGCCGCAGCGAGCGTGCGTGAGTTCGCACCGACTATCGGCTATTTTTGGGGCGCACATCGGCAATTTCGATGTGCGCCCACCATCGAACGGAGCCCTCACCATGTCTCGCAACCGCGCCCTCCTCACGGCCACCGCAGCCTCCGCTGCCCTCCTGGCCCTGACCGGCTGCGGCAGCTCCGGCGAGCCCGGCGGCGCCGGCGAGGAGCTCGGGCTGATCTCGGGTGACACGCTGACGGTCGCCACGGAGGGCACGTACAAGCCGTTCAGCTACCACGACGAGTCCGGCGAGCTGGTCGGTTACGACGTCGAGGTGGCGGAGGCCGTCGCCGAGAACCTGGGCGTCGAGATCAAGTTCCAGGAGACCCAGTGGGACGCGATCTTCGCCGGTCTGGACGCCGGCCGCTTCGACACGATCGCGAACCAGGTGACCATCACCCCGGAGCGCGAGGCGGACTACGTCTTCTCGACGCCGTACACCGTGTCGACCGGCGTGCTCGTGGTGGCCGCGGACAACACCGACATCAAGAGCTTCGACGACCTCGATGGCAAGACGACTGCCCAGTCGCTCACGAGCAACTGGAACGAGCTCGCCAAGGAGAGCGGCGCCAAGGTCGAGGCCGTCGAGGGCTGGGCGCAGGCCGTGGCGCTGCTGGAGCAAGGCCGCGTGGACGCCACGATCAACGACAGCCTGACCTACCTCGACTACGCCAACACCGAGGACGCCTCCAGCATCAAGGTGGCCGCGGAGACCGAGGACGAGTCGCAGTCGGCGTTCGTGGTGACGCCGGAGCGCAAGGCCCTCGCCCAGGCGGTGGACGGCGCCCTCGAGGACCTGCGCGCCGACGGTACCCTCGCCGAGCTGGGCGAGAAGTACTTCGGCGAGGACGTCTCCGAGTAGAACGAGCGACGCTTCTCCGCTGATTGCGGGGAAAGGGATACATGGACTGGCAGCTCATCGCCGACTCGTTCTGGCCGCTCCTGCGGGGTGGCCTCACCGCCACGATCCCGCTCGCCCTGGCGTCGTTCGCGATCGGGCTGGTGCTCGCGCTGGTCGTCGCGCTGCTGCGCCTCTCGCCGAACCGCGTGCTGTCGTGGATCGGCCGGGCGTACGTGTCGGCCATCCGCGGCACGCCGCTGCTGGTGCAGCTCTTCGTGATCTTCTACGGCATGCCGAAGCTGGGGATCGTCCTCGAGCCGTGGCCCGCCGCCATCATCGCGTTGTCGATGAACGTGGGTGGCTATGCCGCCGAGGTGGTCCGTGCCGCGATCCTGTCGGTGCCCAAGGGCCAGTGGGAGGCGGGCTGGACGGTCGGCATGTCCCCCGCCCGGTCGCTGCGCCGGATCATCCTGCCGCAGGCCGCGCGCGTGTCGGTGCCGCCGCTGTCCAACACCTTCATCTCGCTGGTCAAGGACACGTCGCTCGCGTCGACCATCCTGGTCACCGAGATGTTCCGCAAGGCGCAGGAGATCGCGGCGGGCTCGAACGAGTTCATGACGGTCTACATGGAGGCGGCCCTGATCTACTGGCTGTTCTGCACGGTGCTCGCGGCCGGGCAGGACGCACTCGAGAAGAGGCTGGACCGGTATGTCGCCCACTGACCGCACCGACGCGTCCGACGCCGGGCCCGGTTCCGGGAACCTCCTGACGGTCCGCGGCATCCAGAAGTCGTTCGGCACCAACCACGTGCTGCGCGGGGTGGACCTGGAGGTCCGGCGCGGCGAGGTCGTCGCCCTGATCGGCCCGTCCGGGAGCGGCAAGACGACGGTGCTGCGCTCGCTCAACGGCCTCGAGACGCCCGACGCCGGGATCGTGGAGCTCGACGGCGGCCCGGTCGTCGACTTCGGCGCCCAGGCGGCCGCCGTCGGGCCCGTTGCCGGACGGCGTGCCGCCGCGCGCCTGGCGAGGGCGAACCGTGCCGCGCTGCGCGACCGGTCCGCCATGGTATTCCAGCACCACAACCTGTTCCCGCACCGCACGGTGCTGGAGAACGTGATCGAGGGCCCCACGCAGGTCCAGGGGATCCCGCGCGCGACGGCGATCGGCCGGGCCGAGGAGCTGCTGGTCCGCGTCGGGCTGCTCGACAAGCGCGACGCCTACCCGCACGAGCTGTCCGGCGGCCAGCAGCAGCGCGTCGGGATCGTGCGCGCGCTCGCGCTCCAGCCTGACCTCCTGCTGTTCGACGAGCCGACGTCGGCCCTGGACCCCGAGCTCGTGGGCGAGGTGCTGAGCGTGATGAAGGAGCTCGCCGAGGAGGGCTGGACGATGGTCGTGGTGACGCACGAGCTGCAGTTCGCGCGTCAGGTCGCGACCGAGGTGCTGTTCCTCGACGGCGGCGTGGTGGTCGAGCGGGGCGCGCCCGCACAGATCTTCAGCAACCCGGCCGAGGAGCGCACGCGCCGCTTCCTCGACCGGATCCTCCACCCGCTGGACTAAGCCACGACCGCCACCCGGCGGCGGACGGCGTAGCCGAGCGCGAAGACTGCCAGGGCGGCGGCCGCCGCGACGGCGCCGACGAGGTCGAGCCACGCCGCGCCGTAGGGCAGCACCGACGCCCCGACGACCGGCGCGAGCGCGATCCCGATGTACATCGCGGTCGAGTACCAGGACAGGGACACGCCGGCGACGACCGGATCGACGTCGACCAGACGGTGCTGGATGGGCACGAGGGCCGTGGCCGTCGCCAGGCCCCAGACGCCGAACAGGACGGCGGTGCCCAGGTACGACCCGTCCGCCCAGAACAGCGCGACGAGGGACACGACCTCCACGGCGAGCGCGATGAGCGCGGTGGGCCGCGCCCCGAACCGGTCGGTGAAGGAACCGCCCAGCCAGTTGCCGACGAGGCCGGCGGCGCCGAAGACCAGCAGGAGCGTCGCGAGCGCGGTCCCGCTGCCGCCCGTCGCGCTCCGCGTCACGGCGGAGCTGAAGATGTAGACCATGTTGAACGCCGCGGTGAACAGCAGCGCCGTCATCAGGGCGAGCCCGATCCGGGAGTCGCGCAGCACGGCGAACCGGGCGGCGACCCCGGGCACGGCCCCGGTCGGCACGGCACGCGTCAGGAGTACGACGGCCACGGCCAGCAGCGCCGCGAGCGCCGCGAGGATGCCGAGGGCGAGCCGCCAGCTACCGAGGGCCGCGAGCGCCGTCCCCAGCGGTGAGCCGACGGCGGTGGCGAGCATGAACCCGAGGCCGACGACGCCGAGCGCGCGTCCGCGCTGCTCAGCGGGCACGAGGCTGGGGGCGACCGCCATCGCCGCGGGCATGAGCGCGGCCCCGCCGAACGCGGCGACGATCCGGCCGGCCGTGAAGATCGCGAGGTCGCCGGCGATCGCCGAGAGGGCGATCCCCGCGGCGATGAGCGCCAGGCCGACGCCCATGAGGGTCGCCCGGGACGTTCGGGCGAACAGGACGGAGATCGCCGGAGCGAGGACCGCGACGATGATGGCGTACCAGGTGATGGAGTAGCTGACCGAGCTGGTGGTCGCGCCCAGCCCGGTGGCGATCTGCGGGAGCACGCCCGCGATGACGAAGGCATTGGTGCCGACGACGAACAGCGCTGCGGCGATCAGGGCGATCCGGAGATAGGCGCCGCGCAGCGAGTATGATTGTTCGATGAACGTCATACAGTCGAGCGTAGCCGACGGTTCGATACATGTCGAACGGTTTGTGCTCGGGATCTGTTGAGCCATGACCGACTTCCCCAGCCCGGACATGTCCGAGGTAGAGCTCGTCGACGTGCTCAGAGCCCTGAGCGACCCGGTACGCCTGCAGATCGTGCACAGGCTGGGCGACGGCATGCCGTGCCCCAAGACGCCCGAGGTCTGGGGGGACCTGAACCTCTCGAAGTCGACCATGTCGCACCACTTCCGCACTCTGCGGGAGGCCGGGGTCACACGCACCGTCGTGCACGGCCGCACGCACACCATCCAGCTACGGCGCGAAGAGCTCGACGAGAAGTTCCCGGGCCTCATCGAGGCAGTCCTCGGCGAGACGGTTCGCGCCGAGAGCTGACCTCGGTTACTCCCCCGGGTACTTGAGGCCGATCTGCTCGCGGATCGTGTCCAGCGTGCCCATGATCGCCACGGTCTCGGCGCGCGGCAGCAGCGGGCTGTCCAGCTCGCCGGCCGCGACCAGGCGCTCCGCCTCGGCGGCCTGGAACTGCATGCCGCGGCCGGTCACCTCGACCGTGAACGTCTCGGTCTCGGTGCCCGCGGCGTCGTACACGTGGACCGTGGTCGGGTTGTACCAGGTCGCGTCGATCTCGATGCGGCCCTCGGTGCCGAGGATCGAGGCCCGGTTGGGCCCACGGGTGTCGGACGCCGAGAGCGTGGTGGCGACCCGGGCGCCGTCGTACCCGAAGATCGTGGCGATGGTCGCGTCCGCGCCCGTCTCCTTGAACGTCGCGTGCGACTGCACGGTGAGGGGCTCGCCGAACACGTCCCAGGCGAACGAGACCGGGTAGATGCCCAGGTCGAGCAGGGAGCCGCCGCCGAGGGCGAGGTCGTTGATACGGTGCGTGGGGTCGTCGGGCAGGTCCTGGGTGTGGTCCACCAGCAGGGTCCGCACCTCGCCGAGCGCGCCCGACTCGATGATCTCGCGGACGCGCGCCATGTGCGGCAGGAACCGGGTCCACATGGCCTCCAGGGCCACGAGCCCCTTGGCCTCGGCGAGCTCCATGACCTCGCGGGCCTCGACGGCGTTGACCGTGAACGGCTTCTCGACCAGCACGTGCTTGCCGGCCTCCAGCGCCAGCTTCGCGGCCTCGGCGTGCATCGGGTGCGGAGTGGCGACGTAGACGATGTCGACCTCGGGGTCGTTCACGAGGTTCTCGTACGAGCCGTGCGCCGTCGGGATGCCGAAGCGGTCGGCGAACGTGCGCGCCTTCTCCAGGGAGCGGGACCCCACCGCCTGCACGGTGAAGCCGTTGTCGTTCAGGTCTGATGTGAAGGCCGCGGCGATCCCGCCGGCCGCCAGGATGCCCCATCGCAGGTGTGTCATGCGTTCGAGCGTAATGCCCGCCCTGAGATCGCCGAAGCACGGTTCCGCGAAGTAGAGCGCCTGTCCGAGTCTTCTCGGCCATTGCCGGGGAGACTCGGACAGGCGCTCTACTTCGCGCAGCCGGGGATCAGTTGACCTGGATGGTCATGTTGCCCGTGCGGGCGTCCTGCGTGAGCACCTTGATGGTGGTGCCGGTGCCGCCGACCAGCACGGAGCTACCGGGGTTGGCCGGGTCGTAGTACGCCGCCGGGTCGGTGTCGTCGAAGATAGACACCGCCGCCCGCTTGCCCTTGAACAGGCGGGTCAGCTCGGTCTCCGACACCTCACGGTGCAGCGAGAGCGGGTCCGTCTTCTGCAGGCCGAACGTGGCGTCGAAGGACTGGATCCGGTTACGGGCGATCGTGCCGTCCGACCACTTCATGGTCTTCGGGTGCGCGTCGACCGGGAGCGCCTGGCCGTGGCCCGGGTGCTGGGACACGTTGTTGTCGCCGTAGAGGCTGTTCACGTACCAGATCAGCAGGCCGTCCTGGTAGGGGTAGTGCTCCACCCGGTTGCTGTTGCTGAAGCTCCAGCCGAAGTTGTACGGCCCCGTCTTCAGCGTCGCGTCGTAGCCGCCGTACACGCGGTTCTCCGCCACGTAGTAGTGGGTGTACGTGACCTCGTAGGTGCCGTCGGCACCGACCGTCTGGAAGCCGTCGACGGTCCAGTCGGCGAAGTCCGAGAAGTCCTCGGTCAGCGCGGTGCCCACGGCGACGTCGTCGACCATGAAGCCCTTCTCGTTGGTGCCGCCGTCGCTCGCGTAGCGGAAGCGGACCGACGCCGTCTGGCCCGCGTAGTCGGCGAGGTCGGCCGTCAGGTCGACCCATGCGCCCTCGGAGCTACCGGTGATGCCGGCGCCCGGGTTGGTGCCATTCGGGTCGTCGTTCGTCGAGAGGTTGGTCGGCACCGCGGTCCACGAGCTGCCGCCGTCCGTGGAGACCTCCACGAACGCGTAGTCGTAGTCCGCCTCGATGGCGTACTGGACCTTGGCGGCCAGCGAGCCGCCCGCAGGAACGGTGAACGACGGCGACGTGATCGTGTTGTTCAGGTCGTTGCCCGTGTTGGAGTAGACGAACTGGCCGTCGAACGGCGCGACCTCCAGATCGACCTGCTCGACGCCGTCCGGCAGGTTCACGACCGCCGCCTGATCGCGCGTCGTGGCGTGATACGACGGGCCGAGCTTCACACGCTCCCGCTCGCCCGGCTCCACCACCTCGTAGTCGAGCCAGCCCAGGAACAGCTTCTCGGTGGCGCCCATGTGGTTCGGCGTGGTGCCGATGGTGCCGTCGCCGTGGCCCATCCACGAGCCGGAGCTCATGAGGTTCCAGAAGCCGGTGCCGTTCTCGCCGCCGTTGGTGTCGTAGTAGTCCGGCAGGCCGAGGTCGTGGCCGAACTCGTGCGAGAACACGCCGAGGCCCCCGTTCTCCGGCTCCGTCGTGTAGTCGCGGATCCAGAGGTCGGAGTCACCGATCTTGATGCCGCCGAGCTTCTCGAAGTCGGCAGGGCCGTCCGAGCCCAGGCCACCCTGGTTCACCGCCCAGCGGTGCGACCAGATCGCCGACTCGGGCGCTCCGGCCTCCTCGCCCTCGCCGGCGTGGATCGCCTGGAAGTGGTCGATGTAGCCGTCCGGCTCCGACGTGATGCCGTCGCCGTCCATGTCGTAGCGGTCCCAGACGTCGAACGACTTGAGGTACGCGTCGATCTCCTCGGCGGTCTTGCCCGCGGCGACCTGCTGCTCGTACCAGGCGTCGGCGGTGTCCTGGATGAACCGCGTCATGTCCGTGCCCGACTCGGTGGTGCCGTAGGAGGCCGTGCTGTACGGCACGGTGACCCAGTCGGACACGTCGCCCTGCAGGTCGAACCGGCCCGACGACATCTCGTCGTACACGTCGTGGAACGACTCGCCGCCCTGGTCCTCCAGGCCGGTGAAGAACATCTCCTTGAAGTGCTCGCTGGAGAAGTCGGGCTCCCAGTAGGTGGAGTTGTCGTCGGCCGCCGGCTCCGGGATCTCGTTGTGCGCCGGGCCCGCCGTGGCGTCCGGGTAGCGCTCGTCGACGCCGTCGCCGAAGTCCACGAGGATGCTGAACAGCTGCGCCGTCTCCTCGACGCCGTACTCGACGTACTGGCGCGGGGAGATCTCCACGACCTTCGAGGCGCGGTCGCCAGTGCCCCGGGTCTCGACCTTCGCCTCGCCGGTGGCGACCATGTCGACGGCGGTCTGCCGCTTCTCGGTCTGCTTCTCGGCGAGGGCGTCCGGCCGGTCGTCCTCCTTGGCGGGCGCCGCCTGCTGCGGCGGCTCCTCGGCCGGGGGCGCTGCCGAAGCGGTGATCGGTACGACGGCGGCGGAGAGCAGCAGGGCAGCTCCCGCACCGACAGCACAGATGCGTGGGTTCATTGTTCCTCCGTGAAGAGTTGCGGCGTCCGGGACGAGGAGGTGGTGATTCTGGTCGCCGGACCTGCGGGACACCTTTGTCCCCGAAGGAGGAAACCAGGGAAATATTACGACAATGTTGCATACGACACACGATTTGCTCACGGTGCATGTCGGAAATGCGCTCGTAGAATCGTTTCGAGGCCGCGTACTTTTGTCGTGTCCGCCGGACCCGTTCGTCGTCCGGGTGAAGCCATCCCCGCCGACCGACCGGAGAACACCATGACCGCCAGCACGCCTGCCGCAGCAGCGGGCCTCGCCGCGCCCCCGGTGGACCAGCGCCGCGCGGTCATCGCGCTCGTCGCCCTCGCCGTCAGCGCCTTCACCTTTGTCGCCACGGAGAACCTGCCGGGCGGCCTGCTCACCCTCATCGCCCCCGACCTGGGCCGCAGCACGTCCGAGATCGGGCTGCTCGTCACGGCCTACGCTGCCGTCGTCGTCGTCGCGTCGCTGCCTCTCGCGCAGGTCACGCGCAGGTTCTCGCGCCGCTACGTGCTGGCGGCGACCACCGCCGTCTGCGCCGCCGGCTCGCTGTGGTCGGCGTTCGCCATCGGCTATGCGGACCTCATGGCCGCGCGCATGGTCACCGCGCTGGGGCAGGCACTGTTCTGGGCGATCGTCATGCCGGCGGCCGCGGCCCTGTTCGCGCCCGCGGTGCGCGGCAAGATGATCGCCCGCGTCACGGTCGGCAGCTCGCTGGGGCCGGTGCTCGGCGTCCCGCTCGGCACCTGGGTGGGCCAGCAGACGAACTGGCGCGCCGCGTTCCTGCTGTTCGCTGTGGTCAGCGTCGCCGCGTGCATCACGATGGCCGTCGCGATGCCCGACGTCACCCTGGAGCAGGGCGGGACCGCCCGTGGCACGCACCCCAGCATGGGCCGCTTCCTGGTGCTCCTGCTGGTCACGGTGCTGGCCGTGACCGGCAGCTTCATGATGATCACGTTCGTCACGCAGTTCCTGGTGGAGACCGCCGGGTTCCCCGCCAGGTACCTCAGCGTGCTGCTGCTCGGGCAGGGAACGGTGGGTGTGCTCACCACGGTCCTGATCGGTCAGGTCCTCGACAAGCGGCCGTGGCAGGCGGTGCTCGTCGCGCTCACGCTGCTGACCGGCACGCTCGTGTGGCTCTGGGGGCTGGGGCACGTCCCGGCGCTCGCCCTGGTCGGGCTGGCCATGTTCGGCGTCGCGCTGAGCGCGATCCCGCCCGCCCTGTCGTTCCTGTCCATGCAGGTCGCCCCGGGCTCCACCGAGTCGGCGAGCGCGATATCGAGCTCCGTGTTCAACCTCGGGATAGGCGGCGGGGCGGCGCTCGGGGCGCTGGTGGTCGCCAGGGCGGGCGTCAGCACGGTGCCCTTGTTCGGGGCGGTGTTCGTGCTGGCCGCCCTGGCGGTTCTCACGATCCACCTGTGGACGACGGCGCGGCGCGCGGCCGCGCCACGACCTACTGCGCTACGCCCTTGAGGCTGCCCTTGACCGGCTCCTCGGAGCTGACGATGCACTGGAGCGTGCGGTCGTCGAGCTGCTCCCAGGTGTCCTGCGTCGGGTAGAAGCCGGTGTAGCCGAACTTCGACTCGTCGTAGGAGAGGCCCACGAACTTCTCGAACTCGCCGTAGCACCACTCGTCGAACTTCTTCGACATGCCCTCGTCGCCCGGGTACTTGTCCGTCTTCATGACCAGCTCGGCGTAGACCTCCCCGGTGTGCTCCTCGGCGCAGGGCACCACGGGCACGGTCTCGACCTCGTACTCCTCGCCCTCCGCGGCGTCGCCGTACCCGTCGAGGGCCTCCAGGTCGATGCAGTCGCCCTTCAGGATCTGGAATGCGTCGGCGTCGGCCGAGGCGGTGATCTCGCCGCCCGGCTCGTCGCGCGGCGCGTCGTCGCCCGACATGATCTCGTCGAAGATCGCACCGCAGCCGGTGAGCATGGTCAGCGAGACCGTGACGGCGGCCGCGGCCGCCAGCAGGCGGGCGGGACGGATGGAGCGGTTCATCGACACTTCCTTCAGTTTCTGCGCGTCGGCGGACGCCGACGTCGCGGCCAACGCGGCCGCTCCGGAAAACTACAGTCACGAGCGTCCGCGCTGGTCACCAGCGCGCAACGATTCGATCACGACCCTGGGAGGGGCCTGGGACTCCCCGGTGCAAGGCTGTTCATACGCCGTTCACCCCGGAGAACCGACGCCGCCCTACGGTTGCTGACGCGGACCGTCCGCGCGGCGCACCAACGCACGGCAACCCGGACGGCACGTCGCACCACCCCAGAGCACGGCACCGAAGAACAAGGAGCAGTCATGCGAGCCAGTACCCCCGTGCGCCTGACCGGCGCCGCCGCGGCAGCGGCCCTGCTGGCCGGGGCCTTCGTGGCCTCGGCGGGCGCGGCCTCGGCAGGCACGGGCCGGCCCGACGTCGGCCACCGGACCCTGCGCGTCGCCACCTACAACCTGTCGCTCAACCGGGCGACCGAGGGCGAGCTCGTCGCCGACCTGTCCACGGGCGACGACGCCCAGGCCGCGACGGTGGCCGAGGTCATCCAGCACGCGAACCCCGACGTCGTGCTGCTCAACGAGTTCGACTACTCCGGCGACGCCGACCCGTACGCCGCCGCGGACCTGTTCCGCGAGAACTACCTCGAGGTGCCGCAGGGCACCGGCGAGCCGGTCGAGTACCCGTACGCGTTCGTCGCGCCGTCGAACACGGGGATCCCGAGCGGGTTCGACCTGAACAACAACGGCACCGTGGTCGGAGGCGACGACGCGCTCGGCTTCGGCCTGTTCCCGGGGCAGTACGGCATGGTCGTGCTGTCGAAGTACCCCATCCAGCGCGACCGCGTGCGTACGTTCCAGCACTTCAAGTGGCAGGACATGCCGGGCGCGCTCCTGCCGGACGACCCCGCCACCGCCGCCCCTGCCGACTGGTACTCGGCCGAGGAGCTCGCGGTGCTGCCGCTGTCGAGCAAGTCCCACTGGGACGTGCCGGTGCGGGTCGGCCACGAGACGATCCACGTGCTGGCCGCGCACCCGACCCCGCCGTCGTTCGACGGCGCCGAGGACCGCAACGGCCGGCGCAACCACGACGAGATCCGGTTCTGGGCCGACTACGTGCGCGGCGGCTGGGCCGCCCGCTACCAGTACGACGACGAGGGCCGGCGCGGCGGGCTGCGACCCGGCTCGTCGTTCGTGATCGTGGGCGACTACAACGCCGACCCGGTCGACGGAGACTCCGTGGCCGCGGCGATCGACCAGCTGCTGCACCACCCGCGGATCACGGACCCGCGGCCGACGTCGGCCGGGGCACCCGAGGCGTCCGCACTGCAGGCCGGCGCGAACCTCGATCACCAGGGTGACCCGGCGCTCGACACCGCCGACTTCGCCGACACAACGCCCGGCAACCTGCGCGTGGACTACGTGCTGCCGTCGCGCGACCTGCGCCTCCGTGGCGCCGGCGTGTTCTGGCCGGCCGCCGCCGACCCGCTGTCCCGGCTCACGGGCGTCTACCCGTTCCCGAGCAGCGACCACCGCCTGACCTGGACCGACCTGAAGTTCTGACCCGGTCCCTCCCCGAGTGTCAGAAGCACAGGTCACCGGAGTGACCTGTGCTTCTGACACTTCCGTGAGTTTCTGACACGTACGCGGATACGCTTACGCGGTGTCCGACGCACTGACTCACCCAGAGACCGCCCCCTCGACGACAGAGTCCCCCAGCACGGCGCGCCGCCCGGCCGAGCGCACCTTCCACGGCGACACCTTCATCGACGACTACGAGTGGCTCCGCAAGAAGGAGGACCCCGAGGTCGTCGCGCACCTGGAGGCGCAGAACTCCTGGACCCTGGCCCGCCAGGAGCACCTGGCGCCCCTGCGGCAGACCCTGTTCGACGAGATCAAGGGCCGCACCCTCGAGACCGACCTCTCGGTGCCCTCGCGCGACGGCGACTGGTGGTACTACGCCCGCACCGTCGAGGGCCAGCAGTACCCGATCCACGCGCGCTACCCCGTCGCGGGGCCCGATGACTGGACGCCCCGCGTGCTCGAGCCGGGCGAGCCGGTGCCGGGCGAACAGGTCCTGCTGGACCAGAACGCCGAGGCCGAGGGCTACGACTTCTTCGCGCTGGGCTCGCTCGACGTGTCCGACGACGGCGCCCGACTGCTCTACGCCACCGACACGGCCGGCGACGAGCGCTACACGCTGCGCGTCCGCGACCTGGCCACGGGCGAGGACCTCCGCGACGAGGTGCGGGACACCGCCCCCGGAGCCATGTTCGCGCCCGACGGCGAGCACATCTTCTACCTGACCGTCGACGAGGCCTGGCGCCCCTGGCGGGTCTGGCGGCACCGGCTCGGCACCACCGGGTCCGACGACGTGGTCGTGTTCGAGGAGCCGGACGAGCGGTACTGGGTCGGCGTCGGGCTGTCCAGGTCCAAGAAGTACCTGCAGATCGAGCTCGGCTCCAAGGTGACGAGCGAGTCGTGGCTGCTGGAGTCCGACGACCCGACCGGCGAGTTCCGTGTCGTGTGGCCCCGGCGCGAGGGCGTCGAGTACACGGTGGAGCACGCGGTGCTGCCGCCGTCGCTGGTCGAGCCTGTCGAGGCCCCGGTTTCGACAAGCTCAACCCACGATGTGCTGCTGATCCTGCACAACAAGGACGCACTGAACTTCGAGCTCGTCAGCTCCCCGGTCCCCGCGCCCGGCGAGACCGTGCCCCCGGAGGCGGCCACCGTCGTCGTCCCGCACGACCCGGCGGTGCGGCTGGAGGGTGTGAGCGCGAGCGAGCGCTACCTGGTGCTGTACTACCGGCGCGAGGCGATCTCCCGGTCGGCCGTGCTTTCGCTGGTCGAGCCTGTCGAGACCGGTCTCGACAGGCTCGACCCGCGGGTTGCCTGGGACTTCCAGGAGATCTCGTTCGGCCAGTCGCTGGAGTCGGTCGGCGCCGGAGTGGGCGTCTGGGAGCAGCCCAACCTCAAGGTCGGCTACACGTCGTTCGTCACGCCGTCGTCGCTCTACCTGTACGACGTCGCCTCCGGCGAGCGCACCCTGCTCAAGCAGCAGCCCGTGCTCGGCGGCTACGACCCGGGCGACTACGACCAGCGCCGGGAATGGGCGGTGGCCGAGGACGGGACGCGCGTCCCGATCTCCCTCGTGTGGCGCAAGGACAAGGTGCGGTTCGGGGTCTCGACAGGCTCGACCAGCGAAGGGGGCACGAACCCCGAGAGCTCGACCGCCGACGGCGGCGCGCCCGCCGAGCCCGCGCCCCTCCTCCTGTACGGGTACGGCGCGTACGAGTCCTCGATCGACCCGTACTTCTCGGTGCCGCGCCTGAGCCTGCTGGACCGCGGCATCGTCTTCGCCGTCGCGCACGTGCGGGGCGGCGGCGAGATGGGCCGCGCCTGGTACGACGACGGCAAGCTGGCCGCCAAGCGCAACACGTTCACCGACTTCGTGGCCTGCGGCCGGCACCTCGTCGGCACGGGCTGGACGGCGTCGGACCGCCTGGTGGCCGACGGCGGCAGCGCCGGCGGCCTGCTCGTCGGTGCCGCCACCAACCTGGCGCCCGAGCTGTTCGCGGGAGTACTGGCGGGGGTCCCGTTCGTGGACGCGCTGACGTCGATGCTCGACCCGACGCTCCCCCTGACCGTCACTGAGCGGGACGAGTGGGGCGACCCCCTGGACGACCCCGAGGTCTACGCGTACATGCGCTCGTACACGCCGTACGAGAACGTGGCCGACGACGCCTCGCGCTACCCCCGGATCCTCGCCACCACAAGCTTCAACGACACCCGCGTCCTGTACGTGGAGCCGGCGAAGTGGGTGGCCCGGCTGCAGGCCGCCGGGGCGCCCGCGATGCTGAAGATCGAGATGTCGGCCGGGCACGGCGGCGTCTCGGGGCGCTACTCCGCGTGGGAGCAGATCGCGTTCGAGCACGCGTGGGTGCTGGACGTGCTGGGCCTCGCCGACCACTGATCCGACGCGCTGGTTGAGCTTGTCGAAACCAGGTCTCGACAAGCTCGACCAGCGAGATGCTCGACCAGCGAGGTTTCAGAGGCCGGCCTTGGCCGCGACGACCCGCGCCGCCGCCGCGTCCACCTTCGCGGCGAACGCCGGGTCGTCGCGCGCGGCCTTGACCAGCGCGTTCACCATCGCCGGGGTGACCGACGGTTTCGCTGACGCGAGCACCAGGTCCACCCCGGCGTCGACGGCGCGGACCGCGCGCTCCCCCGCGGGCACGCTCTCGACCTGCACCGCCCCGGACAGGTCGTCGGAGATGATGACGCCGTCGAACCCGAGCTCGCGCACCAGGCCGACCGCGCGGGGGCTGAACACGGCCGGTGCGTTCGCGTCGATCTGCGTGTAGATCGCCGACGACATCATGACCAGCCCGGTGCCCGACTCGATGCCGGCGTCGAACACGTCCACCGACGGCGCGTCCGGGCCGGTGACCGTGTCGGTGACCCCGGCCGTGGTGTCGGTGTTGCCGGTGACGCGGCCCAGCCCGGGGAAGTGCTTGATCGACGTCTCCACGCCCGCGTCGTGCTGCCCCTGGGCGAACGCGTTGCCGTGCGCAATCACGGATTCCGGCGTGTACCCGTAGTTCCGCCCGAAGACGCCGATCGGCGCGTTCGACGACGCCGTCTCGGGCGGCACGAGGTCCAGCACCGGCGCGAGGTTGAGGTTCACGCCCGCGGCGGCGAGCTCGCGTCCCCAGTTCCGGGACCGGGACCGCAGGTCGGCCGGGTCCAGCTCGGCCTGGTCGAGCGCGCTCGGGATGTCGCTGAACCCCGCGCCGCGCAGCACCTGCACCGCGCCGCCCTCCTGGTCGGTCGCCACGAAGAGCGGCTCCCTGTCGTGTGCCGCGAAGCCGACGGCGGCGTCGACCAGGTTCCGGACCGGCTGCCGGCCGGCCTGGGTGCGGCCGTGCAGGAACACGCCGCCGATCTGCTGGTCGTGGAGCATGTCGAACGTCGGCTGGAACGGGCCGGCCACGGGGAGGCCCACCATGACGATCTGGCCGACCTTCTCCTCCACCGTCCAGCCGGCCACGAGCGACAGGTCCGGCTGCCCGGGGGTCGGCTCGGGCGACGCCGTCGGTTCGGTGGGCTCGGTGGTGGGGCCGGTGGGTTCCGCGGGCGACGCGCTGGCGGACGGCGTACCGCTCGGCGACGGCGAGCCCTGGTTGCTCGACTGGGTGTTCGACTGAGCGGGCCCGGGCAGTGCTGTCGGCTCGGGCTCCCTCGTCGGACCGGTGCAACCGCCGGCCAGGGTCGCCACCGCGAGAACCGCGGCCGTGACCAGGCCGAGCGGGCGGAAACGAGTCATGGGGCTCAGTCTCACCCACCTACCGCCCTCCCGTGCAATCGGGTCGTGCGGCGCGCCTGGTCAGAGGGCGTCGGCGACCGCTCGCACGAGCTCGTCGACGTCCGCCTCCGCCGTGTCCCACGCGCACATCCAGCGCACCTCGACGCGGTCGGCCTTCTCGCCGGGCGCCCAGTCGTAGAACCGCGCGCGGGCCCGGACGCGGTCCGCCGCTGCGCGCGGCAGCGTCGCGAGCACCGTGTTCGCCTCGGTGGGGCTGGTGATGCGGACCAGGCGCCGCTGGTCGCCGTCCGACGACCTCGGGCCCGGCACGTCGAGCCCGCCGGATCCGCCGGTCCCCGTCAGCCCCGCCGCCTCGAGCCCCGCGCGCAGGCGCGCGGCCATCGCGTTGGAGTGGGCCGCGTTGCGCAGCCACAGGGGCGCGCTCTCCCCGGTGCCGGGCGTCGGCGCGCCGGGCTCGCCGAGCAGCGCCAGGAGCTGCGCCGACAGGAACCGGGTCTTCGACGCGAGCTGCATGGTGGCCTTGCGCAGGTACGGCACGGCTTCGGCCAGGCTGGCCCCGGCGCCGCCCGCACCGCCCGACAGTACGACCACCGCCTCGCCCAGCATGCCGCCGTTTTTCGCGGCGCCGAGGGACACGATGTCGACTCCGACGTCGGTGGTGATCTCCCGCAGCCCGACGCCGAGCGTGGCCGCGGCGTTCGCCAGCCGCGACCCGTCGACGTGCACGAGCAGGCCCGCCGCGTGGGCGGCGTCGGCGAGCAGCTTGAGGTCCGCGACCGGGTAGACGGTGCCGCGCTCGGTGACCTGCGTCAGGCTGAGCACGGCGGGCTGCGCGCGGTGCACGTCGCCGACGTCGCCGGCGTAGCGGTCCACGGCGTCGGGCCCGATGCGGCCCGCCACGCTTGGGACGGCGAGGACCTTGAGGCCGCCCACCCGCTCGGGGGCGCCGTTCTCGTCGGTGTGCACGTGCGCGACGTCGCTCGCGATCACGCCGCCCCACCGCGGGGCGGCGGCCATGAGGCTGATGACGTTCGCGCCCGTGCCGGTCAGCACCGGGAAGATGCGGGCGTGCTCCCCGAACACCTCGGTGGCCCGCTCCTGCAGCCGGGCGGACACGGGATCGTCGCCGTACGAGACGGCGGCGCCGTCGTTCGCCGCGCCGATGGCGGCCATGACCTCGGGATGGACGGGGGCGTAGTTGTCGGACGCAAAATGCAGCACCCCCCAATCCTCCCCCGTCCTGCGCCGAGGTAGTCCTCGCCAGAGGACTACCTCGGCAGAGAGGGGTCAGGAGGCCTTGTCCACGTCCTCCGCCAGGGTGCCCAGGTAGAGCGAGATCACCTTGGGGTCGGCCTGCAGCTCGCGGCCGGTCCCGGTGTGCGCGTCCTTGCCCTGGTCGAGCACGTAGCCGCGGTCGCAGATCTGCAGACAGCGGCGCGCGTTCTGCTCCACCATGACGACGGACACGCCCGCCTTGTTGATCATGCGCGTGCGCAGGAACGTCTCGTCCTGCCGCACCGGCGACAGGCCCGCGGACGGCTCGTCGAGCAGCAGCACCGACGGGTTCATCATCAGCGCGCGGGCCATGGCGACCATCTGCCGCTCACCGCCCGACATCGCGCCCGCCCGCTGCGAGCGCCGCTCGCCCAGCGTGGGGAACAGGTCGGTGATGAACTCGAACCGCTCGTCGAACGTCTTGGGCCGCAGGTACACGCCCATGCGCATGTTCTCCTCGACGGTGAGCGAGGGGAACACGTTGTTGTTCTGCGGCACGAACCCGACTCCGCGCGCCACGAGCGCGTTCGCCTTCATGCCGGTGATCTCCTCGCCCTCGAGCAGCACCTGGCCCGAGTGGATCTTCACCAGCCCGAACAGCGCCTTGAGCAGCGTGGACTTGCCGGCCCCGTTGGGGCCGATGATGCCGACGAGCTCGCCCTTGCCCACCTCGATGGAGCAGTCCTGGAGGATGTTGACGCCGGGGATGTAGCCGGCCACCAGGTGCTCGGCGCGCAGCAGCGTCTCGCGCGCCTTCACCTCGGGAGCCTTCACCTCAGGGGTCTCCGCCGCCTGCGTGGTCGTCTCGCTCATCGCTTCTCCTCCTCGGCCTCGAGCCGGGCCAGCACTGCGGGGTCGAGCAGCGAGTCGTCCCCGAGGTCGGTGTCGTGGTGGGCGCCGAGGTAGGCGTCCACGACTGCCTGGTCCTGCATGACGGCGGCGGGCGGGCCCTCGGCCACGATCCGGCCCTCGGCCATCACCACCACCCAGTCCGAGATGTGCCGGACGGCGTGCATGTCGTGCTCGACGAACAGCACGGTCATGCCGTCGTCGCGCAGCGCCTGGACGTGGTGGAGCAGGGACTGCACCAGGGCGGGGTTCACGCCCGCCATCGGCTCGTCGAGCATGATCATGGTCGGGTCCGTCATCAGGGCCCTGGCCATCTCGAGCAGCTTGCGCTGGCCGCCGGAGAGCGACCCCGCGAAGTCGTCCTTCTTGGTGTCGAGCTTGAACCGCGAGAGGATCTCGAGCGCCTTCT
Organism: Promicromonospora sp. NPDC057138; assembly: GCF_042670845.1. Lineage (NCBI taxonomy): Bacteria > Bacillati > Actinomycetota > Actinomycetes > Micrococcales > Promicromonosporaceae > Promicromonospora > Promicromonospora sp. NPDC057138. Next base: position 255,488 of record NZ_JBHUUX010000001.1, on the reverse strand, counting down.
CGGTGTTCCGCTTCTCCGTGCCGGACCACAGGGGTCGCATCAGCGAGCCGAACAGGTTCTCGCCCGGGTTGTCCATCGCGGCGAGCAGCATGTTCTGCATCACCGTGAGGCGCGACAGCGCCTTGGTGAGCTGGAACGTGCGGACCATGCCGTTGCGCGCCATCTTGGCGGCGCTCGTCCCGGCCAGCGACCTGCCCTCGAAGGACCACGAGCCCTGGTTGGGCTTGTCGAACCCGGTGAGCAGGTTGAAGAACGTCGTCTTGCCCGCGCCGTTGGGGCCGATCAGGGCGGTGATGACGCCCCGTTGGACCTCCAGGTGCTCGACGTCGACGGCGGTCATGCCACCGAACCGGCGCTGCACGCCGTCGGCAACCAGGATCGTGTCGGGCTTGCTGACCCCCACCGTCGGCTCGACGGCGGCCAGCACGTGCTCAGCTGCCCTGGCCGCCTCGGAGTCGCTGCGCTCGACGGCGTCCAGCGCCTCCACGGTGCTTACGGGCTCGGTCACCTCAGTCACTGTGTTCTCCGTCGTCTCATCGGGCATCGAAGGCCAGCTCCTTCTTGTTCCCCAATATTCCTTGCGGGCGGAAGATCACCAGCAGCATCAGGGCCACGCCCACGACGAGACCACCGATGTTCTCCACCTGGTCCGGGGCGAGGGTACCGGCCATGCCCTCGCGCATGCCGGCGCGCAGGAGCATGAAGACCGCCCAGAAGAGCATCGCGCCCACCACGGGCCCGAACAGGGTCGCCGCACCGCCGAGCAGGAGCACGGTCCAGACGAAGAACGTCATCGACCGGGCCATGCCGTCGGGCTGGACGGCGCGCGGCAGCACGTACAGCACGCCGCCGAGGGATCCGAACACGCCGCCCAGGATGAGGGCCTGCATCTTGATGGCGTAGACGTTCTTGCCGAGCGCGCGCACGGCGTCCTCGTCCTCGCGGACCCCCTTCAGGAGGCGGCCCCACGGGCTGCGGGTGAGCAGCCAGACGAGGACGAGTGCCAGCGCGACGAGGCCCCAGCCAACGATCCGGACCCACCAGGAGTCCGACCCGTTGTTGAGGTACTCGAACGGGCCGATGGCGGTGCGCCCGTCGGGCAGGGGCGAGAGCGCGGCGAACGTGTCCTTGAACTCGTTGCCGCGCAGGCCCGCCTGGCCGCCGGTCCACTCGGCGAGGCCGCTGGAGCGGCCGAGCATGCGCACGATCTCGGCGGCCGCGATGGTGACGATCGCCAGGTAGTCACCGCGCAGCTTCAGGGTGGGCATACCCAGGATCAGCGCGAACAGGATGCTCGCGACCAGCGCGACGATCAGGGCGAGCCAGACGGGAGCGCCGGCGATCGTCGAGATCGCGAAGCCGTAGGCGCCGAGCAGCATGAAGCCTGCCTGGCCCATGTTGAGCAGACCGGTGTACCCGAAGTGCAGGTTGAGGCCGATCGCGGCCAGGACGTAGGCAGCCGTGGTCGGCGCGATCAGCTCGCCGGCCGCTTGCGTGAGGATTCGGCTCAGTTCTTCCATGGGAGTTGTCCTTTCAGCCGATCCGCTCGCGCCGGCCGAGCAGGCCTTGCGGCCGCAGCAACAGGACGAGAATCAGGATCGCGAGCGCGGTGGCGTAGCGAAGGTCGTTCGGCATGCCGGGGATGAGCGGCGACATCTCGACGACGATGCCGATGACCAGCGACCCGAGCAGTGCGCCGAATGCCGTGCCGAGGCCACCCAGCGTCACGGCGGCGAACATCAGCAGGAGCATCTGCATGCCCGTGTTCCAGCCGAAGGTGCCCACGGACAGGCCGTACATCAGGCCCGCCAGGCCGGCGAAGCCGGTCGACATGGTCCAGACGATGCGGACGATCTTGTCCGGGTTGATGCCGGTCGCGGAGGCGAGCGCGGGGTTGTCCGACACGGCGCGAGTGGCTCGGCCGATGCGCGTGCGGGTAAGGAACCAGCCGATGAACAGGATCGCCACGACCGCGACCGCCATCGACGCCCAGGACCACGACGAGAGCGTGATCCCGGCGATCGTCATCGACGTCGGGTTCGTGCTCAGGATGCGCTCCGAGCCGTTGCCGATCATGAGCTGGATCGTGTACTGGAGCGTGAGCGAGAGCCCGATGGTGATGATCATGAGCTGCGTCAGCGGTGTCCCGCGCTGTCGCAGCGGCTTCCACAGCACGACGTCCTGCACGAAGCCGGTGGCGGTGCAGAGGGCTAGCGAGAGGAGCGCGGCCGGCCAGAAGGACAGGCCCCACATGTGGATCCCCATGAAGGCGAACACGGCACCGAGCGTGAACTGCTCGCCGTGCGCGAAGGTCGACAGGCCGGTGGTGCCGTAGATCAGGCTGATGCCCACGGACGCCAGCGCGAGCAGCAGGCCGAGCCGGATGCCCAGCCCGAACTTCTGCCAGGCGTTCGACCAGGAGAACCCGCCCGTCGCTTCGTCGGACCCCTCCTCGCCGGCCGCGGGCGTCTCGGTGCCCTCGCTCGCGCCCGCTCCCGGCTCGTCCGACGGCGTGGCGCCGGCCGGCTGGTCGCCGAGGTGGATCGCACCGCGCGCGGTGGAGCCCGTCTGCGCAATCACGTCGATCTGGGGCGGGTCGGGGAAGAGCCCGTCAGGGAGCGTCGCCTCGTCGAGGGTGATCGTGTACGTGCCGACGTCCGGCACCTTCACGGAGACCGGGCCCTCCTGGGTGGTGGTCACTTCGGCCTCGAACCCGGCGCCGGAGATGGTGACGCCGACGTCCGGGACGAAGTTGTTCTCCTCGTCCATGACGATCGCCGCGACGCAGGCCGTCGAGGCTTCGGGTGTGCAGTCTGTCGCGACGGGCGCCGCGGCTGCCATGGCTGGCGCCGCGGCGAGCAGGGCCGGGAAGGCCGCTACCGCGAGCGTGGCCATGAGCCTGCGCGCGGGCGTCGCGAGGTTCGGTCGGTCGGCTGTCATCTGCCGGGTCCTCCGTCGGTTCTGGTGTGTGGTGCTCCGAGGTCTCGGTGCCGTACGACGCCACGATGATTTAGCCCTGCTTAACCAGGTCTGCACCAAACTGATGGCATCAGCGTGCCGCGAGTGTAGCCGCCCCGTGTGTCACGGATTACACGCGTCGCGTCACAGGGAGTTTCGGCAGGCCGCAGGCCCGCCATCGAAACGATCCGCGCCGTTGCGGATCAGTGAAGGCCGGGTATTGCGCGGCAGGCCATGAGTGCCGTGTCCCGGTTCGGTACCCGTCTTCATCGCAGTTCGACAACGATCGGCCCGGCCACCCCGTGGGGTGGCCGGGCCGATCACAGTTCGGTGCTCAAGGATCAGCTCGTCAGCCCTCGACGACCGAGCCCTCGACGACCTTGGTCCAGATGTTCTTGTTCTTGGCGTCGTACTCGTACACGCCGATGAACGCGGACGACGGGTCGTTGTCCTCGTTCAGCGGCCCGATGCCCGAGACACCCTTGTAGGCGATCTCGTCGCCCGCCTCGAGCGCCTTGACGCCCTCTTCGAACGTCGAGACCTCGGTGGCGCCTTCCTCCGAGCCGGAGACCGCAGCGATGTTGTCCGCGATGGTCTGGCCGTCGGTGGCCTCACCGCGTACCGCGGCGAGTGCGACGAGGATGGCGGCGTCGTACGACTCAGGCCCGTAGGCGTAGTCCGCCAGGTCCTTGCCGGCGTCCTCCTTGTAAAAGTCGTTCAGGCGCTGCTTGAAGTCCTCCGGAGCGTCGGCACCGGGGATGGTGCCCTTGACGCCCTCGAGCGTGCCCGGGTCGAAGTCCTTCGAGTAGTCGGCGGTGTTGCCGTCGCACAGGTACGTGTTGCCGGCGAAGTCCCACTTCTGGGTGACCAGCTCGGCGATGGCCGCCTTGGTCTCCTCGAAGGCGAAGATGGCGATCGCGTCGGGCTTGGTGGCCAGGGCGTCCGAGACCACGTTCGAGAAGTTGGTCTCGGCCTGGGCGAACTCGGTGCCGTCGCCGGTGCCGCCGTAGACGACCTCACCGCCGCCGGCCTCGACGGCCTTCTGCACGTTGTCGCGCAGACCGGTCGCGTAGTCGTCCTGCATGGTGAGGAACGCGACCTTCTGGTGCCCGTCGTCGAGCATGAGCGAGCCGAGCGCCTGACCCTGGACGGTGTCCGGCGGGGCGGTCCGCGCGAAGAGGGGCGAGTAGCCCGACAGCGTGGTCGAGGTGTTGGCGGGCGACACCTGGATGACGCCGGCCTCCGTCACCGAGTCGACGACGTTGAGCGTCACCGTCGACGAGGCGGCGCCGATGATGGCGTTGACGTCCTGGCCGAGCAGATCAGTCGCCGAGTTGGTCGAGACCGCAAGGTTGTCACCGTCGCCGGAGTCCGCACTCGCGATCTCCACGTCCTTACCGAGAACGCCGCCGGCCTCGTTGATGTCGGCAACGGCGAGGCCGACGCCCGCGACCTCGGGCGGGCCCAGGTAGGCGAGGTTGCCGGTGAGCGGGAGCAGGGTTCCGATCTTCAGTGGATCGGTCGAGCCCTCCCCCTCGCCGCCTCCGGAGGTGGTGGAGCAGGCCGCGAGGCCCACGCTGAGGACAGCTGCGATCGCGAGACCGCGCGCCGCCGTGGAACGTCGAATCATTCTGCTGTTCCCCTTCGAGCGGGAGTAGACCTGACGCGGCGACTTGCCTCGTCGTGGCGATGAACGTAGCCACCTTGTGTGACGCCGGTGTGACTAGTCCGCCACACGGACCCGATCGTTACGAGGATGTTACCCAGGCACACGGCGCGCCAGAATCGGGGCGAAAACAGGGCTTGAACGAGCATAAGGAATTGCGACTCACCGGAGGGCGAAACGCATTGCGGGGCCTCGCACGCACTCCGCCACGGGGCCCTGGGTCAGCTCCTGAACTGTGTGAACGCGGCGATCGCCGGGTCCGTGCCGATCCGGCCGTCCGGGGCGTGCAACGCATTGATATCGGACATCTGCGCCTCGCTGAGCGAGAACGAGAACAGGTCGATATTTGTGGCCAATCGCTCCGGATTCACCGACTTCGGAATCAGGATCACCCCGTGCTGTACGTGCCAGCGCAGCACCACCTGGCCGGGAGTCACCCCGAGCTCTTCGGCGATGCGGACCACCGTCGGCGCCTCCAGGTCGGCGCCCCGCCCGAGCGGCGAGTACGCCTCAGGGACGATGCCGTGGGCCCGGCTGCGCTCGACGGTTGCCGGCTGCCGGAAGGTCGGGTGGAGCTCGACCTGGTTCACCGCCGGCACGACGTCCGACTCGCTGACCAGGCGATCCATGTGCTCGGGCAGGAAGTTGGAGACGCCGATGGCCCGCACCGCGCCGTCGGCCAGCAGCTTCTCGAACGCCCGCCAGGTCTCGACGTAGAGGTCGCGGCGGGGGACGGGCCAGTGGATGAGGTAGAGGTCGACGACGTCGAGGCCGAGCGCCTGACGGCTGTTCTCGAAGGCGCGCAGGGCGCTCTCGTAGCCCTGGTCGCCGTTGCGGAGCTTCGTGGTCACGAAGATCTCCTCGGGCGGGAGACCGGCCGCCCGGACCGCCGCGCCGACGCCTTCCTCGTTGTAGTAGGCAGCGGCCGTGTCGACGTGCCGGTAGCCGAGCTCGAGCGCGGTCTCGACGCACGCCTGCGTGCCGTCGCCGGGCACCTGGAACACGCCGAGACCGACCTGCGGGATCTCGACGCCATTGTTGAGAGTGACGGACGGAATACTGGTCGCAGCGTTCATGCCAACCGTTCTAACACCGGGCTCCTGACCCCGTCGACGGCACCCCTGCGACCCGCCCGGACGCCTCTCGGCGCAAGTCACTCGCGATTGACCGGGCTTTCCTTGCCCCGGGCGGGTAGAGTGGACGCGTTGCAGTGCCTCGATCGTTCTTCCGTGAGATGACGACGACACCGTGATTATGCGATCCCGACGGTCGGGGTCGTCGCCTCATGCAAGGAGCAGTACATGGCATTCGGAACCGTCAAGTGGTTCAACGCCGAGAAGGGCTTCGGGTTCATTGCACCCGAGGACGGTGGGCAGGACGTGTTCGCCCACTTCAGCGCGATCCAGTCGAGCGGCTACCGCTCGCTGGAGGAGAACCAGCGCGTCGAGTTCGACGTGAAGCAGGGCCCCAAGGGCCTGCAGGCGGAGAACATCCGCCCGATCTGATCCCTTCAGAATCTTCGCAACCTCCGCGCTGAGCTCGTCTGAGTTCGTCGCCGGTTGTACGACGTCGGCCCGGTCACCTTTCGAGGTGACCGGGCCTTCGCCATGTCATCAGGGGGAACCGGCGGTCCGTCCTGGAACCGTGCGACCGTGCCGGGCGTTCCCCACGTGGACCGTCACCTACGAAGGACTACATCATGGGCTTCCTCGACCGACTGCTTGGCCGCGAGCCGCGCGAGCAGACCCCAGGCATGTATCAGGGCGGCAGGGTGCCGCAGCAGCAGTACCGGCAGACGTCGGGCCAGACCCCCGAGTACGGCACGGCGCCCGTCTACGGCTCCGCCGCGAGCACGGGCCGCAGTGAGGACGAGGTGGCCGTCGAGCGCTATCGCTACCTGCTCCGCACGGCCCCGCCGGACCGGGTCGAGGAGGCGCACGCCGAGGCGTTCGCGCAGCTCACGCCCGAGCAGCGGAACCAGGTGCTGGCCCAGCTCAGCGAGACCGTCCCGCCGAGCGAGCGCGCGACGTCGGACGACCCGCGCGACCTGGCCCGCATGGCCACCCGCGCGGAGATGCGCAACCCCGGCACGCTCGAGCGCAACTTCGGTCAGAGCCGCGGCCCGGGCTTCGGCTCGATGCTCGGCGCGAGCATGCTCGGCACGATAGGCGGCATGGTCATCGGATCGGCCGTGGCGGACATGATGTTCGGCAGCTCGTTCGGCGACCCGGGGCAGGACTTCGCCGGCGGCGAAGAGGGTGGCGAGGCCGGCGGCGCTGAGGAAGCGGGCGCAGAGGGCGGCGACCAGGGCGGCGAGGCCGGGTCCGAGCCGGTCGAGGCCTCCGGTGGCGACGCCGGCGGTGACGCGGGTGGCGACGGTGGCGGCGGTTTCTTCGGCGACATGTTCGGTGGCGGCGGGGACTTCGGCGGCGGGGGCGACTTCGGCGGCGGAGACTTCGGCGGCGGCGACTTCTAACCTCTTCTGCCGCGGCAGTCATCTGGCGAGGTAGTCACTCAGCTCGCGCTGGGTGACTACCTCGCTGCAGGACTGCCTCGCCAGATGACTACGCCGGGCGGGGGTCGGGTCAGGCGCCGGTGAGGCGCAGGAACCCGCCGAGCTCCATGAGGTGGCGCACGCCGTCGGCCTCCAGGTCTCCCGGGAGGTAGTCGGTGAGCCGGGGCGACGAGATGACCACTGCGCGCCACTGCGCACGGGACACCGCCACGTTGATGCGGTTGCGCGACAGCAGGAATCCCATGCCGCGGGAGACGTTCTCGGGCGTCGAGGCGGCGAGCGTCAGGATCGCGACCGGCGCCTCCCGCCCCTGGAACATGTCGACGGTGCCGACCGGCACCCCGCCGAGACCGGCCGCGCGGAGCGCCTGGCGCACCAGGTGGACCTGGGCGTTGTAGGCGGCGACCACCACGACGTCGTCGGGGCCCAGGGGGCGGGGCGGGCGGCCGCCGCCTGGCACCCACGTCCGCCCGATTACACCCTGTACCTGGCGAACCACCTCGGCCGCCTCCTCCGGGGACGACGTCGAATGCCCCTCGTGGGTGACCGGAACGTGCACTACCCCGGGTTCCACGCCGTCGAGCGACCGAGCGGTGGTGACCGGATGGGCCGAGAGCCGGCCGGCGTAGGCGAGCTCGGACACGGCGGAGCACACGGCGGGGTGCATCCGCCACGACTCGGGCAGCAGGTAGCCGAGGCCGTCGGGCAGCACGGAGCTGCCGGCGGCGAGCCAGGCGAGCGCCGACTCGTCCACCGGTTCGGGGTGCCTGCCCTGGCTGACCTGCGGGAGCTGCTGGGGGTCGCCGAGCAGGAGCAGCCGCTGCGCGGCCCGCCCGACGGCGATCGTGTCCGCGAGCGAGAACTGGCCCGCCTCGTCGATGACCAGCAGGTCGAGCCCGCCGTCGGGCCAGCGTTCGTGCGCGAAGTCCCACGCGGTGCCGCCGACGACGCAGCCCTCGGTGCTGTTCGCCGCGCAGTCCGCGAGCTGCGTGCTCGACAGCTCCCGCCACGGCATGCCGCCGCCCTGCTCGGTGCCCTTCGCCCGCTGCTTCTTCGCCACCAGCTCGGCGGGCACCCCCGCCTTGTCGACGACGGCGCTCAGCATGTTCTCGACGGCCGCGTGCGACTGGGCCACCACGCCGACCCGCCATCCGGCGCCGACCAGCTTGGCGATGACGTGCGAGCCGACGTGCGTCTTGCCCGTACCGGGCGGGCCCTGTACCGCGAGGTAGGAGTGGTCGAGCCGCTCGACGGCCGCGTGCACCGCCGACTCGAGGTCGAGCCCACCGTCGCCGTCGCTGCTGCCCAGCTCCGGCAATGCCCCGCCGCCCTGTCCCGCACCGGTCCAAGCGCCCTGCCCTGGGCTCGCCGAAGGACGCTGTCCTGCGTTTGTCGAAGGGTCGATCAGCCGGGGCGGCCGACGGCGCAGGAGGTCGACGGCGGCGCCGTCCGGCAGCGCGCGGTTCGCGTCCCAGGAGGCGAGAGCAGCGCGGGCCGCCTCCTCGACCGCCTGCTCCTGCGCGTCGTGGGCCGGGCCGCGCTGCGGCGCTAGCGCGACGGGCACCTGGTCGTGCGGCTCGGCTCCCCCGGAGAGCCGCTCGCGCAGGATCACGACGTCGTGCCCGTGCGGCACGTCGTCGCGCTCGCCGTCAGGCTCGCTGGCCCCCTGGATCACGCCGCCGGAGTGCTCGCCCCGCACGGCCCGCGCCTCCAGCTCGCCCACGACGGGCGGCACCGGCTGGTCGTACAGCACGTGCACGGCGTCGCCGACGCCGAGGTCCGACCCGTCGATCCGCGACCCGTCGAGCATGCGCCCCACCAGCTCGATCTCCCGGGACGGCAGCCGGTCCCGCCCCACGACGCTCCAGTCCCGCAGCACGGTCGAACGTTCCACGTGGAACGTCGACCTCCGGCCGGGCCATTCGTCGAGCGGCAGCTCCAGCCGCGCGTAGTGCTCCAGCCAGAACGGCTTCTCCTCCCGCTGGTAGTACCCGACGGCGGCCCCCAGCAGCGCGAGCGCCTGCACCTCGAGCGACCGCTCGCCCCGGTTCTCGCCGACCCGCGCGGAGATCTCCCCGGCCAGCTCCAACCGCCGAGCCCGCCCCTCCCGCCGAGCCACCCCCCGCGGCGATTCGGCTTCATCAACCTCTCCGGGAGCCGCCGCACCGTCACCGGGCACGCCACGCGAAACAGCCCCCCCGTGCAAACCCCCACCCGCACCCTCGTGCGCACTCTCACCCGACCCAGGCGAACCCCCCGCAAGCGGCGAGTCGGCAGCGGAGGCCGTGGGGAGCGAGAATGCGCGCGCGGATGTATCTGTTCCCGAAGTGGAGGGCCCCTTGGGGCCCGTGAACGCATCCGCGCGCGCGTTCTCGCTCCCCACGTCCGCCCCAACCGCAGCGGTCTCGACAGGCTCGACCAACGAGGCCGACGACGCCGACGACCGCGCAAACCTCAACCAATCGAGCAACCGCAACGTAGACCGGCAGTCGTACTCGTTGTAGTCCAAGATCCGCTGTTTGAGCGGCGCCGCCCCGTCCTCGCCCTCGGCGGCGAGCTTCGCGTACTCCGCGTACTCGGTGACCGACGCCGTGGCGCTCGTGACCCCTTCCCGCGCGGGGTCGTCCTGCATGTAGAGCGGTTCGAGCTTCTTGATCGACTTGGACCGGTTCGAGATGCGCAGGCACGACCGGACCACCGCGTACAGGTCGACCAGCACGCCGTCGCGCAGCAGCTGGTCCACCTCGTCCTCGTACACGCCGTGCCGCGCGGCGATGGACAGCAGGTGCGTCTTCTCGTAGGCGGCGTAGTGGTAGACGTGCAGGTCGGGGTAGGTGACCAGGCGTGCGTTGAGGTAGTCGACGAACCGGACGAGCGCGTCCCGCTCGCCCTCCATGTCGTCGGCCCAGAGCCCGTAGAAGGGCGGGGTCCCGTCGTCCGGGCCGGGGCGCTCGACCCAGCCGAAGAGGTAGTCGAGGCCCATGGCCGGCGCCTGGTCGTCGCCGGGCAGGCGCGCCTCTTCCCACAGGGGGTCGCCCTCGAAGTCGAAGAACACGTCGCCGGGGCTCGGCGGCGGGAGCCGGTCGATCGCCCCGGTGGCGGTGAGCTGCCAGCGCAGCCGCGCGTCAGGCCCGTCCGGGTCGACGCCGTCGGGCAGGTGGTCGAGCGCCACCGAGCCGTCACCGTCGTCGAGCCCGAGCTGGAGGCGCGCCTGGGCGCGCAGGCCCTCGAAGCGCCCGGCGGCCATGCCATCGGGCGGCTCGTCCGCGGTCGCCAGCGCGTCGATGGTGGTGATCCCGGCCGCCGACAGCTTCACCCGCTGCGCCCCGTACACCCCGCCGACGAGCAGGACGTCGCGGCTCTGGGCGGCGGCGTCCGCGCAGTCGGGGCAGTTCCGAAGCTTGCCGCAGGCCAGGTAGCGGTCGTCGCCCCAGCTCACCGGGGCACCGTCGGCCACGTGGGTGTCCAGGATCTCGAGGAGCCGCGTGCGTCGCTTGCGGAAGACCGGCAGCAGGTCGGCGAGCCGGTGCGACGTGGTCTCCCCCGTGCCCAGCACGAGGTGGACCTCGTCGGTCGGGTCGATCCGCGCGTCCATGAGCTGGTCCGCGTACGCGGCGAGCTGGATCAGGGCGCGGACCTTGGTGCGGCGCGCGAGCTTGGAGTCGTGCACGGCATACCTCGGCACGATGCCGCCCGGGACGCCTGCGTGCACCATCTCGCCGAGCGGGTCGCGCACCAGGAAGTCGGCCCGGCCGTGGAACCGCCCGTCGAAGAACGACGCCTGGTAGACGACGTCGGCCCCCTGCTCCATCGCGGCCAGCGTGCGCGCGTGCGCGTCGATCAGCTCGTCGCGGGACATCCGGCGCGCGGGCGCGACCTCGAGCACGCCGCCCGCGCGTCCGGCGTCGGCGGGACCATGGGCGCGAAGGTGACCGTCGAGGACGCGGCGCTCGTGGTCCTCGCCCAGGGCTGCGGTGCGGGCGAGCATCTCGTCCTCCTCCCGCGGCCGGCGTGGGCTGCGGCCGAGCAGCTCGTCCAGCCGTCTCAGCAGGCGGAACTCGCACTCGCCGGCGATCACGAGATCGCTTGCCGAGTGCACGAGGGTGCCTGCGTCGTCGCGCTCCAGGAGGAACATGCCCCCAGGTCTACCAGTGACCCCTGACACAAGCGCGTTACTGTCGCTCTCACAGGCGAGAGATATGTCCGGTTCGGCCCCACGTTCTGGCGTCAACCCGCCTGTATGGCCGATAGTGGGGCCCGACCGTATCGAAGGAGCAACCATGCCCGTGCGCTTCAACCCGCCTCCGGGTTGGCAGGTGCCCCCGGGATTCCGACCCGACTCCAACTGGGCTCCGGACCCGTCGTGGCCTCCGGCCCCGCCCGGGTGGAACTACTGGGTCGACCGCCCCGACACTCCCCAGCCCGACGCCGGAAACCGCGCCGCCGCGCCACCTGCGCCGCCCGTCTCTGCCTCGTCGCACTCGCCGGCCGGCGCCGACCGCGCCGACCCGGACGCGGACACGAGGACCGTCGCGATCCAGGTGGTCGACGCCCCCGGCAGCGGCAGCCGCCCCGCACCCGCTCCGACCGTGGTGCAGAACGTGCCCGCCATGTCGCCCGCCGAGGCGATGGGCTCGACCATGACCATGGCTCCGATCAGCGCCCCACCGGCTCCCGGCCCGCCGCGGCCGGGCTCCGGCCCGCAGCCGGTCTACCCGCCGCCGCCCGGGATGGCGCCGCCACCACCGCCGCCCGAGGCGCCGCGGAAGGGTCCGACCACGGGCGTGCTCGCCGCCATCAAGGGCCTCGGCGGCAGGGGTTCGACGCCGGTGGGGCCACCGACGTCCGAACCGCGACCGGGTCCCGGACCGCTGAGCATCGACGACGTGAACCGGCCCGGTCCGCACGGGCACATGCCCGGACCCGCGCCCGCCGGAGTCATGCCCGCGGGGCCGCGGCCCGCGCCGGGACGCCGGCGCGGCCCGGGCGCGGGTCTCATGGTCGCCATCGGTGTGGCCGGCCTCGCCCTCGGCGTGATCGTCGGCGTGGTCGTCACCGCCGGGCAGCAGGCCGACGCGAACCAGGCGATCACCGACGCCCGGAACATCCAGGCGCAGGCCGACGACCAGCGCGCCGAGATCGAGGCGGACCGCGCACAGGTGGAGAAGCAGCGTGACGAGGTAGCCGCACGCGAACAGGCGCTCGGCGACCGCGAGGCTCAGCTCGAGGAGCGGGAGACCGCGCTGGAGCAGCAGGAGCAGCAGCAGGAAGAGCAGCAGCAACAGGAACAGCAGGACAACGGCAACGGGAACGGCGGACCCGGCACCGTCTTCTACTGGAACTGTGACGCCGTGCGTGCCGCCGGCGCCGCGCCGCTCGCGAACGGGCAGCCGGGCTACCTTCCGCACCTCGACGGGAACGGGAACGGCATCGCCTGCGAGGACGGCGAGTAAGCCACTCAGTCGACGAGAAACCACTCGGTTCACGAGAAAATGGAACGGGCCGAGGCAGATCCCCAGACTCTGCCTCGGCCCGCTCGTGTGTTCCCGGCCCACGCCATCTCCCCAGACGAGACGTGGACCGGGAAGTCTTTAACCCCCGAAGAGTTCCTCCAGGAGTGCACCGAGGCCGAGCGGGTCAGACCCGTCCTCGGGAGCTTGTGTCGGCTTCGGGCTCGGCGTCGGCTTGGGCGACACCGCGCCGTCGGGCAGGACCTCGCCCGTCGAAGCGAGCTGCAACGCCTCGCTCAGATCGATCAGGCAGAGGCGCCAGACGTCGGCACTCACGCCCTCCGGCGCCTGCCAGAACGACCTGCCGGTGAACTGGGGCGGGGCCGTCCAGCCCGTGCCGGTGCGCTGCGCGACGCAGGTCTCCATCGCGGGGACCTCGTTCGCCTCCGCGTTATCGACCAGCATCGGAGCGAGCTTCGCGACCACGGGCGCGGGCGCCGCGGCCTGCGGCGTGTCCACGGTCCTGCCCGCGACGTCGTGGATGACCGCGCACTCGGGCGAGGTGCTGCGGCACCAGGAGGCGCTCCACGTGCCCTGCTTCGAGTAGACGAACCCGCGCGGCTCGGCCGTGTCGCGGTCCACCTGCAGGACCCGCATCCACACGCTGCCGTCGCCGAGCACGTCGAACGGCGTGACCGGGATCGAGGCACCCGCCTCGGGCGCAGCGGAATCCTCCGGCTCCGGTGACGCGGGCGCCCCCTGCGCGCCCGCGGCACCCTCGGTCTGCGGGTCGTCGAAGACCAGGTGCTGCGTCCCCTCCGTCGCCGCGGAAGAGAAGCCGAACACGAGCGCCGGACCGCCGTCGGAGGGCAGGACCATCGCGTCGGACGTGACGCCGCGCCAGAGCAGCGTGCCACCGAGGTTGCCCTCGCGGAGGTTCTCGAGGGCGGTGTCGCCGCCCGCCAGGACCTCCAGGTCCGTGGCGCTGTGGCGCCCGTCGATCTTCGCCAGGGTCACCACCGCGAGATAGCGGTCGCCTCCCCCGGCGTCCAGGCCGAGGTCCAGCACCGCGGTGTCGGCGTCGACGCGGTACGTCGCCGGCTCTGCCACCGTGCGCACGCCGGGCGCGAGGTACGCGAGACGCGTCGCCGGCTCCGACGACGGGATGTCGGTGGGCGACGGCGCGGGCGGGTCGACGTCGACCTCGCCCTCCATGATCGACGGCGGCTGGGCGCTCGGCGCCACCTCTACCGGGGCGTTGCCCCACAGGCCCGGGATACCCGGGAGCGCGCCGGCAGCCCCTGCCCCGACCGTCGCGAGCGCCAGCGTGCCCGCCAGCGTCACGCTCGCGCGCCGCGTGGCGTGCTTGCGACGGCTCGACCGCAGCACGCTGTCGAGATCCAGCGTCGATGCGGGTACCGCCGCGTGCGCCGACTCGCGGACCCGGGCGATGAAATCATCGTCGGGCGCGCCGTGGGAGAGGTTCATGTTCATCGGGTCCCGCCCAGAGAATCGATATCGAGGATCGCGCGCAGGTGGGCGAGGCCGCGCGAGGCTGTGGACTTCACGGTGCCGAGGGGGATCCCGAGCTCGCTCGAGACCTCGGACTCCGACAGGTCCAGGAGATGACGCAGCACCACGACACGGCGCTGCTTCAGGGGAAGGCGCAGGAGGGCGCGCACGACGGCGTCGCGGTCGTCCACGGTGCGCGTAGGCATGCGGGCCGCCGCGCGAGCGACGCGTACGTCGTCCTGCGGCAGCTCGTCGGGGCCGGTCAGGACCTCGCGCCGCGTGCGGCGCCAGGCGTCGATGCGCAGGTTGGCCAGCACCCGCCGGGCGTAGACCAGCGGGTCGCCCTGCCGGGCCTTGTGCCAGTGCCGGTAGCACCGCTCGAAGGTCTGCTGGGTGAGCTCCTCCGCGCGGTGCGCATCACCGCTGAGGAGGAAGGCCATCCGGTGGAGTGGGTCCTTGGCCTCTCGCATGAACACGGTGAACTCTTCGTTCTTCGAGATCTGTGCGTTCCTGCGCGCATGAGTGGCCGTAGGCCGGTCTGTCCGCACGGGCAGCGAGGCTACGTCATCGGCGCCCGTCGCCCCACCCCGGACCACCGTGAGTGGCCTGGTCGCGGGGACGGGTTCGGTCTTTCGGGGGGTGCCGTCCGACGCGGCAGCGGTCATGTTCTTCGGTCCGCGCTCCGTCGTGGCTTCCGGTTCGGTGTCTACGTCGTCCGCGACCGGCACGATCGCGAGCTCCGCCGCCGACTCCGGCGTCGTGGTGGATGGAGAGTCTGGGGTGTTCGGCTCGGTGGTCACGGTCTCCAGGTCGTCCGCAGAGCTGGAGTCGGCGCGCACGACACGCAGGACCACGGGCTTGGGCACCCGGGGCTCTGGCGCGAATACGCGCGGACTCGTGACTGTCACGAACGGAACACGGGCCGGCCCGGACGAAGGTTCCATCGAGTTTCAGAGAATCGCGTCGGAGTCGATGTGAGCCGGGCCACTCACCGGCGACACGACACGGGCCAGCCGTACGGATCACCGAGGTGACCTGTACGGCTGGCCCGTGCTGGGGGTGCGGACGGGCGCGTCAGCGCCGGAAGTCGAGAGTCCCCAGGAAGGTGTGCAGGTCCTGCCAGCCCTGCTCGCCGCCGTCGAAGTCGATGACGAGGAACAGGTTCTCGCCCTGGTCCTCCTGGTGGATGTAGATGTTCACCGTGTAGTAGTCGGGCTCGCCGTCCTTGTTGTGGAGCGTCGGCTGGACCTCGGCGTAGTCCGCGCCCGGGACGTCGATCAGCTGGGACTGGGGCGCCGTCATGGTCTGCGCCCACCAGTTGCCGCCGGGCTTGCCGCCCTGCACGTAGACGCGTTCGTGCGACACCGTCTCCCGGGCGGCCTCCGCCTTCTCCTCCTCGGAGGCGTCCACCCACCCCTCGAGCGTCTCCATGTCGACGCCCGGCTCCGCGTGCGTGACGGTCGTGCCCGTCCACTCGACGCCCGGTGAGAACTGCCCCTCGGTCGCCTGGGACGTCCAGCCCTTCGGCACCGCGAACTTCAGGTCGTTGTGCTCAGTCCGGTGCCAGCCGGCGGGAACGCCCTGCTCGATCGCGTCGAGCGTCGGGTACTCGTACGCCGGCTTGTACCAGTCGGGCTCGCCCGCGTCCTTGAGCCACAGGTTGCCCACGAAGTCGCGGAGCGTCTTGTCGCCGTCCGCATTCGCCGCGAACCGGGTCTCGATGACCCAGCCCTCGGCGCCGCTACGGATCCGGATCGTCGCGGGGCGGACCTTGCCCTCGCGCTCGTGCTGCTCGATGACCACGAGGTCGGCGCCCTCGATGTCGAGGGTCGTCGCGCCCGAGTCCCTCGCGGGCGCCGTCCAGCCGGCGACGTCGGTCACGTTGCGCAGCTCGATCGTCGCGTCCAGGTCGTCGATGCTCATGTCGAGCGTGCTCGGTTCGAAGCTCATCGCCAGCGGGTGGTCCGGTTCCAGCCATCCGGCTACCCCGCCCGCGTTGACGTCGCCGACCGTCGTCCAGCCACCCGGCGGGACCTCGTACCAGAGCCCGCCCAGGATGTACGGCGAGCTGCCGGCGCCGTCGACCACGCCGCGCTCGACGCCCGGCAGCACCGGCAGGGTCCCGCCACCGGTCTTCAGGTATTCCGGGGGTGCCACCTCCGGGTCGCCGCTCGGGCTCGGGTCCGGCGTCGGGTCGGCCGACGGCGCCTCGGTCGCCTCGGCCGTCGACCTGTCGGTGCCCGGCAGCGGCTGCCGGTCGGCGTAGATCGCGCCCGCGGCGCCGATCCCCGCCCCGGTGAGCACGAGCGCGGCGACGCCGGCCGTCGCCGCGACCACCACCCGCCGACGCCGCACGGTGCGCACTGCGCGTACCGCCATGGCCGTCGGGTCGAGGGACCTCGGCGGCTCGATGGTCGAGCCGGCCGCGCGGAGCCCGGCCAGCAGTGCCGCGTCCTGCTTCGCGTGGATGTCGTGGACGTTCATGACCGGCTCCCTTCGCCGTCGGACACCACGAGGGTGCGCAGGCGCGCCAGGGCGCGCGAGGCTGTGGACTTGACCGTGCCGGCGGAGATGCCGAGCTCCGCTGCGGTGTCGGCCTCCGAGCGGTCCAGGAGGTAGCGCAGGACCACTACGCGCCGCTGCTTGACCGACAGCACCATGAGCGCGCGGACCAGGCGGTCCCGCTCGGCGAGATCGACGTCCGACGCGGGGGTGCCCAGCTCCTGGGTGTTGACCCCCGGGTCGTCGGTGAGCACCTCGCGGCGGGTGCGGCGCCAGGTGTCGATGCGTGCCGTCGCCAGGACGCGGCGGGCGTAGGCGAACGGGTCGCCCTCGCCCACCTTCTTCCAGGCCTTGAACGTCCGCTCGAGCGCGAGCTGCACCAGGTCCTGCGCCCGGTGCTGGTCGCCGCACAACAGGTACGCGATCCGGTACAGCGCCGGGGTGTTGGCCTGCGCGAACATCGTGAAGTCGGCGACGGGGTCCAGACCGCTCCGGACGACGGCGATCTCGTCCGTGCTCGGCTGTACCTCCGGACTCACCGCTACCTCGCTCATCCGGAACACCGCCCGGAGCTGTGGCCGGTGTCCTGTCCCGGCAGGGCTGCGCGGCGCCATACGCGTCGCTTCGTGTGCGTCATGCCCCATAGACGCAGCCGACCAGGTATGAGGTTCCACATTCAACGCGTTGAGTGCTGGGTATTTGCGGAGAAATAGCTCTCTGAGCCGCAAATACCCAGCACTCAACGCGCGGGGTTAGAGGACGTGGGCCAGGAAGTCGCGCGTGCGCTGTTCCTTCGGGTGGTCCAGGACCGCCAGGGGCGGCCCCGCCTCGACGATCACGCCGTCGTCCATGAACACGACGTGGTCGGCGACCCCACGTGCGAACCCGATCTCGTGCGTCACCACGATCATCGTCATGCCGGACCGCGCCAGGTCCTGCATCACCGCCAGCACCTCGCCCACGAGCTCGGGGTCGAGGGCCGACGTCGGCTCGTCGAACAGCATGAGCTCCGGGTCCATCGCGAGCGCCCGGGCGATGGCGACCCGCTGCTGCTGGCCGCCGGAGAGCTGCGCCGGGTAGTGGTTCATCCGGTCCGACAGCCCGACCCGCTCGATCAGCTCCAGCGCCCGCTGCTTGGCCGCCTTCTTGGAGAGCCCGCGCACCTGGATGGGCGCCTCCATGATGTTCTCGAGCGCCGTCATGTGCGGGAACAGGTGGAACCGTTGGAACACCATGCCGATCCGCGAGCGCTGCTTGGCGACCACCTTGGGGTGCAGCCGGTGCAGCGTCCCCTTGGCGTCCTCGCGGTATCCCATGAGGTCGCCGCCGACGACGACGGAGCCGCCGGTGATCTCCTCGAGCTCGTTGATGCAGCGCAGGAGGGTGGACTTGCCGGACCCGGACGGGCCGAGGATCACCGTGACCTCGCCCCGCGCGACGTCGAGGTCGACGCCCTTCAGGACGTGCACGGCGTCGTGCCCGTGACCGAAGACCTTGTGCACGGCCCGCACGGAGACCATGTCCGAGGAGTCCGCCGGAGTCGCGGCGGAGTCAGCGACGACGCTCATGGCGTCACCTCCTTGGTGATGTCCACCGGCACGGTGCCGGCGGCCGCGATGGCCGCCTGCTTGCCACGGGGCCCCTTGCCGCGCCCGCGCCCCCCGGTGGCGGTGCCGAACCCGCGCCCGTAGTACTGCTCCAGGTAGCTCTGCCCCACCATCAGGATCGAGGTGATGAGCAGGTACCAGAGCGCCGCGATGACGAGCAGCGGCACGGGCAGGAAGATGCGGTTGCCGATGGCGCTGGTGGCGTAGGTCAGCTCGAGCGTGAAGGGCACTGCGATGACCAGCGACGTGGTCTTCAGCATCGAGATGGTCTCGTTGCCGGTTGGCGGCACGATGACGCGCATGGCCTGCGGCAGCACGACGCGGCGCATGATCTTGCCGTCCTTCATCCCGAGCGCCTTCGCGGCCTCGGTCTGGCCTGGGTCCACTGAGGTCAGGCCGGCTCGCACGATCTCCGCGAGGTAGGCGGACTCGTTGAGCGCGAGGCCCAGCAGCGCCGCCCAGAACGCGGTGATCACGTCGTCGGTACGGAACGTGAAGAACTCCGGACCGAACGGGATGCCCAGCGACAGCCGCGGGTAGAGCACCGCGAGCAGACCCCAGAAGACGAGCTGTGTGTAGATCGGCGTGCCTCTGAAGAACCAGATCCAGGCCCAGCTCACCCAGCGCATGATCGGGTTGTCCGACCGGCGCATCATCGCGAGCGTGATGGCCAGCACGATGGCGAGCGCCATGGACCCGAACGTGAGGATCAGGGTCCACATGACGCCGCGGAGCACCACGGTGTCGCGCAGGTACAGCCACACGACGTCCCAGCGGAAGGCGTCGTTCGTGATCAGCGCGTTGGCCGCCATGGCGGCCAGGACCAGCACGACCACGGCCGCCACGAGGCGGCCGGGCCGGGGCACCGGCCGGGCATGGATCCGGTTGGGTACCGGATCCGTGCCCGACGCCGGAGCATGCGTCGGTGACGTGGAGTCGCTCATCAGCCGGCCGGGTTGAGCTCAGCCTCGTCCAGCACGCCGTCGTCGGAGCCCCAGACGGCGAAGGCCTCCTTGAGCGTGCCGTCGTCCATGAGCTTCTGCACGGCGGCCTGGACGGCCTCGGTCAGCTCCTTGTCGTCCTTCGCCACGACGATGCCGTAGGGCGCGGCGTCGCGGATGTCGCCGAAGGCCTCGATCTGGCCGTCGGTCTGCGTCACCGCGTAGCCGATCACCGGCGAGTCGGCGTACATGGCCTGCGCCTTGCCGCCCACGAGGTTGGTGGTGGCGTCGGCCTGCGACTCGTAGCGCAGCACGTCGATCGGGTCGTCGCCGTCCTTCTCGCAGTCCTTCGAGAGCGCTGTGAGCTCGTCGTCCTGGATGGTCGACGTCTGGACGGCGACAGTGACGCCGCACAGGCTCTCGGAGTCGAAGTCGTCCGGGTTGCCCGCCGCGACGGCGTACTGCGAGCCGGCGGTGAAGTAGCTGATCATGTTTACCTCGGCGACGCGCTCGGGGTTGATCGTGAAGCTGGAGATGCCGACGTCGTACTTGGAGCCGATGGCGGGGATGATGCCGTCGAACGCCGCGGACTCCACCTTGGTCTCCAGGCCGAGCACCGCACCGATGGCCTTCGCCATGTCGACGTCGAAGCCGACCGGCGTCTGGCCGTCGGCGTCGATGAACTCGTTGGGCGCGTAGGTGGTGTCGGAGCCCACGGTGAGGGTGCCGCTGTCCGCGACGTCGTCGGGCAGCATTGCCGCGATGTCCTCGTCGACCTCGACGGTCGACGGGTCGAACGACGCCGCGGCGCTGGCGCTGCCGGAAGCGGCGCCGCCGGCGGGCTCCTGCGACGCGTTGGTGCACGCGGTGAGGACGAGGGCGGCGGCGGTCAGTGCCGCCGCAGCGGTGAGGGCGGGAAGCCTGCGCATCAGGGGTCTCCTGGGTTGGATCGTTGATGTGTCGCGAGGAACGTTTAATCCTCCTCCTTGCGGGTTGGCCTGTGCAAATACTCCGGCAAGCCGCTTGATGTCTGACTTGCCGAAGTGCAGCTCCGCGGTCGCTCTCCGCGCGTCGCTCATACCTCGATCTTGCGAGATAAACCCCGCGAGCGCGAAATCATGCGCCTCCGGCGAGGCTCACCCCGGCAGGGGCATTCCGCCGTGCTCACCGGACGAGCAGCGCCTCGACGTAGCCCCCGCGGAACTTGCCCGTCGGGTCGAGCCGCGCGGCCAGCCCGGCGAAGTCGTCGAACCGCGGGTACAGGCCCGGCAGGTCCGCCACCGGGACCGTGAACAGCTTGCCCCAGTGCGGCCGCGCGCCGAGCGGCAGGAGCGCCGCCTCCAGCTCCGGCAGCACGGCCCGGACGGCCGGCCAGTCCTGCTGCCACGTGAAGTGGAACGCGAGGCTGTCCTCCGGCGCGGTGCTCAGCCACTGGTCGTCGCCGGCGACCGTGCGGATCTCCGACGTCAGCAGCAGCGGCCCGATCCGGTCCCCGAGGGCCCGCAGGGCGCGGACGGCGTCGGGCCCCGCGGTGCGCGGCAGGAGGTATTCCGACTGCAGCTCCTCGCCGAGGGACGGCGTGAAGTCCAGCCGGAAGTGCGGCAGCCGCTCGAACCACGGCCCGGGCACCCCGCCCTGCTCGGTGCACGCGACGGCGGCGACGTCGGGCAGCGGGTGCATCGGCCGGGTCGCCGGGGCGGCGCCCAGCTCGACGGGGAGCGCGGGCGCTGCGCCGTCCGAGCCTGCCGGCACCCGGGACTTGCACCAGACCAGGCGCACGTCGGGCTCGTACCAGCTCGTGAAGACGCTGACGGAGTACGCGCTGCCCATGACAGCGGAGAGGTTCTCGAACAGCGCCTCCCACGACAGCCCGGTGAAGACGTCCTGGCGCACGTCGAACGTCGGCACGGTCGCCAGCTCCACGCGCGTCACGACGCCGAGGGCCCCGAGCGCGACGACCGAGCCCGGAAAGTCGGCGTCGCCGCGGCGCAGGGTCAGCACCTCGCCGGAGGCGGTCATGAGCTCCACCCCGACGACGTCGCCCGCCAGCGAGCGCGTGCCGTCACCCGAGCCGTGCGTCCCCGTGGCGACGGCGCCCGCCACCGAGATGTGCGGCAGAGACGCCATGGCGGGCAGCGCCCGGCCCCGGGCGTGCAGCTCCGGTGCTACCTCGCCGTAGCGCAGGCCCGCGCGGACCGACGCCACGCCCGTGCCGGGGTCGACCTCGAGGGGCGGGCGGCCGTCGTCCAGCAGGTCGAGCTGGACGTGCACGCCGGTGGTGTCCGCGACGTCGCAGAACGAGTGGCGCGATCCGAGGGCCCGGACGCGGGGCTCACCGGCGACGATGCCGGCGAGCTCCGCGAGGGTCCGAGGGCGCTCGATGCGCGCGGAGGAGTAGGTGAGATTCGCTGCCCAGTTCTTCACCGGACAAGAGTGCCACTCTCCCGAATGATCGAACGGAGCCGACCAGGTTGTTCGATCTACGGCTAGGCGCTGGCCGCCGCGTTGCGGACCACGGGGATCCGCTGGCTGATACCGACCATGTCCAGGACCTCCATCACCACGGCGGACGGCTCACGGAGCAGCACGGGCGAACCCGTCTCCTCGCCGAGCACGAACACCTGGAGGATGAAGGCCACCCCGGAGGAGTCGATGAACGTGACATCCCGGGCGTCGACGATGACGGGGTCGGGATCGGGTCGTGCGGCGAGCGTGGCCATCGCCTCGCTCGCGTTCTCGCGCAGCAGCGCGTCGATGTCACCCCAGAGGGTCAGCACCGTGCCCTCGTAGGTGCTCCGGCAGGCGATACCAGATCCCGGACGTCCGGGAGCCATGTCCTGCGCTGAATCTGACGGGAGAGGGTCCATGGGGTCATTCGCTCCGTCCTGCATTGGTCGGGCCTCGACTTCGTTAGACACTGACTTCCACACACTTGCTTGGACGCTGACTTGGACGCTTCTTGGTGCTCTCTGACCACTCCTTGGCCGGGAGGGGCAAGAATTGCCTACGGCGAGTGTTCACCCGGCACAGTGCTTCCGTCCACCCCCCAGGCGTTACGGTCACGTTGCACGAAGGAGAACTGCCGGCCTCCGCACCCTCGCGGACTGCTCGACACCCTTCCAGGACCGGGCTCACAGAGGGTCGGTCACGTCCGCTACCGTGGCATCGAGCGCCGTCGTGAGGTGGACGGCATCGACCGTGGCACCCACTCCGTGAGCGCCACCGCCGATCGACACGGGCCCTGGCTCACCGAGCCGGGAGTCCGCGACGACGGGCCACCTGTGGAACGACCCGAACGGAGTGATGGTTCCCCTCTCGTAGCCGGTGACCTCGAAAGCCACCTCCTTGCTCGGCATCGACAGCCGCGAGACGCCGAGCAGCGCACGCAGCTTGGGCCAGGAGATCTGCCGGTCGCCAGGGACCAGCACGAACAGGAAGTCGTCGTCGGCCCGGCGCACGACGATCGTCTTGATCAGCTTGTTTGGTTCGACGCCGCGCGCGGCCGCCGCCTCGGCGAGGCTGGCGACCTGGCCGTGCCGCGTCATCTCGAACGGGATGCCGGTCGCCTCGAGTGCCGCGACCGCGCGTTCTTCGCTCATGGCATTTCCTATCCTGAAAACGCGAGTCTTCGTTGTCTCGCAATCTGGTCAAAGAACTCTATGTCGCACGGGCACGTGGTCGCCGCTCAGCCGTCGTACTCGGTGCGTTCGGTGCGCCAGTACTCGGCGCCGTCCCGCGTGCGCTTCACGAGCCCGTGGTCCACCATCGCACGCCGGACGCCGACCGGGTCGTGGGCCAGCTCCCGCAGCCGCTCCGTCAGCTCGCGCTCGGTGACGGGCTCGAGCAGCGTCGGCAGCGCCTGCACCGCCATGTAGCGCGTCACCGCCACCCTGTCCCGCCACCTGCGCGGCATCGACTCCAGGCGCCCGGACCGCAGGAAGCGCCGGGGATCTCCGGCAGACCCTTCGTCCGGTCCCGCTGCCTGCCCCTTCGGTGCCTGTTCCGCTGTCATCCGTCAGCTCAGCCCTCGCGGGCGGGGACGACGGCTGGCGGTGACGACGCTCGTCGACGTGGGGAGGACCGCGAGCAGGCCGGACGACGACGCGTCGGCCTCACCCTCCGGGACCTCGTCCGGGACGGTGCAGGGATCCTCTTCCGACCCGCTGGCGGTGCCGTCGTCCGTGGCGGTGCTGCCAGCCGTGGCGTCGTCAGTGGCGTCAGGGCTCGGTGCGGGCGACTGGTCCGTCTCGGGTTCCGTCACCGGGCACTCGTCGGACGGCTCCTCCGAGGGGTCCGGCGCCGGGCTCGGCTCCTCCGACGGCTCCTCACTCGGCTCCTCGCTCGGCTCGTCCGACGGTTGCTCTGACGGATCCCCGCTCGGCTCCTCCGAGGGCTCGTCCGACGGGTCCTCGCTGGGCTCGTCCGACGGGTCCCCGCTGGGCTCGTCTGACGGGTCCCCGCTGGGCGGCGGGTTACTCGGCGTCCCGCCTGTCGGCGGCGTCGGCCGCGACGGCTCGTCCGTCGGATCGTCACCCGGGTCGCTCGGCTTCGGGGTCGGCTCCGGCGGCTTCTGCGACGGCGGGTTGTCGCCCGGGTCGTCCGACGGCTTCGTGCCCGGCTTGCGCACACTGCCCGAGGACTCGTCCCTGGGCTTGGGGTCGAGCGCCGGCTTGTAGCGCGGGGGCTCGGAGTCGGACGGCGACCAGGTGCCGACGTCGGACGGGTCGATGGCGCGGTTCGGGATGGAACCGGCGGCGAAGAACTCGAAGTGCCACGGCTCCGGCTTCGCGCCGCCGAGGCGGGCCCACGACGGGTTGTCCCAGCCGTAGTCCGGGCCGTGGACCCGCAGCCAGACGTACTGCGGGGAGCTGCCGCCCGCGATCGGGTTGCCGAGGTCCACGGCGATCCCCCAGCCGTGGTTCGAGGTGCCGGGGGTCGCGGCGAGGAGCGGCTTGACGCCGGCCAGGACGACCTGGGCCGCGTAGGACCGGTAGGAGTCGGTGATCGGGATCGGGTAGCCGAACTCCGCCTCGAACTCGGCGCTGAGCGCCGTCAGCCGTTCGGCGGCGTCGCAGCGCAGCATGTGCCCGGGGGCGAACGACAGCGGGCACAGCACGTCGGCGGGGATGCGGCCGTTGGCGTATCCGGTGGTGGTGGCGCCGAACATGCTCACGACGTCCAGCAGGTTCTCGCGCAGCGAGACGCCGCTCCTGCCCGTGCCCTGCTCGACGCCGTTCACCTCCACCAGCGCGTTGGGCACCGACGGGTCCAGCAGGTTCGCCAGCCGCACGGCCGCGATCACCACCTGGTCGTAGGTGACATAACCCGCCTGCGGGTCCTCGTCGTGCGAGTCGATCACCGGGGTGCGCTCGTTCGACACCTCGACCGCGGGCGGAGTGTCCTCCTCGGGCTGCGGCCGGTCGACGTCGTCCTTGTCGTCGGCGCTGTCGCCGGCCGGGGCGTCGTCGGCATCCTTGGCGCCGCCGTTCCTGTCGGCACCGTCCTTCGTGTCGGCACCCGTCGCGGCGCCGTCGCGCCCCCCGGAACCGGCGTCCTTCTCCGGGCCCGACGCCGGGGCGTCACCGTCCTCCTCGGAACCGGAACCGGAACCGGAGGCGGCCGGGGCGTCGTCGGGACGAAGGCCCTCGTTGTTCTCGCCGAACGCGAGCTGCTGCATCTGGTACGTGGTGTAGAGCATCCCGAGCTCGGCCGCGGCCTGCGCGATCGTGGGGCTGAAGTTCGGCCCTTCCTCCCGCGCCCGCTGCTCCGCGCGTTCGAGGACCGCCACGATCTGGACCAGCGTGACGCCGTCGGGGGCGGTGTCGGTCTCGCCGACGCTGACGCTCTCGATCAGCCCGTTGAGCCGCATCGGGAGGTCGCCGTCGTTCCCGGGCGTGCGTGCGGCGGGGACGCTCGCCGTGGCCATGAACAGCACGCCCACGGCGATCACCACCGCGACTGCCCCGGTCCCGGCGGTGCGGAGGAAGCTTCGCAGGCCAGTGCGAGGGGAGTGCGGAACGAGCTTCTCCGCCTTGTCGTTCATGTGTCGCCCCCTCGGTTCGGTGCGCGGCTTTCCGGTGCGCAGGACGTGCCGGTCGGATGTTCCTTCAGGACTATCACGTTCAGGTGAGGACGAGTGGACGAGAATTATCGGCGCCCGGGTGAACCGCTCTCCCCGGGGAAGACGCGAGACTCCGGAGCCGGTGACGCTCCAGTTGCCAAGAGTAACGATTCGGGCGTACTACGCAATGAGGTCTTCCAGGCACATCTCAGGATGCTTCACACTGACCCGGGTCCGTACGGGCGCAGACGCGCCCGCAGTCGAACGGCCGGAACAGTGGCCGTGAAAGGAAGTCCCTCATGACCGAGACCCCCACCGCACCCGCCGTCGAGGGAGCGGTCCAGGACCCGCAGGCCAACACCCTGGCCATCGTGGGCCTCGTGCTCGCGTTCGTCGTCCCCCCGATCGGGATCATCGTCTCGGCGATCGCCGCCTCGAAGGCCGGCAAGGCGGGTCTGGACAGCAAGCTCACGAAGTGGGGCCTGTCCCTCTCGATCATCTTCACCGTGCTCTACCTGGTGCTGGTCGGGCTCGGCGTCTGGGCGGCGCTCTCGGTGCCGACCACCATGTGACCTGAGCCAGGACGGGGCGCGCGCAGCGCGCCGCGGCATGACCAGCAGCGCAGAGGCTGTCGCTCCCCGGGGCGGCGGCCTCTGCCGCTTCATTCGGCGATACCGGTCTATCCAAGACCATTCGGATACTCCACAATATGGCCTGACATTTCCCACAACCTGCAAACAGGGGAGCACTACCACCATGACCACGCCCGACACCACGACTCCCGAGGCCACGACCGACGAGAACGCGGCCGTGACCGCCACCGCGGTCGCCGAGGCCGAGCCCGCCGCACCGGAGGCGACGTCCGAGGCGCCGGCAGAGACCGAGGCCCCCGAGGCCCCGAGCACCCCCGAGGCCCCCGCCGCTGAGACGCCGGCCGCGCCGGAGCCCGCAGCGGCCGTCGAGACTCCGGCGGTGACCGCGCAGGCAGCCCCCGCCGCCGAGGTCGTGACCGAGACCGCCGTCGTCGCCGCCGCGGTCACCGAGACCGCCGCCGCTCCGGCCGCCGAGGAGGAGGACCCGCAGACCACCGTCTTCAGCCTCCTCACCTTCTTCCTCGCCGCCCTGCCGGTCATCGGCGTCGTCCTGAACGCGATCGCCGTCGCCCGCGCCGGCAAGGAGGGCTTCGACCTGTGGCTCGCCCGCTGGGGCCTCGCGCTCGCCATCATCGAGACCGTCGGCGCGCTCGCCCTGGTCGGCCTCGGCTACTACCTGGGCACGCTGACGGCCTGACGCCCCACCTGTCAGAAAACCCCAGACGTGTCAGACCCTCAGGCCACTCCGGTGACCTGAGGGTCTGACACTTCCCGGTTCCGCGGAGGCAGCACCTCCTGGACACCTGCTCGTACTGACCCCGCGCCCTGTCAGGCGCTCAGGTCGCTCGGGCGGTCTGAGCGCCTGACCTGGACGTACGCCAGGGTCGCGTAGAGCGCCGCCTCCGCGTCGCGGACCTCCTCGTAGGCGTCCAGGCAGGCGGCGTAGCCCGCGCAGGCGACGTCGACCACGGCGACCGCGGCCCTGGACGCGGCCTCCGCCCGGTGCGGGTCGACGTCGCCGGCGACCGGGAGCCCAGCCGCGCACTGCTGGGCGGCACGGAGCTGCGTCACCCCGGAGGCGTGCCGGCCCTGCCCCGCCGCGAGGGCTGCCGCGTAGGTGTCGAGAGCATCGGCCACGGCGCCGAAGCCCGGCGTACCGGTCCGCACCGTCCGCGCACCAGCGCGGAGCGCCACGGGATCGCCGTCGGGCCGGATGGTGACGGCCTCGTCCCAGTCCGACGCCGCGCCGCGCAGGTCGTCGATCAGGCCCTCGACGTGTTCCGGCGCGCCACTGTGCTCCAGCGCCTGGCGCATGCGGCTCAGGCCGTTGATCCGGCTCTCGCAGAGAGCGATGAGCGCGCGGAACGTCATGCCGAGAGCCTACGGACGCGCCGCCGTTCGCAACATGGGTAGCCATCCCCATGTCGCTCCGTCGGCAGTTCGACCCCTGCACGCGGCACGCGACACGCCGAGGGATCCGCGCCGTGCGCAGGGGTCGAGCTGTGGGCCTGCCCAGCGAGCCCCTTGACGCGCCGCCGCTTCCGGGTGAACTCTTCCGGGTGAATCTGTTCGGGCCGCGGCTCAGGTCGGGCCGCGTTCCCGCTCCATCGCTCCACCACTCCAACGACGGAAGCCAGGACGAGCACAGGGAGTTCCGATGACATCGCTGTCAGCACCCTCCGACCACCCTCGCCGACGCACCGGCACGCGCGCCGAGTCCCGCGTCCGGCCACGGCTCCGGCCCGGTTCGCGAGGCAGGACCCGCGCCGTCGGCACGGCGGCGGCCATCGCCGTCGCCTGCCTGCTGGCAGCGTCCCTCTCCCCGGTCTCGCGGGCCGACGCCGCTCCGGGCGAGCCAGCGAGCCGGACCGCCGCCACCTCCCTGACCGCTGCTGCGCCACGATCGGCCGCTACGCCCGATGCTGCGCCCGCCTCGCTGTCCGCCGAGATCTGCGACATCTACTGCGACGCCCGGGACCCGGGCACCGCCGCCGGCGACCGCGTGCCGGTGAGCGCCTCGATCTACGGCCGCACGATCCGGCTGCACGTCTCCGACCCCGACGTCATGGGCTGGGGCTCGATCGACGGCGGCCAGGCCGACGACGAGATCTGGCTCGACCGGTCGTTCGACGGCGGCCGGACGTGGGCGTCGGGCAGCAGGCTCGGCGTCACGAGGATCCCGGCGGGCTCCACCGGCTGGCGCACCCAGATGTACAACGTGGACGACTGGAACACCGCTGGCGTCGGCGCCCTGCGGGCTTGCGGCAAGGCCGGCGACCGGCCCGAGATCGCCTGCACCAGCTGGGCCCGCAACGACCGCAACGCCGGTAGCCGCTCGACGGCGGCCGCCACCGCCCTGATGATGCTGTGGGACCGCAACACCGGCCTGTTCGAGACCAACGGCTGGTGGACGGGCGCGAACGCGCTGACCGCCGTCATCGACAACGCCCGGATCAGCGGGATGGGCAGCTACCGGTACGCGATCGCGCAGACCTACGACAAGAACGTCGACGCGCGCCAGGGCCAGTTCCGGAACGAGTACCTGGACGACACCGGCTGGTGGGGCCTCGCCTGGATCGCCGCCTACGACCTGACCGGCGACAGCCGGTACCTGAACACGGCGCGGGCCGACGCCGACCACATGCGCGCCTACTGGACCGACAAGTGCGGCGGCGGCGTGCAGTGGAACACGGACATCGCCTACAAGAACGCCATCACCAACGAGCTGTACATCCAGCTCAACGCGGCGCTGCACAACCGCATCGCCGGCGACACCACGTACCTCCAGCGCGCCCAGCAGGGCTGGGACTGGTTCCGGGCCAGCGGCATGATCAACTCGGGCAACCTGATCAACGACGGGCTCAACGACTCGTGCGTCAACAACGGTGAGCCCACGTGGACCTACAACCAGGGCGTCATCCTTGGCGCCCTGACCGAGCTGCACCGGGCCACGGGGGACGCGACGCTGCTCACCACCGCCCGGAACCTGGCGAACGCCTCGACCAGCTCCACCTACCTCAACCCCGGCGGGGTGCTGCGGGAGGTGAACGAGGGCGACGACTGCAACAGCGACGGCGCCTCCTTCAAGGGCGCCTACGTCCGCGGCCTGGGCAAGCTCAACTCCACGCTGGGCGACCGCCCGTACAGCGGCTACCTCGACCGGCAGGCCGACACCGCGTACGGCAACGACCGTGACTCGCTCGACATGTACGGCCCGCACTGGAACGGCCCGCGGGTTCCCGTGACCGCGGGGCACGGCTGCCAGCACGGCGCGCTGGACCTGCTCAACGCGGCACAGGCCAGCTGACTCCCCGCCGTGTCAGACCCACAGGTCACTCGGATGACCTGTGGGTCTGACACGGCATGGCAAAACACCTTGCCGGTCCTGGGAGAATGGGGGGTTGTGAGTACCGAGCCTTCTTCCACCCCAGTGTCCGACGGCGATCGCGGCCGCCCGGGCGGAGGCCGGAACCGCCGTCGCGGGTCGGGCAGGCAGCCGGACCGGCAGAACCGCCGGCCCCGGCGCAACGGGCCGCAGCGCGTGTCGACGGCGCAGCTCGAGGCGGCGGCCGCCAAGCGCGCCGCGGTCGAGGTGCCGCCCATCACCTACCCGGCGCAGCTGCCCGTCTCCGCACGCCGCGCGGACATCTCGGCGGCGATCCGCGACCACCAGGTGGTGATCGTGGCCGGCGAGACCGGCTCGGGCAAGACCACCCAGATCCCGAAGATCGCGCTCGAGCTGGGCCGCGGGCGGCAGGGCCAGATCGGGCATACCCAGCCCCGGCGGCTGGCCGCGCGCACGGTCGCCGAGCGCATCGCCGAGGAGCTCGACACGCAGCTCGGCGGCGTGGTGGGCTACCAGGTCCGGTTCACCGACCAGTCCAGCGACCAGACGCTGGTCAAGGTGATGACCGACGGCATCCTGCTCGCCCAGATCCAGCGCGACCCGCAGCTGCTCGCCTACGACACGATCATCATCGACGAGGCGCACGAGCGGTCCCTCAACATCGACTTCCTGCTCGGCTACCTGTCGCGGCTCCTCCCCCAGCGGCCCGACCTCAAGCTGATCATCACGTCGGCGACCATCGACTCGGAGCGGTTCGCCGCGCACTTCTCCCCCGCGGCCCTGGCCGAGCGGGGCGGAGCGCCCGCGTACGTCAGCGACGTCCTCCCGAGCCTGGCCCCGATCGTCGAGGTCACGGGCCGGACGTACCCGGTGGAGATCCGGTACCGCCCGCTGTCGCCGGACGACGACCCGTCGCGGGTCGAGCCCTCCTCGCGGGTCGAGCCCTCCTCGCCTGTCGAGCCTGTCGAGACCACCACTGGGTCTCGACAGGCTCGACCAACGGGGACCAAGAAGGGCAGGGCGCGGGGCAGCGAGGAGAAGGACCTCGTCACCGGCATCATCGAGGCGTGCGACGAGCTGATGCGCGAGGGCACCGGCGACATCCTCGTGTTCCTCTCGGGCGAGCGCGAGATCCACGACACCGCCGACGGGCTCGCCGGCCACCTCAAGGAACGCGCCCGCGACCCGAAGCACCCCCAGCACGTCGAGATCCTGCCGCTGTACGCGCGGCTGTCGAGCGCCGAGCAGCACCGGGTCTTCCAGCAGCACGGCTCCCGGCGCATCGTGCTCGCTACGAACGTCGCCGAGACGTCGCTGACCGTCCCCGGCATCCACTACGTCGTCGACCCGGGGACGGCACGCATCAGCCGCTACTCCAAGCAGACCAAGGTGCAGCGGCTGCCGATCGAGCCGGTGTCGCAGGCGTCCGCCAACCAGCGCAGCGGCCGCTCCGGCCGTGTCGCGGACGGCATAGCGATCCGCCTCTACGCGGAGGAGGACTTCGACGGGCGCCCCGAGTTCACCGAGCCCGAGATCCTGCGCACGTCCCTGGCGTCGGTGCTGCTGCAGATGATTTCGGTGGGCGTGGTCAGCACGCCCGACGACGTCGCCCGCTTCCCCTTTGTCGAGCCCCCGGACACGCGCGCGATCCGCGACGGCGTCCAGCTCCTCACGGAGCTCGGCGCGCTGGAGGAGGTCTCGACAGGCTCGACCAGCGAGACGGTCACGCAGCTCACCGACGTCGGCCGCACGCTCGCCCAGCTCCCCATGGACCCCCGCCTGGCCCGCATGGTCATCGAGGGCTCGCGGCACGGCGTCGCCCGCGAGGTAGCGATCGTCGCGGCCGCGCTGTCGATCCAGGACCCCCGCGAGCGCCCGGCCGAGCAGCGGGCGCAGGCCGACCAGCTGCACGCCCGCTTCGCCGACCCGCGCTCCGACTTCCTCACGTACCTGAACCTCTGGGAGTACGTGCGGGAGCAGCAGCACCTGATGGGCAGCTCGGCCTTCCGGCGGCTGTGCAAGTCCGAGTACCTGAACTTCCTGCGGATCCGCGAGTGGCAGGACGTCGTGGCCCAGCTCCGCGAGATGTCGAAGCCCCTGGGCATCGAGATGTCGTTCCAGCCGCGCACCCGCGGGTCGAACGACTCCCGCGGGTCGAGCTTGTCGAGACCAGGCGAGGTCTCGACAAGCTCGACCAGCGATGGCTCGACCAGCGATGGCTCGACCACCGACAGCTCACCCGCGGAGGTCGAGGCGACGTCGTACCGCCAGACCTGGGACGACGACACGATTCACCGGTCGCTGCTCGCCGGGCTGTTGTCGCAGATCGGGATGCAGGACACAGGCGAGGTCAAAGCATCCGCCGTCGCGCACCTGCGTGGGGCGCAGCGCGAGATCGCGCTGAAGCGGGCGAAGAAGCAGGCGCGGAACGAGTACGTGGGTGCCCGGGGGGCGCGTTTCGCGATCTTCCCCGGGTCGCCGCTGTCGAAGAAGCCGCCCGTATGGATCATGGCGGGCGAGCTCGTCGAGACCAGCCGCCTGTGGGCGCGCGACGTCGCCCGCATCCAGCCGGAGTGGGCCGAGGACCTCGCCGGCCCGCTCGCGAAGCGCACCTACTCGGAGCCGCACTGGTCGTCCAAGCAGGGCGCGGCGATGTGCACCGAGAAGGTGCTGCTGTACGGGGTACCGATCGTGTCCGACCGGCGCGTGCTGTACGCGAAGGTCGACCCCGAGGCGGCGCGCGAGATGTTCGTGCGGCACGCGCTCGTGGAGGGCGAGTGGACCACGCACCACCGGTTCTTCCACGACAACCGCGCGCTCCTGGAGGAGGCCGGCGAGCTCGAGGCCCGCTCCCGGCAGCGCGGCCTGGTCGCGGACGAGGACGACCTCTTCGCCTTCTACGACGAGCGCGTCCCCGACTCCGTGGTGTCCGCCGCGCACTTCGACCGCTGGTGGTCGCGCGCCCGCAAGGAGACGCCGGACCTGCTCACGTTCACGATGGAGCAGCTCGTCGGCGACGCGTCGGTCGACACCTCCGAGTTCCCCGAGAAGTGGCCCCAGGGCGAGCTCTCCCTGCCGCTCACCTACCAGTTCCAGCCCGGGTCCGACGCCGACGGCGTCACCGTGCACCTCCCCATCGCCGTGCTCTTGCGCGTCGTGCCGGACGGGTTCGACTGGATGGTGCCGGGGCTCCTCGAAGAGCTGACCATCGCGACCATCAAGTCGCTGCCCAAGGTGGTGCGGCGCGAGCTCGTGCCGGCGCCCGACGTCGCCCGCGAGATCGTCGCCTGGATCCGGGCCGAGTGCCCGGCCTGGGAGGACGTCGTCCGGGCCGGCGACATGGCGGAGCCCTACGTCGCCGTGTTCACGCGGGCCGTCCGCGCGCTCCGCGACGTCGTGGTGCCGCCCGAGGTCTGGGACGACGAGCGGGTCTCGCGCATGCCGGGGCATCTCCGGATGACGTTCCGGGTCGTCGAGGAGCGCGGGCGGGGGCGTGACGCGTCGTCGATCGTGCTGGACGAGTCGAAGGATCTGTTGCTGTTGCAGCGGAAGTTGGCGGGGCGCGCTGAAGCTGCTGTGCGTTCAGCGGTGAAGGGCGCGGTCGGTCGGGCTCTCGCAGAGGCTCGGGTTGCCTCGGCTGGGGCGGGCGCGGAAGGCGAAGACCCTCGCGCGGACGCGTTCACGGGCCCCAGGGGGCCCTCCACTTCGGGAAGGAATACGTCCGCGCGAGGGTCTTCGCCTTCCGCGCCCTCCGTAGGTCCGTCGCCTGAGGGGGTGGGCGGCAGCTCCAGTCGGGGGGTGGTTGGCGGGAGGGCTGGCGTTGGGGGTTCTGCTGGTGCCGACGGCGTCGTTGTCGGGGAACAGACTGGCCTGACGTCGTGGCCTGCCGGGCTGGGCGACGGCGGGGGGTTGCCGGCGTCGGTTTCTACTGATGTGGGGGCCGGGGTGGTGGTTCGGGGGTTCCCGGCGCTGGTGGAGGAGGTCGGGCCGAAGGTGAAGGGGCAGGCTCGGTCTGTTGGGGTCTCTCTTCGGATTCTGGCTGATGAGAACGCTCAGGCGTCCGCGCACGCTGCTGGGGTGCGGCGGTTGCTGGTGTCCGAGGCCGCGCTCGGTACGGGGCGGGTCACGTCGCGGTGGACGGGGACGCAGTCGCTGACGATGGCGGCGTCGCCGCATCCGAACACCGAGGCGCTGGTGGCCGATCTGCAGCTGGCGGCCGTTGTCTCGCTGACCTCTGGTGGTGACTCCGCGCGGTACGACACGCCCGCCGGCGGGCCGGACGCTGCGTCGATCCGTTCTGCTGGTGCCTACGCCGACGCGCTGGCGTTCGTCCGGCGGCATCTGGAGGACGAGGTGTACCGCGTCGTCGGGCACGTGGTGGCCGCACTGTCGGCGAGCCGGACGCTCGAGGCCGAGATCCGCGCGTCGGGCAGCCTGGCGCTGCTGAATACGTTGCAGGACCTCCGCGAGCACCGCGCGTCCCTGATCCACGACGGGTTCGTGTCGGCGACGCCGCCGCGGCGTCTGCCGCACCTGGCGCGCTACCTGCGCGCGGACTCACACCGCCTGACGAAGGCCACGGAGAACCCTGCGCGGGACTCCGACCTCGCCTGGCGGATCGGTGACGTGACCGCGGCGTACGAGAAGGCGCAGGCGACCTACGCCGCCGGCTCCCCCGACCCGGCGCGCGCCGCCGAGCTGGCCGACGTCCGCTGGATGCTCGAGGAGCTGCGCGTCTCACTGTTCGCGCAGCAGCTCGGCACGGACGGACCGGTCAGCGAGAAGCGGATCCGCAAGGTGCTGGTGCCGAACGGCTGGTGAGGCGGCCGATACGGCAGGGCGGGCCGGTGACGGCCCGCCCTGCCGTCGGGCACTCAGCGCTTGTACGCCGCTCGGCCGTAGCCGCTCATCAGCGGGCGCTCACCCTTCTTGACCAGCACCACCTGCACGGCCGTGTTGCGGTACGTGTACGACTCCGTGCCTGCGCCTGCACCGTTCCTCGCCCAGCCGAGCCAGCCGGTGCCCGCCACGTGGACGCGGTAGTAGATGTCGTACTGCTGCGCCATCTCGCCGGTGAGCCGCATCCGGTAGGCGGACGTGCGGTCGGTGCCGTCGTACGTGCCCGCGACCTTTGTGTCGCTCACGTAGGGTCGCCAGCCGTCGCCCTCGACCTTCGCCGACACCTGGACACCACCCGAGTACCGCACGCCGTCGACGTCGACGCGCACTGCGTTCAGCCGCTGCGAGGTGTCGGTCAGACCGGCCGTGGAGCCGCCGTGGACCAACGACTTCCAGCCCGTGGGCCGCAGGTACGCCTGCACGGTCACCTGGTTCTGGGTCGCCTTGTTGTAGAAGGGCGCGTTCCCCGTGCCCGACGCCGAAGGCCGCGTGCCCTTAGGTAGCACCCGCATCTGGACCGCCTCGATGCGGTAGCCGAATCCGGTGGTGCCCGCGCCCTCGCCGTTCTTCGCCCAGCCGAGCCACCCGTACTTCGGGACGTAGGCGCGGTACCAGACGTCGTAGAACGAGGCGTGCGGCCCGGCGGGCTTGACGCGGAAGGCTTCGAGGCGGCGGTTCTCGCCGACGCTGCCGACGTAGTAGGTGTGCGACTTTTCCTTCAGGCCCTCCCAGCCGCGGCCCTGGACGAAGCCCTCCATCTCGAACCAGAGAACCGAGGTTGTGTCGTTATCGGCATCGGTCGCCGGGGCCACACGGGTGATGTACGAGCTCGAGGCCGGAAAGGCGATCAACGCCTCCACGACGCGCCCACTGTCCGTCGTACCGGCTGTGTCCCCGTCCTTCGTGTCGCAGTAGCAGGCGCTGCTCTCCCAGCTTGAACCCACGCTGCTGAGCCCGTAGTCGACGTGCATCGCATCCCGTTCCCTGACCGTGAACGGCGTCGAGGTCACCGACCGGGGGTTCATGCGTGCCCCGTGTGCCGTCACCCGGACGGAGACCTGGCGCCCGACGTCGACCCACGAGCTCAGGTACTCCACGCTCGTCGCGCCCCTGATAGCGGCGCCGTCCCGGAGCCACTGGTACGTGTACGACAATGGAGTGGGCGAGAAGCCCGAGTATTCCACGCGGTAGCTGCTGTTGTAGCTCGGGTGACTCCGGTTGCCGCCCCACCACAACGAGACGACCTTCGCGGAGCCGCCCGAAAACGTGCATGATGCGGCGCAGATCCGCGCGGTCTCCGTGATGGTGCCTGCGCCGGGGTACTGAACGTATTCGACGCGGAGGTCGCGATAGCCGGTCCCGATCTGGCTCTGTGGCACCAGCACGTCCTTCACCCGGATGTCGAATGACACGCGGGCGAGTTCCGTGGTGCCGTCGAACAGTGTGACAGCGCCTCTGGGCACCGGCCACCCATTCCGCTTACGGAGGTCTTCCGTCAGGGTGAGCTTGAGCGGGATCATCCCGTCGTTGGGTAGCGCGTCCTCCGGCTCCATAACCGACACGACCGGCGGGGCCTTCAGGGCGGTGCCCGGTTCGGCAACGTTCATGGAGCGAGTCGCAGCCACTCCCATAAGTCCGGTCCCGTCTACCTCTACCACCCAGAGGTACTGCACCCCTGTCGAGGTCGGGACGAACGGGATCACGACATTCTCCGCCGCGGGCACGGTCGTCCACTCGGTGGGCTCCAAACCGACGGTGGCTGAATAGCCGTAGGAGAACGAGACCGTATCGGCGGTCGGCGCAGACTCGACTACGAACGCGCCAGGCACCCCGACACCACCGCGCGGAAGAATGCTGCTGGGATAGACCGCCTCCGCGCCGAGCACCGGGAGGATCGAAAGACTGGCCATCGGTGCCTGGTGGAGGAGGAACTGGCACGCGACCGCGGGCCCCGCCTCAGCTCGGTCCGCACTCTGGGCACGGATGGCGAGCGTGTTCGCCTCATTGTCAGTGAGCGAGTCCGCCCTGGCGACACTGCTCAGTGCACCGTCCACCACTGGCAAGACTTGCGTGCTGCGTAGCTCGCCTGCGGCGTTGAGAGTCTCGACCCTCGCCTGCGTAACAGTCGGGTCGTCGAATGTGGCACTGAAGCGCATCTGCACCGAGTCTTCCCGTTCCACGACGACTGTGATCGGGTCCGCGCCGCAGGCCTGGTCTTCGATCGCGATGCCCGACGGCGGCGGCAGTTCCGCAACATCAGCGACCGCCGGGGCCGCTGGCACCAGCGCCAAGGACGTCACGAGCGCGCCGCGTGCGAGCGCAGCGCCGGCGCGGATCACCCTGCTCCGGAGCCGTGCGGAAAGGGATGGAACTGCAACCACAGCGGCCTCCGGTCGTCGTACGAGCGGACCAAGATTAGGAGGCCCCGAATACGCCGGCGGACCATTCCGGCGAAGTTCACCCGGGTTCTTTCCTGGCCTTTCGGTGGTCACCTGTCCGGGACGTCCCGGGGGCAGGATCAGGGCCGGCCCGGGGGTTTACCGGATGGCTGCCGGTTGGCGATGGAAATACTGTCGAGTGCATGAGCACACAGACAATCTCCCGCCCTCGTCAGGGCCGCATGATCGGCGGCGTCTGCGCCGGCATCGCCCGCCGCTTCGGCTGGAACCCCACGACCGTGCGGGTGGTCGCCGTCGCCTCGATCCTCATCCCGGGACCGCAGGTCCTTGCCTACCTGATCTGCTGGGTCGTCATCCCGAACGAGCGCCAGGCGGCCTGACCGACCCTGGCATCTCCCAGGGCAGGATCAGGGGCCGGCCCGGGCATCACCGGATGCCGCGGGGTCAGGGACGCACGTACTGTCAATGACATGAGCACACAGACACTCTCTCGTCCGCGTCAGGGGCGCATGATCGCCGGCGTCTGTGCCGGAATCGCTCGCCGATTCGGTTGGGACCCCACGCTGGTCCGGGTCCTCACCGTCGCTTCGTTCCTCATCCCGGGTCCGCAGTTTCTCGCGTACATCGCATTCTGGGTCCTCATGCCCAACGAGGACTGAGTCCATATAGCTCCGACACGCCAGGGCCCCGGACTTTTTCACCCGGGCCCCTGGCGTGTCGTCGTACGGCTCTGCAACTCTTGCAGCAAGATCCGGAAACGGCCGCGCAATGCCGCACGCGCCTCAGCCCGGGACGACGCCGCAAGGAGCCGCCATGACGCGCCATCCGAACGTGCCCCGACGCCTGCTCACCACCCTGACGACGTTCGCCACCGCCCTCGCCCTGGGCCTGGTCGCGACCACAGCCACCCCTACCGCCGAACCGGCCCGGGCCGCGACCCCGGCGCACGGCGACGGGGACGTCATCCTGAACATGTTCCAGTGGACCTGGGACTCCGTGGCCGCCGAGTGCTCCTCCGTGATCGGCCAGGCCGGGTTCGGCTACGTGCAGGTCTCCCCGCCGATGGAGCACATCCGCGGCTCCCAGTGGTGGACGTCGTACCAACCCGTGAGCTATCGGATCGAGTCCAAGCTGGGCACCCGCGCCGAGTTCGCGAACATGGTCGCCACCTGCGACGCCGCCGGGGTGGGCGTGATCGCCGACGCCGTCGTGAACCACATGGCGGGCGCCGGCCAGTCGGGGACCGGCGTCGCCGGGACCGCGTACTCGGAGGACAACTTCACCGGCACGTACGGCGCGCAGGACTTCAACGACTGCCGGACGAACATCGCGGACTACACCAACCGCTACGAGGTCCAGAACTGCCGCCTGGTCGCGCTCCAGGACCTGCGCACCGGCTCCGACTACGTGCGCGGCCGGCTCGCCGCCTACTTCGACGACCTGGTCTCCCTCGGCGTCGACGGGTTCCGGATCGACGCCGCGAAGCACATCCCGGCGTCGGACCTGGAGGCGATCAAGTCGCGGATGAGCAACCCGAACGTGTTCTGGGTGCACGAGGTGATCGGCGGCGCGGGCGAGCCGATCCAGCCGTCCGAGTACCTGGGCAGCGGCGACTCGCACGAGTTCAACTACGCGCGGCAGCTCAAGAGCGACTTCGACGGGCAGATCAAGAACCTGCGGTTCATCGGCGACGGCAAGCTGCAGTCGGACCGGGCGGGCGTGTTCGTCGACAACCACGACACCGAGCGCAACGGCGAGTCGATGAACTACAAATGGGGCGCCAAGTACGTGCTGGCCAACACGTTCCTGCTGTCGTGGCCGTACGGGTCGCCGACCGTGTACTCGGGCTACGAGTTCTCCAGCGCCGACGCCGGTGCGCCCGGCGCCACCGAGACCACGGTCCCCGACGCGACCTGCGGCGCCGGCCGCTGGACCTGCACCCAACGCTGGACGGAGGTCCGCGGCATGGTCGGCTTTCACAACGCCGTGTCCGGCACGGAGGTCACGAACTGGTGGGACGACGGCGGCAACCTCGTCGCGTACGGTCGCGGCAGCCGGGGGTACGTGGTGCTGAACAACACGTCGTCGGCCGTGCAGCGCTCGTTCCAGACGTCGCTCCCGGCGGGCACGTACTGCGACGTCGTCGCGGCCGCGGACTGCTCGGTGACCCGGACCGTCGGCAGCGACGGCTGGTTCACGGCGTCGATCCCGGCATACGGCGCGCTGGCGCTCCACGTCGGAGCCCGGGGCTGAGTGCACTTCCTCGGAGCGACTACACGTCCGCGGGGGTGGGTTGCTGCGAGTAGATCTTGTCTACTCGCAGCAACCCACCCCGCGGACCTGCGGTCACCCCGCCGGTCCCTGGAGCAGCGTTAGGTTGAGCCCGGTGTGCGCGGCCGGCCGTCCCTTGGACCCGCATGCGTTCACCACAGGCCGCCGCCCTTGCGCCGCTTGCTGCTCCCCCACAATCTCTTGGCCAGGTTCTTGCTACGACCCTTCGTCGTACTTCCCCACAGGCCGCGCTTCCAGCTCTTCGCGCGAGACTTTCTACCCCACAGACCAGCCATCAGCGACCCCCTCGCATACGGACAAGCCTCAAGGCTACGCACGCCTTCCAGCCACGTGAATCACACCGGTTATGCCTCGTTCCGTGCCACGAGAATCCAGTAGTCGGATTCCTCGGTGCTGACGGCGATGCTGGCCGAGCGGTCCAAGCTGGATGCGATGAACTCCGGCTCGCCGGGGTACATGCCCAGATCACGGATGGCGAGGCGTCCCGCGGTGCGGACGTGGAACCAGGGCAGCCCGAATGTCCCCTCGCCGCTGACAGTGAGCAGAAAGTCCCCGGTGCTGGAGATGACGCCCAGCTCAGCCGCCAGCGCATTCCACGCCTGTTCCAGGGTCGAGAGCGAGACCTCCTCCAGCGCATCCGAGATCCGCTCGAGAGGCGCGGTGCTCACGGAGGAGAACGCCTTCCACGCTGACTGAACGTCCTCGGGCGTGCCGAATTCGCCGAGCCGGGTAAGCCCGGCCCGATCAATCAGCTCAATCGGTTTGGGCGCGGAGCGAGGCAGGTCGTCACTCACAAGGACACCTGGGCCGCGTCAAGAGCGGCATCCGGCCACAGAACACCGTTCCCGTCCAGTACCCACGTCGTGCTCGACCGTGCCTCTGCGATCACCCGCACCCACTCCACGAACTTCTCCACAGAGCGGCACTCGGCCCAGCACGACGTGGCCGTGCTGAACTCGGGAACGCCAGCGACGTCGCCCTTGACCTCTTCGGGTTCCTCGCTCAGGTCGTACTCGAACTCCTTGCCCAGGTCCCCGTACACGGTGAACAGCGTTCCATCCAAACTGCTGACCTGCGCGACGCTGTCGCCGGACGATCCGCCGCGCGCCACGAGAAATCGTTCGATCTGCTGGAACAGATCGTCGTCCTCAGAGACGATGAAGGCGCCGTTCATCCTGATGCGCTCCCCAAATAACGAGGCGGCTGTTCGGCTCGGTCCACCAGGTCCACGCCTCGGCCATGGACCATGAACAGGTGCTCCGCCGAGGTCGAGACGACGGCGCGCGCTCGAGGAAACCTTCGCCTCAGGAGCTCGTGGGAGTCCGACCGTAATAGGGACGCAATACCCCTCCGAGCTTCCGCTGGATTCCTCGGAGCAGCTTGATGGTTTCCTCGTCGGTCATACCGGTCGTGGTGCGCCATTCAGTGCCCGAGCCCATGAGGTCGCTGGCGAACACGATCTCGGTCGCCAGGAGGATGCGTGCCCAATCGGCGCCCCCGATCGGCACATCGTTCTTGAGGTCATTCCTGTACGAGCGGCCCCGTTCCAGAAGCCCGTCAGCTCCAGTAAATCCCATACCGCGGGCAAGCTCGTCGCTGGCATGGGCCGGACCGCCCCACTCAAGCAATGCGCGAACGAGCAGCCCGATCTCGTTCTGCTCGAGCAGGCTGCGGGGTGCAACCGGTCCAGAATCTGTCACGTCAGCGTCTCCCAGTAATCATCGATGTCGTTGCTGCGGTTGAAGACCGTCCCGCCGTCGGCGTGCATCGGGTCGTGGACCACGACGGTCGACCCGTCGCTGCCCTGAAAGGCCCTGCGCAAGCGGCTCAGGTCCTTAGATCGTGCAGGATTCGTCATGACGTCCTCGACATGTCTCCCGAGGTCATCGGCCGACATCCCAGGAAACTCCGAGGCATGCTTGCTGTCCGCGTGACCGCGGGCGATGTCCATAGCATCCTCGATACGGTCCGAGTCCGTCAGTCCTCCGTGCGTGTGGTCGGCATTGTGCACCAGGACCGGGGTGTCGCCGGCAAAGACGTAGTAGTTGGAGCGGGTCTCGACGTGGAAGTTGTAGACCGTCTCCGCGTCCGCCTCGTCACGCTGCTCGGTCTCGATGGCCTCGACCGGGGTCGTGGTGCCCTCGGGGGTGACCAGCAGGTCGCCCACATTCAGGAACGCGGCATCCAGCCAGCCACGACCCTGGACCATGAACGGGTGCTCCGCCGTCGTGGACACGACCACGCCGTTGACGGTGAGGTGGAACAGCTCGGTGGTGCGCCGGACGAACGTCTCGACCACCAGCTGCAGCTCATCCCTGCCGGTCGCCAGGTCGTGCGCCCAGACCTTGTCGCCGATCCGGATGTCCTCGATCGGCCGCGGTCCGTCGGGGGTGTGGATCAGGGTGCCGGCGACGAAGCACTTGCCGAACCCGAACTTGCACCACCCCTTCTTCATGCCCTGCTTGAACGCGCCCTTGCCGATTCCCTTGGCCAGTCCGGTCGCAGCCTTGGCCGCACCACCCAAACCAATGAGCGACAACGCGGCGCCGGCGACCGCGATCCCGGCCTCCGCCCACGAGCGCTCGCCGGTCGCCGCCAGGGTGATGTTCGCTACCGCACTGACTATCGCCGCCACCGCCGCAATCACGATCAACACCCCGGCCAGGGCCGTACCCACCACGGGGATGAACGCGACCACGATCGCGAGGATGCCGGCGATGGTGGAGATCATGTCGGCGATGTCCGCGAT
The DNA here is from genome assembly GCF_042670845.1 of Promicromonospora sp. NPDC057138. Classification (NCBI taxonomy): domain Bacteria; kingdom Bacillati; phylum Actinomycetota; class Actinomycetes; order Micrococcales; family Promicromonosporaceae; genus Promicromonospora; species Promicromonospora sp. NPDC057138. Next base: position 213,998 of record NZ_JBHUUX010000001.1, on the reverse strand, counting down.
CGCGGCGACAAGCTTGGAACCCCAGTTGTCCCACCAGCCATCGTTCAGATCATCCGAGGACGTGATCTCCTCGATGCGGTCGACCGCATGCTCGGCGGCACGGTCCCGGTCCGAGACAGCCGACTCGACCGTGCCCTTCGCGCTGGAGATCGTCCCGGCCGCCTCGTCGGCGTCCCCACCCGCCTGATCAGCCTTCTGCTGGTACTCCTGCTTCTCCGTCTCGTCCTTCGCCGAGTCGGCCAGCTCCTGCCACCGGTCCTTGGACCCCGACGCCGACTGCGCTGCGTCCTGCGCATCCCGCGCCCGCTCCAACGCCGCCAACGTCTCGCCCTGCACCCGCTCCAACGCCGACGCATACCCGATCAAGGCGTCACCCGCCGCGACGTACCGGGAGTGCGCCTTGCGGATCTCACCGATGGTGTCTTCCTTGGCCTCCATCAGGGAATCCACGGCCTGCGAGATCGTCCCGTCCACATCCAACCGGGACATCGCCGACGCCGCGTTGTCGATCGACCGGGCGACCTCCTGATACTCCTGCCCACCCGACAGCACCAGCACCGGATCACCCGGCGTCGGGTCGGAATCCAACCCCACGGGCGACCAATCAGACGGCCTCGACATCGGCGCACCCCTTCGCAAAACGGACAGTGACTCCCCTGACCAGGCAGAATATCCAACAGGTTCCGCCCCCGCGATGGATAGCACTCCCCATGGCACCCAGCCCGCGGTCGTCGTCCCACCGCACCCGCAGCGCGCCGCACAACTACTGTGAACGAGTGACAGTCCTTGCCGAACTACGCGCCCTGCTGCGCCTTCCCGGGTTCCGCAAGCTGTTCACGGTGCGCCTCGTCTCCCAGGCCGGCGACGGCATGTTCCAGGTGGGCCTCGCCAACCTCTTGTTCTTCAGTCCGGAGTCGCAGGGGTCGGCCGCGGCGATCGCCGGCGCGTTCGCCATCATGCTCGCGCCGTTCACCGTGGTAGGTCCCTTCGCGGGCGTTTTCCTGGACCGGTGGCAGCGACGCCAGGTCCTGGTGTACGGCAACGCGGTGCGCGTGCTCATCACCGCCACGATGGCGGTGCTCATGCTCACCCAGGGCGTCACCCCGGCGATCTACGTGCTCGGGCTCGCCGCCCTGAGCATCAACCGGTTCCTCCTCGCGGGCCTGTCGGCGGGGCTGCCCCGCGTGGTCCAGGGCGACCTGCTGCTCACCGCGAACGCGCTCACGCCGACACTCGGCGCGGGCGCCGCGTTCCTCGGGGGCGGCCTCAGCTTCGTGCTGAGCCTCGCGATGCCGGCCGGCCGCATCCAGGACGCCACGGCGCTGGCCTGCGCGTGCGTGGTCATGGGCTGCGCCGCGCTCCTGGGGCTGCGGATGTCGCGCACGCTGCTGGGCCCCGTGTGCCCAGCCGTGGGCTCGATCGGCAACGAGCTGGTGGTGGTGACCCGTGGCCTCGTCGACGGCGCCCGCTACCTCGCCGCCCGCCGCACGCCCGGCCAGGCGTTGCTGGTGATGGCGACGCACCGCTTCCTCTACGGGGTCGTATTCATCGCGGCGATCCTGATGTCGCGCAACCTGCTGGCCGCACCGGGCGACCGCACCGCCGGCCTCGCGACCTTCGCCACGGTCATCGGCGCTACCGGCGTCGGCGGCCTGCTCGCGATCGTGTTCACCGCCGTGCTCGCCCGGCGCATGGCCCCGCAGTCCTGGATCGCCATGATGCTCACGGTGGCGGGGATCTCGCAGCTCATCCTCGTGCCGGAGCCGGGCCTCGTCAGCGTCGTCACGGCGTCGGCGCTGCTGGGCATGGCGGCGCAGGGGGCGAAGATCGCCGTCGACACGATCGTGCAGCGCGACTCGGAGGACGCCTACCGGGGTCGCGCATTCGCCTTCTACGACGTCCTCTACAACGCTGCGTTCGTGGGCGCAGCGGCTCTCGCCGCCTACCTCGTGCCCGACGCCGGTTGGTCCCCCGGGCTCTTCGCCGCCCTCTCCGTCGGATACGTAGCGGCCGCGATCCTGTTCGGTACGCGGGGCAGTCGCACAGCAAGGCTCATGGTGCAAACGCAGGGCGGGTGAAGTTCTGGATGAGGTCGGGTCCCTGATACCTATCGTGCCTGTTTTCCCAGGTAGAACGGTGCAAGGATTGATGCACTTACCTACACAGGGACTGGAGGTATCCGTTCATGTCCGACGCACCCGCCGTCACCCCGACACCCACCTGGGGCGAGGTGTTCCCATGGTTCCGCGAGGTCATGGCCGAGGACGACGCCTGGTACGTCGGCCAGGTCGACAACAAGACCGACGTCGGCCTGGCCCGCCTCGCGGACGCCGCTGTGACACGCCTCAAGGCGTTGCCCGTCGGCCGCCTCTTTCCCGCAGTGCGGCGGGTCGAGCGCCTCGACGAGCTCAACTGGCCCAAGCACCGGCTACTCAACGCATTGCACCGCGGCGGCTGCTTCACCGGGGACGACCTGTCCTACATGGTGATCGCCGAGATGCTCTCCTGGGAGTCGGTCGGTCCGATCATCGTGAAGCAGATCCTCGAGATCGTCGCGCTCGAGGAGATCCGGGCGAGCTCCGCGAAGTAGCGCCGACACGTCGGCCCCGGGCTCAGGCCTCTGCAGAGGGCTGTGCCTCCGCCTGGGGCTGAGCGTCCGCAGGGCTCGTGGCCTGCCGGGACGCCGCCAGCCGTCGGCCCGCGACCGCCGCGAGCGCCACAGCGGCGAGTGTCACCAGCCCCTGCACGACCTGCACCGCCGCGTACGCGCCGCCGTAGGCGCCGAGCGTGCCGGTCACCGAGGCGATCCCGAGCACGCCGACGACGGCGCCCAGCAACGCGCCGATCCGCCGCGTCGTCGGTGAGGCCCAGCCGCACAGCACCGGCACGGCGATAACGATCAGGCTCAGCGCCATGGTCAGCACCAAGGAACCGGCCATGCCGGGCGGCGGACCGCCGTAGGGCAGGATCGCGACCATCGGGAGCAGCACGTTTGTCCACAGGGTGTGGATGAACGCGCCGACCAGCACGGTGATGACGCCGGTGCGGCGCGCGGACGCCGGAGCGTGCAGGACGCGACCGAGCACGGCACCTCCGAGGACCGCAGTCAGCACGAGGAGCGCGACGAGGGTGCCGAGGACCAGTTCGGGCCGGGCCCCGTTCGCCAGCTGCACGACGACCGTGCCGAGCTGGAACACCAGGTGCAGCCCGGCCACGACGATCGCCGCGGTCAGGACCCGCCGACCCCGGAGCGCCGTGGCGCCGACCGCGAGCACGACAGTCCCCGCCATCGCCGCGTTCTCGATCACGAAGATCGCGTTGTCCATCGTGAAGCCGAAGTTGAGCTCGATGCCGGGGATCAGCAGGCGCAACGGCACCGACATCCACGCGGCGACAGCGAGGGCGAGGATGCTGAGCGCGGCGGGCCGCCGTCCGGCGTCGGGGAGGCTTTTCATGCGGACACTCTCCCAGAGGTCACCGACACCGTGTGAATGAACGGCACCGTGGGAATGACGGCACACTGTGGATAACTCCGCGGGCGTGTCGGTGGGGCGTGGAACGATAGGAGCCGTGCCCACGTCGATCCCCGCCCCGCGCGTCCACCCCGCGGCCATCAAGCTCTTGGTGGGTAGCGGCGCGTTCCTGCGCGGCGAGGACTACCAGAAGCAGGGCCGGGTCATCTCGTGGGAGTGGTTGCCGGACGATCTCCTGCTCGTCTCGTGGGTGCGCGGCAGCGGTCGCAGCACGTATTCGTGCTCCATCGAGTTCAAGACCAACGTGCCCGGCCCGCCCGTCGTCGTCGGCTCGGACTGCACGTGCCCGGTCAGGTCAGCCTGCAAGCACATCGCCGCGACGCTGATCGAGGCCGGGTCGGACGGGCTGGCCTCGCTGGTCCGGCCCGCGTCGTCGCTGAAGCGTGCGCCGCAGGTCCCGGAGTGGAAGGCGGCGGTGCAGCAGCTCGTCCCGACGGCGCCCGCCGCGGCCCCGTCGGCGTCCGACACCCAGCCGGAGCTCGCGCTGCAGTTCCGGGTGGACGGCGCGGCGCCGGCGAACAGCCTGTCCCTGTCGATCCGGCCGGTCCAGCGCAACGACCGTGGCACGTGGGTCGGCGGCTCGGCGTCGTGGAACTACATCCGCAACGGGTTCCTACGCGGCCTCGACCCGAGCGTCCGAGAGTGGTTCACCACGCTCGACGCCCTGCGCGCCACCAGCCCGCACGGCTACGGATACCTCAGCACGGGCGACTGGATCGGGCTGGACGACGTGCTCCCCCGCCCGTTCTGGCGCCATCTCGCCGACGCCGCGAGCCTCGGCATCGAGCTCGTGGGCAAGTCCAAGCGCGAGTCGCTCCGCCTGGCGGGCGAGGCGTCCATCGCCCTGGACCTCTCCCTGCCCGACGGCGGCGCGCGCCTCGAGCGGACGGTCGCCTTCGACGGCACGGTCACCCTCGCGACCTCCGTGGGCGCGCTGGGCCATCACGGCCTGTTCGCGGTCGAGGACTCTCCCTCCGGCCGCACCATCGCCCTGGGCCCGACGGCGGCGCCGCTCACCGACCAGGAGCACGCGGCGGTCCACCTGGCCGACGTCGCCATCCCGGCCGACGCCGTCGACGAGTTCATGGCGGACTACCTGCCGCTGCTGCGCCGCGAGGTGCAGGTCCGCGCCGACGCCGGCGTCGAGCTGCCCGAGCTGCCCCGGCCGGAGCTCGTCGCGACCGTCGACGCCGCGTCGCCCGCGGAGATCAGCGTGGCGTGGCGGTGGGCGTACCCGCCGTCCGACAAGGAATACCCGCTGACCACGGACCTGGAGACGGGTGCGGACCTGCGCGACCTCGCGGCGGAGGCCGCGACCCTCGGCCGGGCCGTCACCGCCGTGCGCGACGTGCCGGGCTTCGGGCACTTCCGGGTGGTGCCCGAGGTGTTCCGCGGGCTGCAGGCCATGGACTTCGCGACCACCGTGCTGCCCGTGCTCAGGGAGCTGCCGGACGTGCGCGTCGAGGGCGACGAGCTGCCCGAGTACCCCGGTCTCGAGGCCACGCCTGTGGTCAGCATGCGCGCGTCCGACAGCGGCGACCTGGACTGGTTCGACCTGGGCGTCCTGGTCACGGTCAACGGGCGCGAGATCCCGTTCGGGCCGCTGTTCGACGCCCTCGCCCGGGGCAAGAAGCGGTTCATGCTGACCGACGGCACCTGGCTGCGCACGGACCTGCCGGTGTTCGCCCAGCTCCGGACCCTGATCGAGGAGGCGCAGCGGCTGTCCGACCAGCCGGGCAAGCTGCGGATCAGCCGGTTCAACGCCGGCCTGTGGGCGGAGCTGGAGCAGGTCGCCGACGTCGTCGAGCAGTCGGACCGGTGGCGGCGCTCGGTGAGCGACCTGGTCTCCCTGACCGCGGAGGGTGTCGGCGGGCCGGAGCCGCTGCCGCCGCCCGTGGGCCTGAAGGCCGAGCTGCGCCCGTACCAGCAGCACGGTTTCGAGTGGCTCACCTTCCTGTGGCGGCACGGGCTGGGCGGGATCCTCGCCGACGACATGGGCCTCGGCAAGACCGTGCAGACCCTCGCGTTCGTCGCGCAGGCCCGGCAGGAGATGCCCGACGGCGACCGGCCGCCGTTCCTGGTCATCGCGCCAGCCTCCGTGGTGAGCAACTGGGCGGCGGAGGCGGCGAAGTTCACGCCTGACCTGAGGGTCGCGACACTGACGACCACGGCGCGCAAGGCGGGCACCTCGGTCGCCGAGGTCGCGGCCGGATCGGACATCGTCGTGACGTCGTACGCGATCTTCCGGCTGGACTTCGAGGCGTTCGCCGACGTCGGGTGGAGCGGCCTGATCCTGGACGAGGCGCAGTTCGCGAAGAACCACCAGACGCGCGCCAACGAGTCTGCCCGCCGCCTGAAGACGCCATTCAAGCTGGCCATCACGGGCACGCCCATGGAGAACAACCTCATGGAGCTGTGGGCGATGCTCGCGATCGTGGCGCCGGGGCTGTACGGGTCGGCGACCAAGTTCCGGGAGGACTACGTCAAGCCGGTCGCCGGCGAGGGCGACTCGACGCCGCTGCTGGCCCGGCTCCGCCGTCGGATCAAGCCGCTGCTGCTGCGCCGCACCAAGGAACAGGTGGCGCCCGAGCTGCCCGAGCGGCAGGAGCAGGTGCTCCGGGTGACCCTGGGCGCCCAGCACCGCCGCATCTACGACACGCACCTGCAGCGCGAGCGCTCTCGGCTCCTGGGGCTGCTGGAGAGCTTCGACGAGAACCGGGTCGCCGTCTTCCGGGCGCTGACCACGCTGCGGCGGATGGCTCTGGACGCCTCCCTGGTGGACCCGGAGTACGAGGGGGTTCCGTCGGCGAAGCTGAGCCTGCTCGCCGAGCAGCTTGCGGAGGTCGCGGCCGAGGGACACCGCGCGCTCGTGTTCTCCCAGTTCACGTCGTTCCTGGCCAAGGCAGCCGAGGTGTGCACGGACCTCGGGATCCCGTACGAATACCTCGATGGGTCCACGCGCAAGCGGTCCGACGTGATCGGCCGGTTCAAGGACGGCAAGGCTCCCGTGTTCCTGATCAGCCTCAAGGCCGGCGGGTTCGGACTCAACCTGACCGAGGCCGACTACGTCTACCTGCTCGATCCCTGGTGGAACCCGGCGACGGAGGCGCAGGCGATCGACCGGACCCACCGCATCGGGCAGACGCGGAACGTGATGGTGTCCCGGATGGTCTCGGAGAACACCATCGAGGACAAGGTGATGGCGCTCAAGGCCCGCAAGGCACGGCTCTTCGACGCCGTGCTCAGCGATGACGCCGGTGCGTTCGCGGGGGCGCTGGGGGCGGACGACATCCGAGGGCTGCTGGAGGGGTAGCCGCTTCCCGCCGTTGGTCGAGCTGGCCCTCGCTGGTCGAGCTTGTCGAGACCCTCCGGTTTGTCCCACGCCCGGTGTGCGCAAGTATGGTGCGGTGACTTCGCCGGCCGCAGATCCCGCCGTATCCAGCCTTCACGACCACCTGCGCACCCTCGACTCGGGTGCCCTCGAAGAGCTCCTGCTGCGTCGCCCGGACGTCAACGACGACGTCCCGCTGTTCGACCTGGAGGACCTGGCCGCTCGGCTGCTGCAGCCGTCGAGCGTCGGCGAGGTGCTGCTGCAGTCCGACCTGGCGCAGCTGCAGGTGCTCGAGGTGGTCGTCGCCCTGGGACACGCGGCGACCGAGCAGGAGGTCGCCCACCGGATGTCGGGCACGGCCGAGCAGGTGGCCGACGTCGTCGACCGGCTCGTCGCGGGTGGGCTCGCCTGGCCGCTCGACCCGACCGTCTGGCTGCGCGACCGCGCGACGGCACCGCTGGTGACGGCGCCGGCGGTGCTCATGCTGCTCGCGAACCCCCTCGGCCTGGGAGCCGAGGCCGGGCGCCTCGTCCCCTCGGTCGACACGACCACGCTCCGCGCGATCCTGACGACGTGGCAGGTCGCGGTGCCCAGGAAGAACGAGGACCTCCTGGTCGCCGTCCGGGACGGGATCAACAGCCCGGACCAGGTGCGCCGGGTTCTCGCGGACGCGCCGGACGCCGTCCTGCGGCACATGCTGCGGATGTCCGGCCTGGCCCTCACCGAGGGGCTCTCCGAGACCCTGCCGGAGCGCTTCAACCCGGAGGACCGGCCCGGCCCGTGGAAGGTGGGCGCCATCCTTTCCGGCATCGAGTCGCTGAGCAGGGCGGACGCCGCCTGGGTGCTGCGGAGCGGACTGGTCCTGCCCGTGCGCAGCGTCTACGGGTCGCAGCAGGCGTTCATCCCGCGCGAAGTGATCCTCGCGCTGGCCGACCCCGATGCCGTCGTGCCGCTCGACGTCGTCCTCCCCCGCCCGATGACGGCGCCGGTGGCGCCCGAACAGGTGGAACGCACGGCGGCGGCCGCGCTGACGGAGACCCTGTCGGCGGTCATGTCGGTCCTCGAGCAGGTGGCCCGGACGCCGGTCCCGCTGCTCAAGGCGGGCGGCGTGGGCGTCCGCGAGCTGACCCGGCTGGCGAAGCGCACGGGTGTGTCGGCCGAGCTGGCCCGCTTCGCCCTGGACCTCGCGGCCTACGGCGAGCTCGTCGCCTACGACGACGAGGCGCAGCACGACGCCGGCCACCTCGAAGCCACGCCCTACCTCGATCCGTGGCGGCGCCGCACGCCCGCGGAGCGCGCGACCGACCTCGTGGCGTGGTGGCTGGAGATCCCGATCGTCCCGCTGCGCACCGTCGGGCATGACGGCAAGACCCTCCCGGCGGCCCGCCCGGACCGGCCCCAGTCGTACGGGTCCATCGAGCTGCCCGCGGTATTGCGGGGCGTCACCATGGCCATGCTCCGCGCCCTGCCCGACGACGCCGGGGTCACCTCTGCCGAGTCCCTCGCCGACGCCGTTGCCTGGGCCTCCCCGCTGGCCGGCGACGCCCACGCGGTGGTGCCGCACCTGGTGACGGAGGCCGAGCACCTCGGTCTGGTGGCGCTGGGCGCGCAGACCGACCTCGGACGTTCGCTCAGCACGGGCGACGGTTCGCGCGTGCGCGACACCGCCGAGTCGTTCGTGCCGAGCGAGCAGGGGTCGGTGCTGCTGGGCAGCGACCTCACCGCCATGGTGACGGGGAGCCCGTCCGCGGCCCTGGTGGACGTGCTGGACGCGATCGCCGGCCGCGAGGCCCGGGGCGTCGCGAGCACGTGGCGCCTGACACCGGAGTCACTGCGGCAGGCGTTCGACGACGGCTGGGCGGCCGACACGATCCGCTCCGCCCTCCACGAGGTGTCGGGCGGGAAGATCCCGCAGGCGATGGACTACCTGATCGGCGACGTGGCACGCAGGCACGGCCGCGCGGCCGTCGCTCCTGCGCTGGCGGTGATCACGAGCGACGACCTGGCGCTGCTCGCCGAGATCCTGGCGCACAAAGCCTTGAAGAAGCTGGGGCTGCGCGCGGTCGCTCCGACCGTGCTGGTCTCGGCCGCGCAGGGACGGGAGGGCGTGCTCGCCGCGCTGCGCGCGGCGGGATTCATGCCGATCTCGCACGACGACGCTGGGGAGCCCGTCGTGAGCGTCGCCCGGGCGGGCATTCCTGCGGGGGGTGAGCTGGCGGCGTCGGACAGCCTGGATCTGGCGGGGCTCGACGGGGTGGGCGTGGACGAGCTCGCGTTCCACGAGTCCCGGGACGAACCCGTGCATGAGGCGGCTGCGCGCCTGGTCGCCGGGGTGCGGCCGGCGGGGATGACGGAACGCCCCCGGCCGCGGCCCGACGGAATATCGGCCGTGTTGGGCGGGGAATGGTCGGACGAGCCGGAGGCCTGGGACGGGCCGGTCGGGCCCGACCGTGGGGCGCTGATCGCCCTGATCCGAGCCGTGGCACCGCGGCTCACGCCGGACGCCGCCGTCGTCCTGGCGGACGCGGTCCAGGATGACGGCCCGGTGCTCGTCAGGCACGTGAGCGGGGTCGGCGCGGTGCGGCAGACCGGGCTGCACAGCGCCAACGTGGACGAGGACGCGCTGTACGGGTGCTCCGACGAGGACCACACGGCCGTGGAGATCCCGATCCGGTCGGTAGTGGACGTGCTGCGGGAGTGAGGCTCGGGGGTCGGTGGTGCTGCGGGAGTATGGCGCGCGGTTCGGTAGTCGACGTGCTGCTTGAGTGAGTCTCGCGCGATTCACCCCGCACGCGCTGACCTGTACGTTTGCTCCCGTGCCTGCCGTCGCTGACCTGATCGGGGCTGTCGCCAGCCTCCTGTGGCCCCTGCTCGTGATCGTCGTGCTGCTGGTGTTCGGGCGGCAACTGCTGTCGAAGCTTCGTAATTCTGACGACGTCACCCTGGAGATCGGTGGGCAGCGGCTCAACTTCAAGCAGGCGACGGATCAGCAATCGGACATGATCACTGACCTGCAGCGCGAGGTGGCGTCGCTGAAGCGGCGGCTGGACTACGTGGACAGCGTGCCGTGGGGGGACGGCGCCGTCCGGCGGCCTGAGTCCGGAGAGGCCGAGCGCGCGATGTCGGGGGACGATCCCGGGGCGACGTCTGAGGAGTTTGTTGGTGGCGCCGTTCCACGTTCCTCGGACACCTCCTGGATGCAGGAGGAACAGGAGAGGCGGATCTCGGTGCCTGCGCCCCGCTCCATACTCTGGGTCGACGACCACCCCGAGAACAACGCGATGCTCGCGGAGTCCTGGCGGCGTGACGGCGTCGAGATCGAGACCGCGCGCTCGACCAGCGAGGCGCTTCGCATGCTCGGCGGACGGACGTACGGCCTGGTCATCTCAGACGTGGGACGACGAGAGGCCGACGTCGACGTGCCGGACGCCGGCCTCCGGCTGCTGACGAAGGTCCGCGAGACGAACCCGGTGCTGCCGTTCGTGCTGTACGGGAACACCGGGTCGTTCGCGGACGACGTGCGAGCGGCTGGTGCCACGAAGGTGACTGACTCGACGTTCGAGCTGGTGGACTTCGCTACCGGGCTGGGGCTGCTCGACGGGGTGTGAGTGGCTGGGCGGTGGCCTGTGATCCTGCCCGCTTCTCGTCAGTCGAACACGCGGAAGAGCATGCCGACACCGCGGAAGATCCAGCTGCCAAGGCTGCCGATGGCGTGCAGCAGCTCCAGGATGTCGAGCACGCCGCTGAGCTTGTCCCGGGTGCCCGGGGTCGTCGCTGCGAGCAGACCCCAGGTGGTGAGCGCCGAGACAATGCCGACGACCGCGAAGATGCCTGTCGTCGACCACGACTCGTCGCGCGTGAACACCATGACGGCGCCGACCACCGCGCAGACCAGGCTGAGGATCGCGAGGAGTCCGAACGGGATGGCGAGGATCCCCGCAAGGATGCGGACGGCGCGGAGGAACCAGCGGAAGAACGGCATGGGAGAAGGATGGTGGACGGCGACCCTCTGTCCAACAAAGCTTTACTGACCGAGCCACTCCGGTGGTCGAGCTTGTCGAGACCCGCTGGTCGAGCTTGTCGAGACCCCTACCGACGCGTAGTAGCCCACGCCCAAGCGACCAACACCGGCTGACCCAGTAGCCGCAGCGTGCGCTTCCGATCCGTGTCCAGACCGAACGCGTCCCGGTGCTCCACAAGCTGTGCAATGTTCCCAGGGAAGACCGCGACGAAGAACGCTGCGACGAGAGCACCCAGCCGGCGTCGCGCGGGCTGTTTCCAGGTGGCGACGAGCGCAGTCCCGAGGCTGATCTCGACGATCCCCGACCCGACCACGACGATGTCAGGATCGACCGGGACCCAGGTGGGGACTTGAGCCCGGAACTCCTTGCGGGACCGAGTCATGTGGCCGATGCCCGCGGTGAGGAGGAAGGCGCCAAGGGCCACTTGGCCGATGCCGCGGATGATGCTTCCGGTGGTCGCCATGAGGTCCATCATGCTCCAGCTGGCAGAAGGTCTTCCTGGTCACCAGATCGATGCCTCGCGCAACTCACTCCCTCGGGGGTATCACGAACGGACTGCATCTGATGAGGTGTACTCATGGACTCTGCCGTTGAGCGTGCCCTGCGTACCCGCATCATCTCCTGGGTTCAGAACCAGGCCGAAGCCAATGGGGGCTATCTTCGCCGAGATGAACTCCTGGGCTTCAGGATCGACGACCAGAAGCTTCCGATCATCGATTACTCCCGCGGGATCCGTAACCCCGCCGCCTTCGAGTCAACCTTGTCGATCGTGAGCGCAACTCATGGACCATATGACGACACAGAATCGGAGGATGGCCTACTCCACTACGCCTACCGTGATGGTGACCCATGGTCCGGGGACAATCGAAAGCTCCGCAACGCAATGGCGACTGGCGCGCCTCTGATTCTCTTTCGGAAGGAAGTACCCAATATCTACACGCCAGTGGCGCCTGTGTACGTGGTGGAGGACTACCCAGAGGACCGTACATTCATCATCGCCCTCGACGAGTCATTCGGCCTCGTTCAGGACATCAAGAACATGCCGGAGCCTGAGCGCGAGTATGCACGTCGCCTTGCGAAGCAGCGGCTGCATCAGCCGGCGTTCCGCACACGCGTGCTGGTTGCATACGAGACCCGGTGCGCCGTGTGTGAGCTCCGATACGGATCCCTGCTCGATGCGGCGCATATTGTTCCAGACTCGGATGAACTCGGTGTTCCCACGGTGAACAATGGCCTCGCCTTATGCAAGATTCACCACGCTGCATACGACCAGAACATGCTTGGTATTACACCAGACTTTCAGGTGCGGATCGCAAATGAACTGCTCGAGGGAATTGACGGACCGATGCTCAAGCATGGGCTCCAAGAGATGCACGGTCGTTCAATCCAGCTCCCGACACGACGGGCCGATCGCCCAAGCTCGGAATTTCTCGCCTGGAGACACGAGCGATTCGGGAAAGTGACCTCTACGCAGTGTTAAGCGGATTCCTTGAGCGCCGTGGCGTCCACCTGGCCGAGGCGGCGCGAGTCGGTCAATCCCGCACGAGTGCCTGAAGTTCACCAATACGAATCTGGGTGCTGTTGGGCGGTGAGGTAAAGGGGATCTGGCCGCCCTGCCCCCCACTGCTCTGCCACTCGACGACCCAGTAGGCCGTGCCGGTAAGAGTGAGGTTGCCCGGGCTGTTGTTCAGGTCGGGCCCGAATCCACAGGTGGGGGACGGCTCCGCACTGTCGCGGCCGTCATACGGCGTGCCCGGTGCGTTGGCACCGTCGCAGGTAATCGCGCCCACCGTTGTGCCGTTCGCTGAGGTCAGGGTCCACTCAACTCGGTCGAGTGTTCCTGTGGCGCTGACCGACAGACCACCGCCGCCCGCGGTGCGCGTGATCGGGCCGATGGTGTTCTCCGCGCGGTTGGCAATCCACAGCCAAATCGGCAAGCCGATGGCACCGACGGCGTTCGGGTTGCTCGTGGTTGCCGGCGGTGTGGAACCGATTTGGCCCATCGTGAGGTTCATCGCGGCGACGGCGCGCCGGGCGAGTTCTTCGGCGGACGGACCGGCTGCTGCCGGTGCACTTGGACGCCAGTAGACGGCGTAACCGTCACAGTTGTCAGGGGGCGTATTGTTCTGTGCACATTCCGGCGGGGTGCATTCCACTAGGAACCCGTCGTCGTGGCCCTCCCAGTCGTTGCCGTCCTGAGGGTTGTCAGAAAATACACGCTCATAACAGCGGCCATTCCAAGAACCATACGGTGAGGAACAAGGAATCTCCTCGCCCTTAAACTCGCAGGTTTGCGGGCCTTCGGCGCCGCCACCGCCAGGGTTATCTCCACCCCCGCCTCCTTCGTCGCCACCACCACCGCCACCTTCACAAGGGATCACTACACCGTCCGGCAAAGTTACCGGGATGCATTCGTCCGCGATAGCGGCTGGTACCTGGACCAGCGCAATGAGTGCCATCACTGCTGCCAGCACCACTGCCGCCAGGGCCCTTCTGGTGCTCAAATTAACTCGGCCCGTCAGCATGCCTGCTCCGGATGCGGAGTCTCAACATTGATCGTCCAAGCCGTGTTCGGGCCTTGATGCCGGATAAGGTATGAGAACCGATATCGACTGGGCGCGCCCTCTTGCCGGTCGATTCGATCCCCGCTTTTGTCGAAATTTGTGACGCCGCTGAAGTCTATGCAGGCTTCCAACCCGACGGATTCAAACCCATTCTCATTCGGCTTGTACTCGGTCACTCTTGAAGTGACCACCTCGGCAGCACCAGTCGTATACCTACCTTCAACAGCAAGTTGCTCAAACGCATCGCCTGTGGGGCCCCAGATATCGGGATTGCCCCAGAACGGCAGCAAGTCGCTCTCCCAATCCGCGTATCCATTGTTAGCGACCGACGCCGTCGTCTCGTAGTACCCCACGAGCCGCGCCTTCGCGTCAGCGATGTTCTTCGCCTTGATCTGCTCCGGCGTCGTCGGCTTGGGAGACGCCTTCGGCGACGACGAAGCCGAAGGACTCGCCGACTCTGAGATCGACGCCGAGGGCGACGACGCACCCGGACCGGGGATCGCGCCTTGGACCGTCTCCGGCTCGAACACTCCCGAGCGCACGACCGCGAACCCGGCCACCGCAACGACTGCGATCCCGATGAGGACGGCGATGGTGCGCGTGGGCGTGATGGCGGACGAGACCATCGGGCGACTCCCTCAACTTCGGGCAGAACTCAGTGAACACGGCCGTAAGCAAGGGTGCGCTATATCCGTCTTCGCAGCAAGGCGCCTCCGTGATAATTCACAACATCCCGCCAAACTAGGACAACGATGGTCCTGGATCTCGCCATGAGATCACCTAGTTGCAGCGGATGCTCGTGCGGTTTCGTTGCGTATACGCAACTCGGGTGGCGGATGTTGGAATCCCTCTACAGGGTTGAGCCATGAGCGATCCCGCTACTCCGCCCTCAGATGCAGAGCCGGTTGGCCACACCGAGTTCATCACGGCTCTCAAGTCACGCGTCGGCGCTGCCCAGTTCCGCACAACCCGCATCGTCGACACCGAGCCGCTCCGGCCCGAGTTCGTCCAACAAGCTGTAGGACTACCCAGCGCGACCGAACGTCAAGCCGTCATTACCGACGAGATCGCGAGGATCGACTCATGAGTTTCTTCCAGCGCACCGAAGAGTTCCAGCCTGAGGGCTTCGAAGACGTGGTCGGCGAGCTCGTCGACTCGATCCGGCGGTCCTTCACGGGCATCGTCGTGGACCATCTCGAGGACCTGCTGGCTGTGCCACATCGCCACATGTGCCTGGTCGATCGCCACGTGACCATGACCGAGGACGATCGCGACTACACCGTCGACCTCTTGCTCTTCCACGTCACCCAGATGCGCTACATCGCCATCCAGGTCCAGGCCGGCCGCTTCGACCCAGCGCTCGTCGCCCGCGCCCGCTACACCCTCGACCTCGTGGACGACTTGGTCCGCGTGCCCGCGGTCCACGCCCCCAGCGTGGGCATCCTGCTCTGCACGGATGCCGCTGCCGACCAGGAACCCGGCCCGGTCGCCATCACGCTCTACGACGGCGTAAGTCCCGCCCAGCAGGCAGAGCTCCCGCTCTCGCTGGAGCTGACCGGCCTGATCGATCGCTGCCTCGACACCACCGCCGTCAGGAGCCAGACACCCTGATTGCGCAGGCCCGTCGAGGGTCAGCCGCCGTACAGGTCTTCCACCAGTCGCGCTCGCGCTTCCAGGATCTCCAGGCTGCCCGACGACGACACCGTGGTCCCCTCTCCCGCCACGTCATGCCAGGTCGGTTCGCCGGCCAGCCGGAACTGGCCGTGCCAGGTCGTCGTGAGCGAGATGGTTGCTGATCCCGGCTTCGCGTAGGCGTGGGCCACCGTGTGTGCTGGGTACGGCGCGCCGGGATCCGTGGTGACCAACGGAGTCGATCCGTCGCCGAAGTTCCACGAGTAATTGGTCGGCAGAGCCCGGATCTCTACGGGCATACCGAACAGGCTCGTGCTCATCGTGCGTGGCTGGTTCTCGGTGAAGGCGATCGTGTCGACGTTCACGAGGGTCCAACCGTCTGGCGGCTGGACGTTCACCTCCGACGGTGCGATCTGCATCTCCTGGAACGCCCGCGCCGCGGCCGCGGGGATGTCGACCTGCTGCCGCTGCTCGGCCAGGCAGGACTCCTCCTCGACCATCGCGGCGTCCGACCAGCCGCCCGACTCTCGACGCTGTTCGAACAGGGCACCGACAGCCTGCTCGTCCTCCTCGCATTCGATGCCGGCGTAGGCGAGCTGGCGACCCTCCTGGCAGGACTGGGCAAACGCTGTGGCACCGCCAATATCTCGGAGAAAACACATCGCAGGTGTGACACGCCATTGGCGTACGGGCGGATTCTGGGGTGAGTACCCACGCACACCAGCCACGTCGGCCTTCGGCGGGACGGGCGAGCTAGCTGGCAGTTCTGCCGTGACATGAACTGCGTCGGATGCCGTCTGACAGGCGAAGTTCTCGCCGCACATCTCGGGACCCGCCAATAGAAGCTGGCTCGCCAGGACCAGCGCGAAAGGGCCGATCACCCTTCCCCTCCAGGGATCGGCGCGATTGTCACGACAACCCAGTCACCGTCGCGGCGCCCCATCTCAATTCGACGATCGACGACTTCACGCTCACCAGAGTCGGTCACGTCACCCCCTGCGTCTCGAGTCTCGTAAGCCTGCTGCGTAACTCGAGCATCCAGCGGGTAGATGCCTGTCAAGTCGTCTCGCTGGTATGCCTGCAGGATCTCCACCTCGAGTCCGCCGCCACGGAGGGACTCACCGTTTGCCGCCATCTCCTTG
This sequence comes from Promicromonospora sp. NPDC057138, assembly GCF_042670845.1. Taxonomy (NCBI): domain Bacteria; kingdom Bacillati; phylum Actinomycetota; class Actinomycetes; order Micrococcales; family Promicromonosporaceae; genus Promicromonospora; species Promicromonospora sp. NPDC057138. The sequence goes on along the minus strand of NZ_JBHUUX010000001.1, from coordinate 197,774 downwards.
GCCCGGTTACTCCCGTCCTTGCAAAAGTCGCAGGCTCGATGCGACATCGCGTCCCAGTCCTTGGTGTCGCCGGTAGATCTTGTGTAGGCGTACAGAGACAAGAAGTACTCCGCCGCCGCCGCCGCACCCTCCGCGTCGTCCCGCTTCATCGCCTCGGGCCGCTCCGGCTTGGCCGGCGCCGACGGCGTCGGGCTCGCGGACTCGGACGCCACCGGCGTCGACTCATCACCCGAGGACTCGCTCACGCCAGGATCCGGCGTCGAGCCCGTGCAAGCAGAAAGCGCGAAGCCGACCGCCACGATCAGCCCCGCCACGCGCATCGCCGCGCCACTCATCCGCGTCCCCCTGCCGCTCACGCCCCACCGTTGCGTATCCGCAACGGCCGAGAATGACGCTAGCCCGGCCCAGCGGATCCGGAAAGTGGGTCCTGTGGATAACTGTCAACATCCGGGCAATCCCCTCGAAACTCCCGGCCCTTAGCGTCGGCCGCAAGCCGACCGAAGGGGAAGTACCCATGCCCACAGTCATCGCCCTGACCAGGCGCACCATCGCGTTCGCCACTGCCGCTGTCGTCGGGACAGCGACGCTCGCCGGCGCCGTCGGCTGGAATATCGCCGCGGACCGCGCGCCCGCGCCCGTCAGCATCCAGGCCGCGGGGACCAATCCGCTTGGGATCCAGTCCGCGGCGTATGAGCAGGCCACGGCGCCGAAGAGTCGCACGCCCAAGGTGGTCGTCGTCGCGACGGGCGGCACGATGGCCGGGAAGGCGGCGGGCCGCGACACCTTCACCGACTACCGGGCCGGGACCTATCTCATGGAGGACATGCTCGATACCCTGCGCCCCGAGCTCGACGCCGTCGCCGACGTCTCGGCGATCCAGTTCGGAAACGCTGGCTCGTCCGGCTACACGATCGCCCAGTTCCACGAGCTCACGCTCACGGTCGAGGAGGCGCTGGAGGACGCGGACGCCGTCGTCGTCACCACCGGAACCGACACCCAGGAGGAGTTCGCCTACTGGCTCGACCTGACGGTCCGGTCCAAGAAGCCCGTCATCACGTCGGGCTCCATGCGCCCCTGGGGCGCGGGTGACGGCCCGGACTCCGACCTCGTGTTCGGCACAGACGCGCCCGCCAACCTCTACAACGCGATCAAGATCGCGGCCTCACAGCAGACCTACTGCTTCGGCACGGTCCTCATGCTGAACGACGAGATCCAGGCCGCCCGCGACGTCACCAAGACCAACTCCTACCGCACGGACACCTTCCAGTCGCGCGAGTACGGCGTCCTCGGCTGGATCGACGGCGACACCATCACCCTCGGCCGGGCGCCCGCCCGTGTGCTCGACTGCGACAGCCGCCGCTGGTACACGCCCTTCGACCTGTCCGACGTCGCTCCCGAGGACCTGCCGAAGGTCGAGATCGCCATGTCCTACCAGGGCGCCGGCAGCGAGGCGATCACCGGGTTCCACGAGGCCGGGGCTACCGGCATCGTCACGGCGGGCACCGGGGCGGGCGGCATCTCGCGCGCGATGGGCACCGCCCGTTCGGCCGCCGTGGCCGACGGCGTCTGGTTCGTCTCGACGACGCGCACCGGCTCCGGCGGCTCGTACGGGACCGGCGACGGCGTGATCGCGGGCGGCGACCTCACCCCGGTCAAGGCCCGGCTGATGCTCCTGCTGTCGCGCGCCTTCACCGACGACATCGACGAGGCGCGCGACTGGTTCGTGGACTACGGGACGCCGACGTTCGCCCGGGACTGACGGGGTCGGTTGCCCGCTTCGTTGGTCGAGCTTGTCGAGGCCCGTTCCAGGGTCTCGACAAGCTCGACCAGCGAGACGGGCTCGACCAGCGTGGGAGGGCTCGACCAGCGGGAACCAGGTCTCGACAGGCTCGACCAGCGGAGCAGCTCGACCAGCGAAGCCGCCCGACCAGCGGCGGCCCGACGGCGTCAGCCGCGCGGCGCCCTTCCCGCGTCCGCCGCGCGGCGGCGGTCCTGCTCGTCCACCTGGGCCAGCAGCTCCTCGGTGTCCGGCTCGGGCTCCATGGCGAGCTGCTCCAGGTGGTCGCGCAGGCGGTCGACGAGCCGCCCGACGGCGTCCCGGCGTCCCGACGCGATCTCCGCGCGGATGCCGTTGCGCCACGACCGCTCGTCCACCGGGTCGGCGAGCCGCCCCACCTGGGAGGCGTGCCGGGCCATCGCGACGTCTCCCGCCAGGAGCGCGCGCCGCGCCACCTCGTGGGACACGTCCACCACCCCGGACGAGATGGTGTGCATCAGCTGCTCCGCCCACGCGTACTTGCGCAGCGGCACGCCCTCGAACGGCCGGCCGCGCACCAGGTCGAGCGCGGCGAGCAGGTCCGGCGTCGGCGTCTGCGAGAGGTCCGCGCCGACCAGGTCGCAGAACAGGTGCCAGTCCGTGCGGACCCCGCGCAGCCGGTAGCCGGCGGACTCGAGGTCGGCCTGGCCGCCGTCGTCCGTGGACCAGTAGCGCGGCAGGTACTCGTGGCCGCTCGCGTCGGTGCCGAGCCAGCGCCGGGCCCGCGAGACCGCGGAGCGCCGCGTCGCCAGGTTCGGCTCGCGCGAGGGCCAGAGAGCGTTCGAGATGTCCGAACCGCGCGAGCCCGGGTTGAACGCCAGGAACGCGATCAGCTCGGTGGCCTGCCGCTGGTGCGTGGACGGCAGCTCGACGCCCGTCGTCCCGGCGAGCTCCACGTTCCCCAGCACGCGCACGACCGGGGCTTCGAGGCGCGGGGCCTCGACAGGCTCGACCAGCGACCCAGGCGCACCCGGCGTGCCCGGCTCGACCGGCGAACCCGGCTCGACGGTCCCGACCATGGACCCGCGCCCGGAGCTCCCCGGGACGACCGGCGTGCCCAGCGGCGGCGTCGCCACGCTCACCGCGGCGTTCGCCCACGGCGCGAAGCTCCCGGGCAGGGTGCCCGACGTCGGGCCGCCGACCGCCGTCCCCGTCGCGTAGCCGGCCGACGGCGCGAGGCCCGCCGCCTCGCTCGCCGCGACGTCCGAATCCGCGGCACCAGCGCGGACAACATCCATCGGGATCTCCTCCAGCGTCGGTTCGGTGCGGTTGATCGAACGGCTCCAGGCGGGGCCGGGTGCGGTCTCGGGGTCGGCCAGCAAGGCCAGGGCTTGCGCGTACGTGGCGCCGTCGAGCTGTTGCGGACGCACGGCGATGTAGGCGGGCATGAGGATGCCGCGGGTGGTGTCGCCGTTGGTGAGGTCGCCGGTGAGGTCGAGCACCCAGTCGCCGACCTCCGCGCTGGAGGTCACGGCGGCGATGCCCACGCCGGGCACCCGCTCGACCAGGCCCTCCAGCGTGGCGCGCTCGACCACGCCGAGCCGCTCCCCCACGAGCAGGATCTCGGGCGTCCAGGCGTCGGTCGCCAGCCCGCGGCCGCGCGCGTCGGCGACGGACGTGGCGCCCACCTGCGCGAGCGTGCGGTCGACGTCGGCGGCGCGCGCCTCCAGCTCGCGGATGATGCCCGCCAGGCTGGGCACGTGCCGGACCCGGCCGGTGTCGACGACGCCGGGCAGCTCGCCGAGGGTGCCGACGACCGTCACCTGCAGGTCGTCCGCCCAGAGGCTCGTCGCCAGCTCGATCGCGAGCGCCGCAAGCGTGGCCTGCGCCGCGGCGTCCGAGCCGCGGATGTCGAGGCACGCGAGGTTCTCGAGGTCGAGCATGAGGTGGGTGTCCTCGTCGTCGTGCCCGACGGTGACGAGGGCCGGGTAGGGCGCCTCGCCGTCGGTCTCGACGGGCTCGGCCCCCGATCCGGTGGTCGAGCTCGTCGAGACCCTGGTTTCGACAGGCTCACCGGTTTCGACAGGCTCAACCGGCGCGACCTGCGACGCCGCGTCGGCGTCGGCCGCCGCAAGCTGCCAGACGAACCGGTCGGTCGTGCTGGCCCAGGGCTCGGGCAGGTCGGCGGCCCGGTCGAGGTAGAGCTCGACGAACTCGCCGCTCTTCAGCCGCGCGACGCGCACCCCGGGCAGCGGCAGGCCGCGTTCGCGGTGCCACTGCGCGAGGCTGCGCAGCGCGCGGTCGACCTGGTTGCGCCCGAACGGGTCCTCGACGGTGTGCAGGTCGCGCTCGAGCGCGCCCGCCGGCGTCTCCGGTCCCGGCACGACGACAGTCTCGCCGGGCACCCGGCCCTTGCGCGCCCGGCGCCGCTTCACGGCGACCAGCGCGAGCAGCCCCGCGGCGAGCAGTCCGCCGACGCCGGACGCCGTCCGGACGCCCACCGACTCGTCGAGATCGTCGACCACCTCGGAGACGACGTCGGTCGCCGAGTCCAGCAGGGACGCGCCGCCGGCCGTCGTACCCGCCGCTGCGGTGGCAGCAGTCGTGGCGCCTGCCACCTCGACGGGATCGGATCCCGGCCGGGTCTCGGCTGCGGCCCCCGCCTCCGCAGGTCCGTCTGCGCGAGCGGAACCCTCGGCGCGAGCCGACTCCTCGGCGCGAGCAGCCCCCTCGGCTGACTCGGACCCCGACGCGACCGGCGCCGGCTCCTCCACTGGCGCCGACGCCTCGACGGCGACCTCCGGCGCGCTCTCTCCGACGACCGGCTCGTCCCCAGCCAGCTCGTCAGGCAGGACCTCCTCGGTCACCGCGCCGCCCCGCGTCGCGGTCACGTCGGAGTCCGGGACGATCCCGCTCAGGTCCCCGGTAAGCCCCTCCGCGCCGTTCTCGGCGACGCGGTCCGACGCCGGGTCGCTGCCCCACATCGTGCCGCTGCCGGACGCCGTCTCCTTGGCGGGCTGATCCGGCTCGTCCTGCGGCAGGAGCTCGTCTGCGATCAGGCCTTCCCCGGGGATCGTCTCCGTCGAGCCGCCCTGCCCCGCCGACTCGTCCGGCGCGAGGTCGGGATCGTTCCGGAGGTCCTCGGGCGTGACCTCGTCGTACTCGGGCTCGGCCGTCTCCCGCGGGGCGGGCGGCGCCTCCGGGACGAGGTTGCCGTCCGCGGTCGCTTCGGGCGCGGGCTCCTTGTCGTCCTCGGCATCGGGCCCGCCGATGCCGGCGGCTCCGGTCCCGACGTCGGCAGGGTCGGGCGTACCGCTGCCCTGCTGCTCGCCGCCCCGACCGGCCCCGCCCTGGTCAGCGCGCTCCTTCGGCGGCGCGTTCTGCGCCGCCCGATTCGGCTCCGGCGCCGCGGGTGACCCCGCCGGCTGCTCGCCGGAAGGCTGCTCGCCCGCCGGCGTCCGCTGCTCCACGACGTCGTTGCCCGAGCCGCCCTGCGCGTCGATGTCGTCCGGCTCGACCTCGGCGGCGCCCCCGGGCGTCACCTCGGTGGACGGCGCGGTCTCCTCCGGCGCCGACTCCGCGGGAGCCGACTCGTCAGGCCTTCCCGCCGCCCCGGCGGCACCGGCGGCACCGGCCGCGGACTCCACGGCGCTCGGCTCCTCGGCGTCCGGCTTCTCGGCGTCCGGCTTCTCGGCCCCGGCGTCCGGCGTCACCTCGTCTGACGCATCCGAACCCGCCGACGCGTCCGACCCAGCGGAATCGCCAGGCTCCTCCGCCGGCTTGTCGGCGTCCGGCGTGCGCTGCGCCGCATCGTCGGCGCGCGAACCGGCGTCCGACGTCGACTCCCCCGCACCGGGAACCGTCACGGTCCAGCCCGGGTAGATAAGGTCGGGATCGGTGAGCCGATCCCCGCCCGGCTGCTCCGTGGCGCGCGACGCCTCGTAGATCTCCGGGTACTTGGTCCCGTCACCGAGCTCCTCCTCGGCGATGCCCCACAGGGTGTCGCCCGACTCGACGACGACCTCGGCGGACTCCGTCGCTCCTCCGCGGTTGCGCACGTTCACCGTGCCGTCCGAGTCGCCGGAGCCGGCCTGGTCGACCCCCGACGCCCCCGAGGCGCCCGACGCCGCCGGCAGCCGCAAGACCCAGCCCGGCTCGATCCAGTTCCCGGCGTCGAGCGCACCGCCGTCGGCCTGCGGGACGCCGTAGTTGAGGTCGGCGATCTGCTTGAACCGCGCGCCGTCCCCCAGGGTCCGCTCGGCGATCCGCCACAGGGAGTCGCCCGGCTGCACCGTATAGGTGGCCGACGGCGCCTCGTCCGCCTGGGCGTGCCTGCCCACCTTCTCGGTGGGCGCACCCGCCACCACGGAGGCACCCGGCAGGACCGCCGCGGCCGCGACCGTCCCGGTCTGACCGGCCTCGACCGGCGACGGCGCCGCCATCGCGGGCGTCGCCGCGGGCGCGGCGACCAGCATCGTGATCACCGCTCCGACCAGCACCGCCGCGGCACGCTGCTGCGCCCCGAGCCCGCGCACGTGAGGCGAGCGGCGGCCGCGGAGCGCCGCGACCACCTCGATCACCACGGCGATCGCGAACGTCAGCCACGCGATCCAGCCCACGGCCTTGACCAGCCCGAGGAGCACGGAACCCGTCACGTCGGGGCTGCTCAGCGTCGAGATGACCCGGTTCAGGCTGACCGGGCCTGTCCACACCGGCCCGCCGAGGATCCACAGGCCGATCGGAATCCCGACGACGAGCGCGACCAGCAGCAACGCCGCGCCCAGCCCCTTCGCCACGCGTGCGCCCGTGCCCCGCTGCGGTCCACCCGGCTCACCGGTCACCGCACGGCCCTGGACTGTCGAGGTGCTCATCAGGATTCCTCCTGTCCTATCCCGCGGACTGCTCGCGCCTCGGCGTCGGCCGTGACGGTGAGCGAGCTGATTCCGATCAACGTGAGGAACGTGGTCTCGTAGGTGACTTCGGTACCCACGTCGACGGTGGCGCCGTTGACGGCGGTCACGCCGCCCTGCACGCCCAGCGCGCCGAGGGTGTCGGCGGCAGCCTGTGTCGCGCGCGCGGGATCCACCTCAGGGGGCAGTCCCAGCTGCGCGCGATCGATCCGGATCTGTTGCGCGGCGGCCCGTGCGGCCTGGTCGGCCGCGTACTCGGCCTCGTCCTCGGCGTGCAGCCGCCCGCCGCCGTCGACCACCAGGCCGATGGCGATGATGAGCGCGGGCACCATGCCCGCCGCGAGGATGTTGACCTCGCCGCGCTCCCGGAGCCTCCGGGCACGCGGCGGCGACCCCGCCGTCCGCCCGCGCCGCACCCACATCCGCCCAGCCCCCCTGGTCATGACCGCCCCCGATAGGCGTCGAGCACCGACGTCCCCGTCGCGCTGATCGTCCGCGAGCCGGGTGCACCCGGCAAGCCGAGATCGCGCAGCGGCACCACGCACTCCACCTCGACCGTGATGGTCCCGACGGTCCCGAGCGGCAGGTCGAACGCGTCGGTCATCGGCGTGACCGACGTCTGCGCGCAGCGCACCCCGGAGTTCAGCAGGGTCGAGGTGGCGGTCGACGTCGCCTGCGCGCCGGCCACTGTCGCCGTCCGGCTGATCGACGCCGCCCGCGCGGCCTCGTTCGCCGCCGACTGCACCACGCCCTCGGCCAGCACGAGCCGCCCCGCCATCACGAGCAGCAGCCCGATGAGCAGCAGCATCGGGAAGACGACCGCGGTGTTGATGGCGACATTGCCGCCCTCGGAACCGTTCTCGGAGCCGTTCATCAGCCCGCCCCCGATGTGAACCGCTCCACCGGCCCGGTGGCCGACTGCTCCACGCGCAGCCCCCGGAACCCCGGCACGATCGACGGCGCCAGCCCGACCACCCGCGCGGTGGCCGTCTCTTCCCCACGGGTCACCGACACGTTGACCGACGCGAACGCGTCGCCCCCGCGCGCGAGGCGCGCTGCCGCCTCCGCGTATCCCGAGTCGATGCTGCCGCCCTCGACGCGCGCGGCCTGGACTGCCCCGTTGGCCACGGACTGGGCCGTGTTCTGCGCGTGGAAGTAGAGCACGCCCTGCACCATCGCGAAGATGAGCATCAGAACGATCGGGTACGTCAGGACGGTCTGAAGCGAGGCGGCACCGCGTTCGTTCATCCCATCGTCCCCTAGCCGCCTTCGCCGAGCTGCGCCATGTAGCGCCTGACCAGACCCTGGATCGCGGCCCCGAGCGCGATGGCGATGCCGAGGCCGATCACGGACAGCACGACCACCTCGATGGACTCCAGTCCGGCCTCGTCGGGCTCGCCGTCGCGCCCCGCGGCCAGCCGACGGCGGAGCTCGGCCGAACGCTCGGCGAAGCGGGCGTTCAGGGCGTCGACGCGACCGCGTGCCGCAGCCACGCGCAACGACGCCCGTGCGGCGGCGTGCGACGCCGCCGACCGGCCCTGGCTCAGGTGCTGGTTCATGTTGACTCCTGGGGGTGCTGTCGACTTCAACAAATGGGTAAGAAGCGGCTCGTGTGACATCCGGGTGCCACTGGGGGCGAGCCGGTTCAGGGTGCAGTCTGAAACATAGTGACCCCGATGGGGAATATAAGCATCAAAAAGTACACAAAGACTGTAAGGGTTCCGGGCACCGTCATGCGAACCGTCGCATCGTGGGCAAGCTGCTGCTCGACGTCGAGCTGCGCGTCGCGCATCGCCGCCGCCTTCGACTGCAGCTGGTCGTGGATGGCCGAGCCCTGGGTGCCCGCGAGCTCCACGATCGCGGCGACCTCGCCGAGCGCGTCCACCTCGACCTCCTCGCCGAGCTCGCGCAGCGCCACCCACGGCGCCTGCCCCTCCCACCGGCTGCGCTCGAGCGCCGCGGCGATCCGCCGGAACGGCCACGAACCGGCGACCTGCGCCGCGGCGAACGTGGCCTGCGTGGCGCCGGCGCCGGAGATGCGCTCGATCGCCAGCAGCTCCAGGTACGTCGACACGGCCCGGGAGAACTCCTGCCGGGCGCGCTTGGCCTTGGTCTTCGCGTCGAGGTCGGGCAGGAACCACGCACCGAGGGCGAGCACGAGGGCACCCCCGAGCGGCACCGACACGGGCATGCCGAGGTTCAGCAGCCCCACGCACAGTCCCAGGAACGGCACCGCGACCAGCATGATGACCGCGCCCAGGGCCTTCTCGCCGTAGTGGTCGGTGGCGGTCTTGCCGATGAGATCGAGGTCCGCGTGGCTCGGGCCCCCGCGGCCCAGCACCGCGACGGGCAGACGGCGCTGCGCCCAGGCCCCGAACACCTGCGTGTACCGCTGGGTGGAGGTGAGCTCACCGCCGTCGGACACGGTGATGGGCTCCACCTTGTCGTCACCGCTGAGCCGGTCCAGCGCGGACTGGAGCCGCGGCGTCGACGGCAGGAGCTCGCGCACGACGAGGAACAGGCCGAGCCCGGCGACCAGGCCGCTGCCCACTGCCCATGGCCACATGTCAGGCCCCCCGCTCGTCGGGCAGGAACCGCGGGATGGGCTGCCCGAGGCTGATCTTGCGCATCCACAGCAGGCAGATCACGTACGCGCAGAACAGGACCACCGCGATGACCTGGCCGAGCGGCGAGTCGTACCCGCTGAGGTAGCCGGACATCGCCGTGGCGGCCAGCACCACGAGCGTCACGATCGTCACCCAGCGCACCGTCGCGCGGCCGGTCGAGCGCTCGGTCTCGATCTCGCGCCGCGCCTTGGCCTGCGCCGACAGCGACTCGGCGAGCTGCCGCAGCGCGGGCGCCACGGCCCCGGTGCGGTTGTCGGACTCGAGGATCATCGCCGAGGCGATCATGTCCGCCGAGTAGTCGTCCATCTCCTCCGCCCACCGGTACAGGGCCGGCTTGATCGGCTGGCGCGCCTCCAGGCGCGCCACGAGCCGGGCGAGCGACGGCCGAACGGACGGTGCCGCGCTGTGCAGGGTTGCCGCGATTCCCTGCTCCAAACCGACGGCTCCGCCGGACAGCACGCCGATCAGCGAGCGCACCCAGGCGGTCAGGTCGGTCAGCTTCTCCACCTCGTTGGACTGCGTGGTGGTACGGAACAGCGACGGCAGGCCCACGATCAGCACCGGGACGATCAGGATGAGGGACCACCAGCCCGTCACGAGCCCAACGACGAGACCCGCGGCCGCGCCGATCCCCAGCATCCGGCGCTGCGCGTAGAGCGGCCCGCCCTTGGTCAGCCCCAGCAGGCGGAGCAGCCCGTGGAAGGGCGGTGTGGAGCGCACGGGCTTCGGCGTTGGCTCGTACTTCTGCGCGCCGACGACGACGAACCACACCCCCAGGCCCAGGCCGAGCCCCGTCAGCACCGCGATCAGCGTGGTCATGCGTGCCCCCAGAGCCCGTCCCGGTAGTTCAGCAGGCTTGCGTCGAAGCCCACGTCCTCCAGGTCGGCGAGGAAGGACGGCGTCGTCTTCGGTACCGCGCGGCCGTTCGGGCCCGGCTCGAACACGTCGGTGATCGCCACCGGGTTGCCGGCCTCGCCGCGCGTCACCTCGATCACCTCGGAGACGTACCGGCTGCGGCGGCCGTCGGCCTCGGAATCGACCCGGAGGAAGACGATGAGGTCGACCGACTGCGCCACCTGCCGGTACGCGTAGGTCTCGGAGAGCGTCGAGTCCTGCACGGCCATACCGACCAGTCGCTCGACGACGTCGCGCGCGCCGTCGGCGTGCACCGTCGACAGCGAGCCGTTGCCCATCTGCATCGCCTGGAACATGGACACGATCTCGGGCCCGCGCACCTCGCCCACGATGACGCGGGAGATGTTGTGCCGCAGCGACTCGTACACGTTGACGTTCGTGTTGATCTCGCCCACGCGGCGGCCCGACGTGTTCATCTCGCCGGAGCCCTCGCGGGTGCGCAGCGCCACGACACGCTTGTGCTTCTCGGGCTCGAGGTGCAGGTAGAGCTCGTAGTCGGTCTCGATGGTGGCGATGGATTCCCAGGGATCCAGGCCGGCGCAGAGCGCCCGCAACAGTGTGGTTTTTCCAGATCCCTGGCCCTGCCCCGAGACGACGATGGACTTGCGCGCCCGGACCGCCGCCGTCAGGAACTCGGCCAGCACCGCGTCGATGGTGTTGTTCCGGCGGAGCAGCTCCAGGTCCACCGACTGCAGGCGCTGCAGCCGGATCGTGACGCGCGGCCACGGCACCACCCAGCCCACGGCGGCGAGCCGCACCCGGCCGGGCAGGTCCAGGTTGAGGAACGGGTTGGCGCGCGTGAACGACCGCTCGTTGGCGGGGTCGCGCGCCGCGAGGAACTGCAGGAAGTCGATGAGCTCGGCGTCGGAGTCCGCGATCGGCTCCGCGTACGTGCGGCGTCCGTCGCCCATCAGCATGAGCACGGGCGCGGTGCCCGTGATCTCGATGTTCTCCACGTCCGGGGTGTCGATGAGCGGCTGCAGCCGGCCGAGCCGGAACAGGGCGTCGAACAGCGCGCGCGTGACCTCGACCTGGTATTCCGTGGTCCAGTTGCGCTGGCCGCCGGAGAGCAGGGCGTCGTTGTGGTCGCGCACCACCTGCTGGATGAGCTCCTGACCCAGCGCCTCGCGCTGCTCCTCGTCCAGCTCCCGGGTCGCGAGCGCCGTCGTCAGCCGCGAGGAGACCTCGCCGCGCAGGCTGTTGACCTGGCGCCAGAACTCGGAGTCGCGCAGCCGCGGGTTGCCGGGCTGACCGTGGTACTCCCGGCCGGCCCGGGCTACGGCCCCGACCCACGGCGAGGCCCCGTTGCCCGACGGCGTGCCGCCGCGCCCCCCTGGCGCGCCGGAACCGGTGGTGCGCGGCGCGCCGTTGCCCTGTTCGGCCGGCTCGGCCGGCGGCGCCCAGGTGCGCTGCGGTGACGCCGGACGGCGGTCGGGCCCGGCCCCGGTTCCGGGGGTCCGCTTCGGCGGTGCGGGCGCCTGGGCACCCGACTCGTGGAAGATCGGCAGTGAGGACAGGTCGGGGAATTCCGGCGTGCTCATGCGTCTCCCCTGCTGTCGCCGCGCCACGGTCCGGCCTGCACCGGGCGCGGGCCGGCGTCGGCGCCCCACTGCGCAGGCGGACGCCGTGGGCCGGACCCGGGGCCGATGTCACGAGGGCCGGTGGAGAACCGGGCGCGCCGCTTCTCGGTGCGGTCCTGGAGCCGCGAGATCACGGGCCCGGCCGACCGCACCAGCGGCGACGTCGAGTACCGGCGCCCCGCGGGCGCGCCCACGGACAGCACCTCGGCGTTCACGGGGTCCCAGGCCAGCGAGCCCACGGTCCCGAGGCCCAGCGTGCGGGCTATCTCGTTGGCGTCGTACGGCCGCCCGGGGCCGATGGTCAGGGCGGTCAGGTTGGTGAGATCGCGGGCCGCGGCGTCGATCACGGACGTGCGGGACTTGACGAGCTCCCGCGTCACCGCGATGTCGGGCAGGCGCGATCCGGTGGTGATCAGCACCTGGTCCGCGAGCCGGACTATCGGCTCCCGGTCCTCGCGGACGACGCCGCCCGTGCCGAGCCGGCCGAGGTCGACCAGGACGTCGACGCCGCCGCGCTCGAGCGCGACGAGCTGGTTGGCGAGCGGCGCCCAGAGGTTCGCGACGGCGGGCGCGGTGTGCGGGCTGACGATCCCGGGCAGCAGCTTCTTGTCCGGATCGTTTCGCACGAGCGGAATGGTCTGCTCCCAGAACGAGGCTTCGAGGTCGCCGTGCGAGTGCGCGATGGCGAGCGGCTGCAGGCCGCGGTCGTGCGGGAGCTGCCCGCGGAAGTACCCGGCGAGGATCGACGATCCGGCGAGGTCGGCCTCCACGAGGAGCACCGGGCGGGGCCACTGGAGCGCGAGCACGAGGGCCGCCGTCGTGGTTCCCGGCGAGCCCTTCGCGTTGGCGAGAGCGACGAGGGCCACGCGAATCACCCCTGCCCGGCGGAGTCGATCACGATGGCGACGCGGCCGGTCGCGGCGCGGGCCGCGAGCGCCGCGGCGTTCGCCGAGGTGACCTGCACGTCGACGATCGTCTGGTCGCCGATGGGGGACAACTTCGTGCCGACCACGGTGGCGGCGATGGTGAACGGCGTCCCGGCGGGCGGCTCTCCGCCGGTCGCGGGCGTCTCGACCACGCGCACGGCGTCGCCGGCCCGGAGGTCTCCCGTGGCGGGCATCTGGTTGGGCGCGAGCGCGACACCGACTATCGACTGTCCCGCGGCGGGCTGGAGCTCGTCCGCGATGCTGTCCTGCGTCAGGAGCTGGCCCGCTTTGAGGTCGACCGTCGCGACCTTGAGCTCGGCGATCTGGTCGAGCTGCTCAGCCTCGATCGGCTTGAGCAGGGTCGGCCCGGTGGGCAGGTCCACGGACGCGAGGTCGGCGGCGGTGATCACGGCGCCGCGCGCGACGTTGGCCTTGATCGCGAGGACCTGGTGGGTCCGGCCGAGCGAGCTGGCCAGGTACACGGAGGCGAGCACGCTCAGGGCCACGAGCGCGAGGCCCAGGGCGATGAGCGCCGGGCGGCGTCGGGCGCGCGTCGGCTTGAGCGGCCCGGGGGGTGCGGGTCGCTGGGGTCTTGTCGCGGACCGGGCGTGCTGGTCCTGGTTCGCGACCTTCGTACCACTGCTCACCGTGCCGTCTCCTCCGAGCCCGTCGGCGGAGTCCGCCTCGGGCTCCCCCGGTGCGGGACCCATCGAGGTTCCATTGCGTGCGTCTGTCTCCACCGTGCTCCTGCCCGTGCTGACCGAGGATGTCCTGCGGGGCGTCGTGCATGTGACACCGCAGGTAATCCTCGACTACGCGGGCGGACCCGGCAGGTTGAACGCTAATCAGGGTTCATGATGCCCGCTAGGTCAAGGAGACTTCAAAGTTGTGGAGATGGCTTGAATATTGAGTGACCCTCAAACCATCTGGCCCTTACGCGTCAGAACCACAGCTGTGGTGTTGACTTCGCAGGTCAGCCGTGAGAAAAGACTCCCACATCGCGCGGCGCGCGTGCGTGCGGTCCGGGGACGGCCTTTACGTTCCCCGTGTGACCAGGAGAGGCACCGGCACGACGCGGGTCTCCGGGTAGAACGAGAGGGCCCCGCTGGCGGTGGGGCCCTCTCGCGATGAGGTGAACTTCCGACGACTTCAGGGCGTCACGCACCCCCCAGTGCTCAGCCCGCCGGCCGTCGTCGTCCCTCACCGTCCCGTTCGCCCGGCTGTCCCCCAGACAGACCACCGGACTGAACGGCTTCCGCCAGCCGTCGCACTGCGCGACTCGCCCGCTGGCGCAAGGCTGCGTGCGAGATGCCCAGCTCGTGGGCCACCCGCCGCTGATAGTTCCCGCGACCCGAGCCGAGCTCGGCGTACTCCGGGAGATCGGGGTCCGGCGCGTACAGCCGCGCCAGAAGAGCTGACTCGTCCTGCGTCAGGACGCCCTGGTCGAGCCCCCACGCGATGACGTCGAGGACCTCGCCCGTGGTGCCGAGCGACATGCTCGCGAGCGAGTAGACCGCGTCGGGTCCGGGCTCGGGCGTCGTCGGCCGTTCGAGGACGCTCAGCGTGTCCGTGTCGGTGGGGATCTCCGCGACCCGGGGTCCGCGGCTGGCCCGGCCGCCCTGCGCGTGCGGGGCGCGATCGCCGACGACGCGCGTCAGCGTGTGCCCCTGCAGCCACATCGCGACCCGGCTGCTGCGCTCGAGGTCGTAGTGGGTGATCGCGTCCCACATCGCGGCGGCGGCCTCCTGCTCGAGGTCCTGCACGTCGGGATAGTGCCGCCGCGACCGGCGGACGATGGTGCGCACCGCGGGGAGCATGCACTGCAGCACCGCGCGGCCGGCGGCGAAGCTGCCGCTCGCATGCTCCACGATGAGCGCGTACAGCACCTTGTCGGCCTCGTCCGGGGCGAGCCGTACGGTGCCACCCGTGCGCAGGCCGGCGAGCTGCGGGAACCGTCCGACGAGGCGCCCGATCTCCATCGCGAACGACCGCGTGCGGACCAGGTCGGCCCAGTCATGGTCGAGCTCTCGCATCAGCGTTCCTGATGCCGGTACAGGTGTTCGTGCAGGCATGGCGATTCCCCCCTCCGTCAGCCCCGAGTCCACCGAGGAGGTGTTGCCCGCCACTGTTGCCCGCTCTGTCGAGCCATGTGTGACCTGCGTCACAGTCGGCCAAAACCCGGGACAGACCGATGTCACACGAACTCCGGACCTGCCATTTGTGCTCAGCAGACGCAAGAGACGGAGAAACGGGAGAGGCGAGATGAGCAAGGACGAGCTCGACCAGGCGCCCGGCGCCGGACTCGGCAGCACCGACCTCGGCAGCGCGGGCGTCCGCAGTGCGGATCCCGATGCCCCGGACTTCGACCGCACGTGGTCCCTGCTCCGAGATACCGCCGAGGTGCACGCGGCCCGCGGCGAGGTGGCGCCCATGGTCGCCGACCTCATCGCCTCCCTCTCCGAGGATCCGCTCGGCGAGGAGGACACGACCGTCCGCCTGACCGAGGCGCTCGACAGCCCCCGGGTGCGCAGCGCCCGCGAGGCCCGCGCGCGCATCCGCGCAGACCTGCAGAACGAGGTGCGTACGCGATGAGCTCGCTCCTCGTCCGTCGGCGCGGCAAGAAGGCGGCCAAGCCGGCCGAGCTGCCCGCCCCGGGCGCCTCCGGCCCCGCGGCGCCCTGGGCCGGCGGACCCGACCAGCCCGCGACGCCCCCGTCGTCGGGCGGCGGTGGCGACGGCGAGAACCCGCCCCCGCAGGTGGTGGAGTGGTCCAACGGGCCGGCCCTGGTGACCAAGGCCTGGGGCGCCCTGCTCGCGCTGGCCCTGCTGGCCGGTCCCGCCGCGCTGGTGTGGACCGCGCTGCGGCCCGAGCCCGCCCCGGTCTCCGCGTCCGCCGACGCGGCGGACACGGCCGAGACCGCCGCCGCCAGTGAGCGAGCCGTCGAGCTCGTCGAGACCTGGCTGCGGGCCGACAGCGACGACCAGCAGCTCATCGCGTCCCTGACGAGCGCCCCGGTCGGCTCTCTCCCCCAGGAGGGTCTGACCATCCGCGACTCGAAGGTGGCACAGGTCGAGCCTGCGGAGGACGACGTGTGGTCGGTGACGGTCGGCGTCGACGTCGCCGAGCCGGCACCCGGCTCGACGCCGGCGCCGTCGGGCACGGGCAAGGCGGGCGAAGAGGCGGAGGTGCCGCTCGTGTGGGTGCGCCGCTACTTCCAGGTGCCGGTGCTGGTGGACCGCACGGACACCGAGTATTCCGGGCCGGAGCTGGCCGTGACCGCTCTCGCACTGCCCGCCCCCGTGCCGGGCCCCGCCGCCGCCGAGCCGCCAGACCTCGACTACCCCGAGACCATCTCTCCGACGTCGGCCGCGGGCCAGTCCGCCGCCGGGTTCCTCGCGGCCCTGGTCGCGGGCGACGGCGAGATCTCGCGCTACCTGCGCCCCGGTACCTCCATCTCGGCGATCACCCCCGCCCCGTACTCGGCTGTGGCCGTGACGGGCATCAAGGGCTCGCACGAGGTCACGGAGGACCCGGCCGACGACGCCGGTACGCACGCCCTGATCACCGCCGAGCTCACGCGGCTCGACGGCAACAAGACCACCGCCCAGTACGTCCTCACGCTCCGTGGGCGTGACGGCCGCTGGGAGGTTGCCGGCCTCGAGCCGGCCGTCCGTATCGACACGACGCCACCCGGCACCATCGACTCCGGCACCGCCGGGGAGTAGCGAAGGAGAGAACCATGATCAGCGAGATCGTTATGGCCGACGGCTTCCTCGACCTCATCACCGTGAAGTCGGAGGAGGTGAAGAGTGCCATCGAGTCGGTGACCTTCGTGGTCGTCATCCTCATGGTCGTCATCACGGCGGTGAAGACCAAGATGTCGATCGCGGCGATCCTGATGTCCGCGATCGTCGGCGGCATCGTCCTGTGGCTCGTGAACGGCGGTATCAACGTGACGTCCGAGCTTGCACGGGACGAGTTCGACTCGGCTCCGGCGATCGTGAACACGCAGACAGTTCTCTGACGGAGCGCTGGGGCCGACAGGGCCAGGCAGATGGGCATGACGCCGAGGGCACGACACAGGGCTGGTCAGGTGGGCGCGCTCGCGCGCCCGGCATGTGGTGAGGAGGGTGTCCGGTGACCGAGACCGCGAAGTTCTACACGAAGGCCCGACGCATCCCCATGCTGGTGGGGAAGCTACCCAGCGGCGGGCGCATCTGGGGCGGCCCGTACACGATCACCCAGGTGGGAGCGGGCGCCGTGGTGGCGTTCGCGCTGTGGAAGACGGCTCCGCTGTGGGCGCAGCTGGGCGGTTTCATGAACATCGTGGTCGCCGTCGGCGTGGTCGTCGGCGTCGTCTGGGCCACGGGCAAGCTCCCGAGCAGCGGCCGCAACCCCGTCGCGTTCGTCATGGACGCGATGAACCTGACCTCCAGCCCGGGCCGCCTGTCCGGCGGGCAGGTCGCCCTGCCCAAGCCGCGCCTGATGACCCACCGGGTCATGGTCGTCCTTCCGCCGTCGCCCGGCCCGACGTCGCCCACGGGCCCGGCGGCCGGGCCACCGCGCCCCGCCGAGATCCGGCCGATCCCGACCGAGCTCCTGCCGGAGCTGACCGGTCGCGGCCCCGCGGACGCCACCTACGAGGGCAGACAGCTCCAGCCGACACCCGAGCCGCAACCCCAGCCGGCTCCGGACAAGCGCTCGCCCGCGGACTGGGCTGCGGCAGCCGCCAAGGTGGCGGCCACCGCGCCGGACCGCAAGGGCGCCGAACTGACCGGCGTCGGGCAGCTGCTCGCCGGCAACCTGCAGAAGACCGACCACACCACCGACACCGCACCACCCACCACCCCGCGAGAGGACTGAGCCCCAATGCTGAGCCACATCTCGGCCCTGACCGACGGCCTCATGTGGACCCGCACCGGGACCGTGTGGGCGGTCTGGCGCGTGTCACCTGTGCCCTACGCATTCCAGCCCGACGACAAGAAGCACGCCGCCCGGCGCCACCACACCGCGCTGTACCGCGCGCTGCGCGGCGAGTCGTTGCACCTCGGCCTGACGGCGGCGACCGACCCGGCGTCGGTGGTGCTCTCGATGATCGAGGGCGTCGACCTGACCGAGCGCGAGGCGTGGGCCGCGGAGTGCGAGGCCACACTCGACTTCCTGGAGCAGATCCCGATCGGACGGCGCGTCCACTGGATCGCCGCTCCCCTGGCCAATCCGGGCGCAAAGGCGTTCATGGAGCCGCTGCACGCGAGCTGGACCACGCTCCAGGACACCCTGATGATGCCCCGCTCCGTGCCGGGCCGGCACGCGATCGGCGAGCGTGCGGCGCAGGCGGAGGCGCTCCGCAAGGAGATGCCCTCGGCGTTCGACCCGCAGCCTGCGACGGTGGCCGAGATGGCCTGGATGTTCGGCCACGCAATGCAGCGCGGCCTCGGGCTGGACACGGCGGTTCCCGTCGACGGGTCGCTGGACGCGGAGATGCACCTGTCGGGGCCGTCCGTGCTGCCGTCCTCGCTGGTGGACCCGGCCGGGCAGACCGACTCGGAGAAGAAGCTGGGCCCGCTGCAGATCCTGAAGCGGCCCTACGTGAAGGTCCTCGACCCCACCAGCCCCGATCTCGCCTCGTACCAGACGACGCTCGTGGTGAGCGACACGCCGTCGGGCGGGATCATCTACCCGGGGTGCGAGTGGATCGGGCGTGTCGACGAGTCGGGAGTGCCCTGCGACTGGGCGATCCGCATGACCGTGCGCTCGCGCGACGAGGTGACCAACCGCAACCGGCGCGCGGTGCGCACCCTGAACGACCAGTTCGACCAGCGCTCCGAGGAGGAGCGCGCCGGGTCGTCCTTGGACACGACGGCGCGCGCCCTGGGCGAGTACCAGGCGGTGATGGACGCCGACGAGCTCGAGGTCGAGGTCGACGCAACCACGATGTTCACGGTCTCGGGCAGCACCCCGGAGCAGGCGCTCGACGACGCCCGCGACCTGACCAAGTACTTCGCGGCCATGCAGTTCTCGCTGCGCACGGACCCCACGATCCAGCCCACCCTCTTCGAGGCCACCCTTCCCGGCATGCCGACGCCGCGCGCCGTGCGGGAGTACTCGCAGATCACGACGGCGCGGGCGTTCTCGGCGGCCGTGCCGTTCGCGACGACGGAGCTGGGCGACACCTCGGGCGCGCTGTTCGCCCTGGAGATCTCGAACGGGGCGGCCCGGCCGAACCCGGTATTCGTGAACCTGGCGGGCGCTACGGACAAGCTGGACGTCGCTCTTGCGATGGGCTTTGTGGGCGAGCTGGGCTCCGGCAAGAGCGTCTCCATGAAGACCGTGGCCATGGACAACGTCGACATGGGCGCCACGCTCATGGCGGTGGACCACACCGAGATGGGCGAGTGGGGCATCGCCGTGTCCGAGATCCCCGGCTCAGCGGTCGTGGAGATCTCCGAGGACGCCACAGTCTCCATGGACCCGCTGCGGATCCTGCCGCCCGCGCAGGCGCCACGCGTGGCCCGCTCGTTCCTGACGGTGCTGCTGTCGGTGCAGACCAAGTCCGAGCAGAACGTGCTGCTGTCCAAGGTGCTGCAGACCGAGTACATGTGGCGGCACGAGATCACCTCGCTCGGCTCACTCGCGCGGCACCTCGAGACGGACTGCGAGTACGCGGGCGCCAAGCTGCTCGCCGACGAGATGCGGATCTTCTCCGAGCTCGACTTCGGGCGGGCTCTCTTCGACGACACGCTGCCGCCGCTCGACCTCAGATCTCCAGCGATAGTGCTGCACACGCACAAGATGCAGCTGCCGTCGAGGGCCGACCTGGAGCACGGCCACCTGTTCGCCGAGCTCAAGGCCGAGAAGGTCTTCGGCCGTGCCACGTTCGCGCTCATCGCGGCCCTGGCCAGATACCGCTGCTTCGCGGACCGCTCGCGGCTCGACATCTTCGCCGCCGACGAGGCGTCCAAGACGATGTCGTCGCCCGAGGCGGCCGAGGAGATCGGCATGTTCATCCGGGACGGCCGTAAGCACAAGGCGGCGCTCCTGCTCGGCAGCCACGACGCCGAGGAGGACTTCGGCAACGAGGTGGTGCGCGGGCTGATCCCGTTCCGGGTGCTGCTGCGCCACCGCGACGCGAACCTGGCCCGCCGCGGCCTGCGCTGGCTGCACGGCCTGTCGCACGACGCGCCGGTCGACGAGGGCCTGGTCAAGCTCATCACCGAGGGCACCGCCCCGGTGACGGACGCCGCCGTCGGCGTGGTCGAGGAGCGCCGCGGCGAGTGCCTGATCCGGGACTTCCAAGCCCGGTACGGCCGCGCCAAGGTCATGGCGCCGCTGGTGGAGAAGCGCGCCGAGACCGTGAAGACCACCCCGACCAGCTCTACCGGTGCGGTGATCGGGTCATGATCCGGCTGGGACCCCTCCTGACGGCAGCCGATCCGCAGGGCGGGCTGAACCTGCAGGACACCCAGGGCGTGGACTACAACCGGTTCACGCTCCAGTGGGACACGGGCTCGCCGTGGAACCCGCTGAACGTCGACTCCGAGATCTTCTCGACTCTCGCCGGCATGTTCTGGGTCTGGTACCGGGACATGGTCGCGGTCCAGATCTGGGTGCTCGACTGGGTGCTCGGCATGGACTGGCTGGGCTACATCCTGGCGCCGCTGGCCGGGCTGAGCATCATCGTGCAGGGCATGATCGCGCAGATCGGCCTGCTCAACCTGATGCTCATCATCCTGGCGTTCGTCGTGGGCTTCTGGCTGCTCAAGGGCCGGTTCGCGGGCGGGTTCATGGAGCTGCTCATCGGCTGCCTGATCGCTGCCCTGGCCACCACGTTCCTCGCGAACCCGATGGCGACCATCGGCGGCGAGCAGGGCGTCATCATGCAGTCGCGCAACGCCGGCATGGACATCGCCACCGGCTTCGCCACCGAGGGCGCGTCGTTCGAGCGGGACTCCACGGCAATCCGCGACGGGCTCAAGGGCCAGCTCGTGGACACCCTCCTGCGCTCGCCGCACCAAATCATCAACTACGGCTCGGTCATCGACGGCACGGGCTGCGAGGACACGTACACCGAGAACGTCGGCCGGGAGAACGCCGTCGACGCGATAGGGGGCTGCGACGAGGCGTACCAGGAGGCGGCCTCCACGGTCGACGCCGGCACCGTCGTCTCCACGCTGAGCCTGCTCACCACCGGGTTCGTGTTCCTGCTGCTGTCCGTGGTGATCGTGGGCGGCACCATCTTCGCGGTGCTGCTGCTGGGCTGGTCGGCGATTAAGCTGTTGTGGCAGCTGCCCGTCGGCGTCATCTCCAGCGGCACGCGGGCCCAGCTGTTCCGCACGTTCGCGAGCGTCGCTTTCGGCGCTGTCCTCGTCGCGATGGCCACGATGTTCCTGGTCGCGTGGATGAAGATGCTGCTCGGCTTCTACGACGCCACGAGCGGCCTGCCGTTCCTCGTGCGCCTGTACCTCTTCAATACGCTCGTCATCGCGGGCGCCGTCTTCTACGTGCTCATGGGGGCGAGCGTGCGGCAGGGCCTACGGGCGCTGGCCGACAAGCTCGCGGCCGCCGGCGTCCCCTCCCAGGTGGGCGAGCCGGCCGCGATGCCGTGGGACGGCACCGCGAAGTGGCGCGACCGCTACAACAAGGCCAGGGAGTGGGCCGGCGTCGGCCTCGGCCCGGCACCCGTGCAGCCGCACGGCAACGCCGTCGACGTCGACCGCGACGACCTGCCCGCCGCGGGCCCGTCCACGATGGACGGGACGCCGGGCGGCGGCTCGGTCGGCAGCACCACCGGCGGCACGGGAGGCGACGGCAACCGCACCATGCCCATCCCGGTCGACAGCTCCGGCGGTCCCGCCGGGTCCGACGGCACCCCGGGCGGCGGCGGCAACGCCTGGACGGCGGCGGCCCGCACGGTCCAGGACGGTTCGCCCGACGTCGGGCGCGCGGGCACCGAGCCATTGGCGGACGGGACGAACGCCGGCGAGAAGACGTCGAACGAGCCGAGCCCTCATCTGCCGCCCACGGCCGGCGAGCGTCTCAGCGACCGGCTGGGCAGCGCGCGCCGGGCGGGGACGTCGATAGCGCTGCAGGCGGGCGCCATGGTCGCGAGCAGCGGCACGTCCGCGGCGGCGGCCGGTGCCTCCAAGGCGCTCGGCGCGGTGCGCAAGGCCAAGCAGGCCCAGCAGATGCTCGGCGCGGTACGCGGCCTCGGCCGGCGCGGCGAGCGGTCGCAGAGCGCGGCCCGCCTGGCCGAGTCGCTCAACGCCGCACGCCGGAGTGGGGCGCCGCAGGCCGGCGCGCCGCAGCCGTCCGCCATCGTGCACAACCCGGGACGGCGACAGATGCGAGGGCTGGGCCGCTGATGAAACGTGCAGTCATCGTGGCGATCACGGTGGTCGCCCTCGCGATCGGGACCTGGATCGGCTGGCCCCGCGAGGGCGGTCCGGTCGATCCCACCGCGCAGGGGGGCTCCGGCGTCGTCACCCCGCGGGGGCAGGACGACTTCGGCAATCCCGTGGGCACGCCGGACGGCGACACGGACGGTGCGACGGCCACCGAGGAGGTCGAGGGCCGGCCGGAGGCCGGCGAGCCCGCCGTCGAGGTGACGGCCGAGCCGGAGTTCGACGAGACGGCTCCCAGCGAGCCGGTCGAGGCGACGTGGGACGACGCCGTCCGCACGGCCGCGCGCGACGCCGCCCGCGCGACCATGCTGGCGTTCGCCGCCACCGACCAGACGGCGGCGGCCTGGTGGGACGGCCTCAAGCCCCTGCTCACGCCGCAGGCGCAGCCGGTCTACCAGGACGTCGACCCGCGGCTCGTGCCCGTCACCGAGGTGACCGGCGACCCGAAGGTCACCGACGAGACGTCCACGCTGCTCGCCGAGGTGGCGGTGCCCACCGACATCGGCCCCTACACGGTCCTCCTGACCCGGGCCGACGGCGCGGCGCCCTGGCTGGCCGAGCAGATCAGGCCGCCGGAGGGGTCGTGAGCGGGCGAGGCGCCGCCGGGATCGCGACGCGCGTCGCCGCGCAGGCCGTCCGGTCCCGAGGAGGGCGGCCAGGCAACGGCAGGAAGAAGGACGACTCGACCAGGCGCGCGGTGCTCGTGCTGGCCGTGCTGGCCGCCGCCGTCCTGGCGGTGCCCGCCGCGGTGATCGCGATGGTCGTGCTGGTCGGCGGCGCCGTGAGCGAGAACCAGTCGCAGAACGACTGCAGCATGTCGGCGTCGGTGGTGCCCGCGGGCGGCCAGGCCGCCGCGGCGGGCGGCTTCACCGGCGAGCAGCTGCAGAACGCCTCGGTGATCCTGCAGGTCGGGCAGGAGCGTGGCGTCCCGGGCCGGGCCCAGGCCATCGCCGTGATGACAGCCCTGGGCGAGTCGGGCATGCGCAACCTGTCCTACGGCGACGACCGGTTCGGCGTGCGCAACCCCGACGGCACACTGACCTCGTCGATCGGCATGTTCCAGGAGCAGAAGTGGTACGGCACGGTCGAGGAGCGCCTCGACCCGGTGCAGTCGTCGGGCCGGTTCTACGACCGGCTGCTCGCGATCACCGGCTGGGAGACGCTCGAGCCGACCATCGCCGCACACAAGGCGCAGCGGAACGCCGACCCGTACCACTATCAGCAGTACTGGGACCAGGCGCTGCAGGTGATGCAGCTCGTCAGCGGGGCGGACGACGAGGACCTCGCGGCACTGTCCCAGTCCATCCAGGGCGCCGCGGCAGGCGCGCCCTGCCTGACCGGATCGATCGGCCACGCCGCCGTCGGCGCCGGCGGATGGGCCAACCCGGCCGTCGGGACCAAGGCGTCGGGCTTCGGGCCGCGCAGCACCGGCATCGCCGGGGCGTCGACCTACCACCTGGGCCAGGACATCGCGGCGTCGTGCGGCACCCCGGTGTACGCGGCCGCCGCGGGGCGCGTGGTGATCTCCGGCGCGACCGGCTGGGGCACCGGCAACACGATCCGCATCGATCACGGCATGGGTCTCGACTCGCTGTACGGTCACCTGCTCACCGGCACCAACCTGGTGCGGGTCGGCGACACGGTGCAGGCCGGGCAGCAGATCGCCTCGATGGGCGGCGACTCGCGGATCGACCCGGCGGGCGCGGGCACGTCGTCGGGCTGCCACCTGCACTACGAGGTGCGGATGAACGGGCAGGCGGTGGACCCTGAGCCGTTCATGGCCGGGCAGGGCGTGACGCTCGGCGTGGCCGCGCAGGTCATGGAGTCGGTCTCCCCCGGCGACGCGACGGACGACGTGGAACCCGCGGACGCGACGGGGAACTGACCGCCCGTATTCCCCCGGACCGATGATTTCTGCTCACCGCAGACGTCGATAAAAACAGGTCGCGATCGTCACCGGGAATACCCGACGATGGTCCGGCGTCGTTAGACGTAGGTCGTGTGCAGCGTCGCCCCCGATCTCGGCCCGCGCGCACCGTACCGAGAGGGCAAGGTTATGAGTACCGAAACCATTGACACTTCTGATCAGCTCAACGACCCACCACATACCCCACCGCAACCAGGCGCCGTGCCGAGCGATGCAGTCGAGGAACGCACCAACAAGCTCAGCCCCGCCCACTTCCGCGTCATCGCGCTGCTCATGGCGAGCGCGTTCACGGTAATCCTCAATGAGACCACCATGGGCGTGGCCCTTCCGCTGATCATGGAGGACCTTGGCATCACCGCCACCGTCGGCCAGTGGCTGACGACGGCGTTCCTGCTCACCATG
This sequence comes from Promicromonospora sp. NPDC057138, assembly GCF_042670845.1. Lineage (NCBI taxonomy): Bacteria > Bacillati > Actinomycetota > Actinomycetes > Micrococcales > Promicromonosporaceae > Promicromonospora > Promicromonospora sp. NPDC057138. The sequence continues at coordinate 173,330 of NZ_JBHUUX010000001.1, read as the reverse complement.
GCGGTCGTGATCCCGGCGACGGGCTTCCTCATCAACCGGCTGGGCACGCGGTGGGCGTACCTCGCCGCCATGACGCTGTTCAGCACGGGGACGCTGATCGCGCTCCTGTCCCCGTCGTTCGGCTTCCTCGTCACGGGGCGCGTGGTGCAGGCGACCGGCACCGCGATCATGATGCCGCTGCTCATGACGACGATCATGACAATCGTGCCGCCGCACCTGCGCGGCCGGATCATGGGCAACATCACCCTGGTCATCGCGCTCGCCCCGGCCTTGGGCCCGACCGTGTCCGGGATCATCGGCGACGCGCTGGGCTGGCGGTACGTGTTCGGCATCGTCCTGCCGATCGCCCTCGCTGCACTCGTCGCGGGGGTGCTGTGGATCAGGGACGTGTCCGAGAAGGACAACCACCCGCTCGACCCCCTGTCCCTGCTCCTCGCGCTCGTCGCCTTCGGCGGCGTGGTGTGGGGCCTGTCCGAGCTCGGCGAGTCCGCGCGCGGCGAGGCGGCGGTCAACCCGTGGGTGCCGCTGGGCGTCGGCGTGCTGGTTCTCGGCCTGTTCGTGTGGCGCCAGCTCGCGCGGCAGCGCACCGACTCCGCCCTGCTCGACCTGCGCACGTTCCGCTCCAGGAACTTCAGCCTGTCGATCGGGATCATGGCGATCGCGATGCTGTCGATGCTCGGCACCCTGGTCATGCTCCCGCTGGTGCTGCAGGATGCCCTTGGCTACACACCTACTCAGTCCGGCCTGGTCATCCTGCCGGGCGGGCTGGCTATGGGCCTGTCCGGTCCCATCGTCGGGCGGCTGTACGACCGGCACGGCCCGCGGCCGATCATGGTCCCCGGCCTGATCGGCGTCGTCGCGGGCACGGCCATGCTGGCGTTCCTCAACCCGGCGATGCCCTGGTACGTGATCGTCGTCGCCCAGTTCCTGCTGATGCTCGGCCTGAGCTGCACGTTCACTCCGTTGTTCAGCGCAGCGATGGGCGAGCTCGCGCCGCATCTGTTCTCGCACGGCTCCGCCACGATCAACACGGTGCAGCAGGTGGCGGGCGCCGCCGGCACCGCACTGTTCGTCGCGCTGCTCACCATCCGCTCCACGTCGCTGGCGGACGCCGGTGCGGGGGCCGCCGACGCCCTGACCGGCGGAGCCCGGCTCGCGTTCACCGTGGCCGCGGGCGTGCTGGTCGTCGCGGTTGTCCTCGCCATGCTGATCAAGCGGGTCGACACGGCGCCCGACGGCGGCCACTAGCCGCACAAGGGTCCGCGAAGTAGAGCGCCTGTCCGGTCTTCCTGGTGTCACCAGCGAGACCGGACAGGCGCTCTACTTCGCGGACCCCTACTTGTCGAAGAGGCGGCCGAGCAGTCCCTTGCCTTCGGGACGGGTCAACCGGGACACCGTGATCAACGGCAGGCCGCGGAGCTCGAGCAGCCGGTTCGCCACCGAGATCGCGTCGGGCAGCGCCGGCGGGTTCGCGCGGTCGGGCAGCAGGCCGGCCGCCTTGAGGGTTGTCGGGACCGTCCCGGCGTCGAGCAGCTCCGCCCAGGCGGCGGGTAGAAGGTTCAGGAACTCCGGGTCGCTCCGTTGGTTGAGCTGGTCGTCCCCCTGGTCGAGCCTGTCGAGACCCGGTTCGGACGAGGAAGCCCCGGGCTGGTCGACGGGCAGCCCACGCGACGGTTCCGACGAGCCCGCCGTCCGCCCGGCGAGCAGCGCGGCCAGGCTCTCCGCCCGGTACACCGCCCCCGCGCGCAGCTCGTGGTCCAGGAACACGACCTGTCCGAGGTTCCCGTTCGCCCCCGGCGCGAGGTCGACGGCGTAGACGTTCCCGGCGCCATCGGTCCCGACGGGGAACCAGAGCGGCGAGCCGATCGCGGCCTGCACCCGGCCGGCGGGATCCTCCGGAGCGAACGTCCCGGCGTCGGCGGTCCAGGTGCTGAAGCGCGCGCCGGGCAGGAACGCCTCCCGGAGGAAGCTGCCGCTCAGCGGCACTATCTCGAACCCGCCGAACTGGCCGTCCCTGGCGGCGAGCTTCAGATTGCCCGACCCGGCCGCGGTATACAGGGCGCGTACCTCGTCCGGCAGCCGGGCCCTGTCGGGCAGCGCGGCCTCGGCAGCGACGATCTCCTCGGGTGCCGCGCCGACCGCGTCGGGCATCCGGTCCGCGATCACCTGACGCACCGCGTCCGCGTCGGCCGACGGCGCCGGGGCCACGCCGGGTGCCGGCGCTATCGTCGCCCGATACTGCGCGGGAAGTGCCCCGGGCTCCAGCACGACCTCGAGCACCGGGGCGGACGGGCCCGAGACGACGGCGGGCGGCAGGGCGATCAGCTCGACCACGTCGTCGTCCGACCGGGCGCCCGCGCGGACCCGCACCAGCTGCTCGGCGTCGGGAGAGAGCTCGGCGATCGCCCGCAGCGCGTCGTCGAGCTCGGCCCTCGGACCGCGTTCGCCTGTCTTCGCCGCCTCGCGCGCGAGCGTGCGGAAGTGTTCGCGGCGGACGTCGGCGTCGCCGTCGTCCAGGTAGGTGCCCTGCCAGGCGCCGCGACCGACCGTACCGACGAACTCGCTGACCTCCGTCCCGGGCGGCGCGGACCGGCGCAACGCCTTGACGTACGGTTTCCAGGACTGCCAATCGGTGAGGCTCACGGTTCACATGATGCCGGTTCATGGCTAGGCATGTCGGCCGGACGTTCCGTAGACTTCGGGCATGGCCGAGGTGCGGGTCTTTGCTGGTACCGGAGGTCAGCGCTTCGCTCACGAGATGTGCGCTGATCTCGACGTTCCGTTGAGCCCGATCAAGATCCAGCGCTTCGCGAACGACTGCCTGCAGGTCCAGCTTCTCGAGAACTGCCGCGAGCGCGACGTCTACCTGGTGCAGTCCGTGGTGCGTCCCGCGCAGGAGAGCCTGATGGAGCTCCTGCTGATGATCGACGCCGCCAAGGGCGCCTCGGCGGCCCGGATCACCGCCGTCATGCCCCACTTCGCGTACGCCCGCTCGGACAAGAAGGACGCGCCGCGCATCTCGCTCGGCGGCCGCCTCGTCGCGGACCTGCTGGAGACGGCGGGCGTGAATCGCATCCTGACGATGACGCTGCACGCCCCGCAGGTGCACTCGTTCTTCCGGGTGCCGACCGATCAGCTCAACGCGCTGCGTGAGCTGGCCGCGCACTTCCTGCCGAGCGACCTCTCCAAGGCCACGGTGGTCTCCCCCGACCTCGGCAACGCGAAGAGCGCGTCGGCGTTCGCCAAGATGCTCGGGGTCCCGGTGGCTGCGGCCGCGAAGGAGCGGTTCGACGGCGACCGCGTCGAGATCACGTCGCTGATCGGTGATGTCGCGGGCCGCGACATCATCGTGCTCGACGACGAGATCGCCCACGGGTCCACGATCATCGCCATCCTCGACCTGCTCCGCGAGCACGGCGCGCGCACCGTGCGGATCGCCTGCACGCACGGCATCTTCGCCGACGACGCCGTCCACCGCATCGCCGCCGACCCGGACGTGCTCGAGATCGTCACCACCAACACGGTGCCGACGGCGGGGCTGCTGGCGCACGACAAGCTGACGGTGATCAGCGTCGCTCCCGCGTTCGCCGAGGCTGTACGCCGCATCCACAGCGGCGAGTCGGTCAGCGCCCTCTTCGACCCGACCCACGTCTGACTACCGCTCAGCCCACCACTTCTTCAGTTCCTCCGTCGCCGCGTCCTCGCCCAGAGGGCCACGTTCCATCCGCAGGCCCAGCAGATACTTGTAGGCCTCGCCGACCTCGCGCGACGGCGAGATCCCGAGGATCGCCATGATCTGCGTGCCGTCCAGATCGGGCCGGATCGCGTCGATCTCCTCCTGCTCGCGCAGTGTGGCGATGCGGTTCTCCAGGTCGGTGTACGCGTCGGACAGCCGCTTGGCCTTCCGCTTGTTGCGCGTCGTCGAGTCGGCGCGGGTGAGCCGGTGCAGCCGCTCGAGGAGCGGGCCGGCGTCGGTCACGTAGCGGCGGACGGCGGAGTCCGTCCACGCACCCTCGCCGTACCCGTGGAACCGCAGGTGCAGCTCGACGAGCCGCGACACGTCCTTCACCACCTGCTTCTCGTACTTCAGCGCCCGGAGCCGCTTGGCGGTGAGCTTGGCCCCGACCACCTCGTGGTGGTGGAAGCTCACTCCGCCACCGGGCTCGAAGCGGCGCGTCGCCGGCTTGCCGATGTCGTGCAGCAGCGACGCTAGGCGCAGCACCAGGTCCGGCGCGGGCACTGCGCCGTCGGGCCCGGTCTCCTGGGCGATGGCCTGCTCCAGCACGGTGAGCGAGTGCTGGTAGACGTCCTTGTGCCGGTGGTGCTCGTCGATCTCGAGCTGGAGCGCGGGCAGCTCGGGCAGCACGTGCTCGGCGAGCCCGGTGTCGACCAGGACCTCGAGGCCCGCGCGCGGGTTGTCGCTCAGGAGCAGCTTGGTGATCTCCGCCTGCACGCGCTCGGCCGACACGATCTCGATCCGGCCGGCCATCGCGACCAGCGCGGCGAGGGTTCCTGGTTCCACGTGAAACGACAGCTGCGCGGCGAACCGCGCGGCGCGCATCATGCGCAGTGGGTCGTCGTCGAACGACCGCTCGGGGGCGATCGGCGTGCGCAGCACCCCGGCCGCGAGGTCGCCCAGCCCGTCGAACGGATCGACGAAGGCCAGCTCGGGCACCCGCACGGCCATCGCGTTCACGGTGAAGTCGCGGCGCGACAGGTCGCCGTCGAGCGTGTCGCCGAACTCGACGAGCGGCTTGCGCGACGCCGGGTCGTACTTGTCGGTGCGGTACGTCGTCACCTCGACGACGACGTCGCCCCGGCGCGCCCCGATGGTGCCGAACTCGCGGCCGATGTCCCAGTTCGCGTCGCCCCAGCGCGCGAGGATCTTCTGCGTCTGGCTCGGCGACGCCGACGTCGCGAAGTCGAGGTCGTTGCTCGTGCGGCCGAGGAACGCGTCCCGGACCGGACCGCCGACCAGCGAGAGCTCGTGCCCGGCGGCACGAAACTGCTCGCCCAGCTCGAGCGCGGCGGGCGCCATCTCGGTCAGCACGCCGAGCGCGCGCCGCAACAGGTCCTGCTCAGGGGTAGACACAGCCGCCCATTCTCCCAGACACCCCACCCATTGACAGCACGCCCAGCCAACAAAGCCAACCACCTCGCGGCCGGACTCGGTGTACAAGGTCGGAGGGCGGGAATGTCTTGGCGCCGCCGTAAAGCCGTAGCGGAGCGAGCGAGGGACGAGCGAGCGTGAGCGAGGCGGCGCCAAGACATTCCCGCCCTCCGGCCGACCCCCACAACGAGCCAATGCCCGAAACCGCCCACACCCCCTGACCAGACCAACCGTGCTCAGTCGGTAGTGTTGGGGCATGTCCACCCCTGTTCCGGCGAGCGACCGTCCCGACGGCCGCCCGGAGGTGCCACCGCCACCCGGCGGGGCGCCTTTGCGGGTGAATCCTGCCCGGCGGCTCGCGACCGCCCCGGCGCATCTCCCGATCGTGGACGAGACGTCGGCCGGGGGGCTGGTGCTGCGGGCCGGCCCGGAGGATCCCGAGGACTTCAGCGCCGCGGTGCTCCTGCGCCGGAACCGCACGGGCCGGCTGGAGTGGTGCCTGCCCAAAGGGCACCTCGAGGGGCGCGAGACGCCGCAGGAGGCCGCGATCCGTGAGATCCGCGAGGAGACCGGGATCCGCGGCTCCATCCAGGCGGAGCTGGGCGTGATCGACTACTGGTTCACCGGTGAGGACCGGCGAGTCCACAAGGTGGTGCACCATTACCTCTTGCGCGCGGAGGGCGGTCGCCTGACCGTGGAGGACGATCCGGACGGCGAAGCCGAGGACGCTCTCTGGGTCAGGATCGACGAGCTCGCCGAGCGCCTGTCGTACCCGAACGAGCAGCGACTGGCCGCTGCCGCCCTGGACCTCCTCGAGTCGTCGAGGAATCTCCGGGACGCGCTGCGCGCCGACGCCTTCCCCACGGAGCGCCCCGACCTGCCATGACGCAGCAGCCCGACTCTTCCCGCAGTTCCGCCCCCCGCCGCACCGGCACGATCAGCGCCGTGCTCCTGGCGGTCGTGGCGCTCGTCGGGCCGACCACCCTTCCGGCGTCCGCCACCGGTCCGACGGCAGAGCGCGCCCCGGCGAGCACGGCGTTCGCCGGCGGCGTCCCGGCTACGGCTTCCGCTCAGGGACCGGTGCGGGTTTCGGTCGTCGACGTCTCCCACCCGGTCGCGAAGCCGGGCGACGAGGTGACCATCAGGGCGAAGGTCACCAACACGACCCACGCTCCGGTGACCGACGCCGTGGCCCAGATGATGGTCGACTGGGAGGCGCTCACGTCGCGCTCGGACATCGCCGAGTGGTCGACGGCCGACCTGCTCGACCCGGTCAGGGGCGTACCGACGTCGCAGTCGATCCCGGACCTGGCGCCGGGCGCGTCCACGAACGTCACCTTCACGTACGACCCGGGTGTCCAGGCGCTGCAGGGCTTCGGCGCCCGTCGGCTCGCGATCGCCGTCGGCGACGCCACGGGGCGCCTCGGCATCGCCCGCTCGTTCCTCATGTACGACGCCGACGGCCTCGAGCGTGAGCCCATGAAGCTCAGCGTCCTGGCCTCGGTGACGAGCCCGCCCACCGATCCCGCAGACCCGAGCACCGCCGAGATCGAGCTGGCGCGGCGCACCGCCGACGGCCAGCGGCTCGACGGCGTGCTGCGGGTCGCCGAGAAGACCGACCTGTCGCTCGCGATCGATCCCGACGTCATGGGCGTCGCCGCCACGTCGAAGGACGAGGCGCTCAAGGAGTGGTCCAAGCGCATGCTCGCCGCGGCCAGGAACACCGCTACCTACACGCTTCCCGACCATGACCCCGACCTCGCCGCCCTGGCGCACGCCAACGTGCGCACCACAGGTTCGCGCAGCTTCCTCCAGGCGCCCCGCACCGGCGACTGGGAGGTGCCGGCGAGCTGGAGCTCGAGCCTGGCCTGGCCCGCCGACGGCATAGTGCCCGACACCGAGACCGTCGACCTCGCGGTCGCCGCCGACCGCCCGAACGTGGTCGTCAACAACGGCGGCCTGGCGTACGAGGGCGACGGCACGGTGACGGGCCGGGCGGACGTCAACACGCCGTCCGGCACCGCGCGCGCCGTCGTGACCGACACGATCCTCACGCAGGCCTTCGTCTCGGCGACCGACCTGTCCGGCGCCGAGACCGTCTCGTCCACCGAGAACGGCGCCGACGCGGCGGTCACGACGGGCGCGACCACGGCGGAAGGCACGCAGCGCCTCCTCGCCGAGACGGCGGCCATCGTGAGCCAGACGCCGTACGACCCGCCGAGCCTGTCGATCGTGGCGCCGCGCACCTGGACGCCCGACGCGGAGGGCGCGTCCACGATCCTGAAGGAGCTCGACGGCGCGGACTGGGTCGACACCACGACCCTGAACACGCTGCTCGCGCAGGACGCGCAGGAGGTGCCTCGCACGCCCCTCCCGAGCCACAGCGCGTCCAAGGCCGAGCTCGGCACCACCGAGGTGGCGGAGCTCGAGCGGGCGCGCGACGCCGTCGTCACGTTCTCGTCGGTCGCCACCGAGGACTCCTCCCAGATCTGGCGGCCGGGTGTCGCTCGCCTGGCCGCTCCGCTCGCCGTCGCGCAGCGCCGCGATCCCGGCCTCCGGGACCTGTTCGTGCGGCAGGCGCTGCGCTCGACGACCAAGCTCACGCAGAAGTCTGTGACGGTGGTGCCGCGCCAGGACATCAACTTCATCACCGACGTCGGCAAGATCCCCGTCCGCGTGCGCAACGGGCTCGGCGTGGACGTGACGATCACCGTGGTGCTGCGCCCCGACCACCCCCGGCTCACCGTCGACGACCGCACCACGGAGACGATCCCGGCCGGCCAGGAGATCGACGTGCAGGTGCCGGTGCGCGCCATCGGCTCCGGCGACGTCGAGGTGACCGCGCAGGTCCTCACGCCGACCGGCGCCAAGATCAGCGACGACTCGTCGTTCCAGGTTCGCGTCCGCGCGGGCTGGGAGGAGGTCGGCACGTGGATCGCCGCGGGTCTCGTGGCGCTGCTGTTCCTGTCCGGGATCTGGCGCACGGTGCGCCGCGGCCGCTCGCCGTACCGGGCGACCCGCGAGGACGTCGAGGAGGCGACCGGAACGGCCGCCGAGGCGCCGGAACCCGCGGCCCCGGCGGAGCCCGCACCCGTGGCGTCCGGGGACACCGTGGACTCCGTGACCGTCCGGGCAGAGTAGTGTTTCGGCCGCCGCACACGTCGGCCGATCGACACCGGGCAAGGCCCAGACCACGGGAGTAGTCGCTTGACCCAGGAGAACGCCGTGACCGCAGCAGCCGACCCAGCGTCGGACCCCACCCCCGAGGGCGTGAGCGGTGCGGGCACGCCCGCCGCACCGCCGTCGTCCCGCGGCCTGGGCCGCAACTCGATAGTGATGGCGGCCGGCACGGCCGCCTCCCGCCTGGGCGGGCTGGTCCGGAACATGATGCTGGTCGCCGCCATCGGCTCGTTCGGCAGCGTCGCCATCACGTTCGACGTCGCGAACAAGCTGCCCAACGTGCTGTTCGCGATCCTCGCCGGCGGTGCGCTGAACGCCGTCCTGGTGCCGCAGATCGTCAAGGCATTCCGGGCGCACAACGCGCAGGAGCGGATCGACAAGCTGCTCACGGTGTCGGCCGTCGGCATCCTCGCCATCACGTCCCTGCTCACGGGCGCCTCCGCGTGGGTGGTCATGCTGTACACAAACGGCTTGAGCGCCGAGGAGCTCGCGCTCGGCACCGTGTTCGCCTACTGGTGCATCCCCCAGCTCTTCTTCTACGGCCTGTACACCCTGCTGGGCCAGGTGCTGAACGCACGCGAGCAGTTCGGTCCGTTCATGTGGGCGCCTGTGGCCAACAACGTGGTCTCGGTCATCGGGTTCGGCATCTTCCTCCTGGCGTTCGGCACCGCGCCCGAGCGCGGCATCAACGACCTGTCGGAATGGGACACGCCGCGCACGATCCTGCTGGCGGGCACCGCGACCCTCGGCATCGTCGCGCAGGCGCTGGTGCTCCTGGTCCCGCTGCTGCGCTCGGGCTTCCGCTGGAACTTCCGCTTCGGCCTGCGCGGCATCGGGCTGCGCGCGGCAGGGTCGGTGGCCCTGTGGACGTTCGCCGCCGTGGTCCTCGAGCAGGCAGGCATCCTCTACCTGACCCGGGTGGCGTCCGAGGCGGGCGCCGCGGGCGCCGCGAGCATCCCGCCCGTCGCGGTAGCGGGCAACGGCTCCTACACGCAGGCGCTCCTCATCTACCTGCTGCCGCACTCCCTCGTCACGGTCTCCATCGCCACCGCGCTGTTCACGGGGATCAGCAAGGCCGCCCAGGAGGGCGACACCGACCGCGTCCGCGACGACCTCTCCCTGGGCCTGCGCACCATCGGCGTCTTCACCGTGTTCGCCACGGCCGCGCTCACCGTGCTGGCCGCGCCGGCCACGGCGTTCATCGTCCCGACGGCGGGCGAGGAGGGTACGGCCCTGATCGCCCCCGTGCTGGTCGCGCTCTCGTTCGGCCTGGTGCCCCTCGGCGGGATGGCCCTCATGAAGTGGGTCTACTACGCCTACGAGGACGGCCGCTCCGTCTTCTGGATCACTGTGCCGTCCACGTCCATGCTGGTGATCGGCCTGATCGCCGCGCGGATCTGGCTGCCGATCGAGACGTGGGTGATCGCCGCGGGCGGCGCCTACGCCCTGTCGAACTGGATCACGGTGCTCCTGCGCACCCGCGGCCTGCGAACCAAGCTCGGCGGGCGGCTCGACGGCGGCCGCGTCCTCCTCCTGCACGCCAAGGCGCTCCTGGCCGCCGTCCTCTCCGGCCTCGCCGGGTGGGGCGTCTATCAGCTCGTCGGCGGGTTCGACGTGCTGTCGTTCGGCAGGGGCTGGGTGCTCACCATGCTCAGCGGCCTGTGGGTGTCGGCGCTCTGCGGCCTGGTCATGCTCCTCGTGTACGTGGTGCTGCTCCGGCTGCTGCGGGTCAAGGAGCTCGACCGGCTGCTCAGCCCCGTGCTGTCTCGTCTCAAGCGCTGACCCGCTCCGCTGTCGCGCCCGGGGGCGCAACGAAAGCGCAGATCGTTGATCTGCGCTTTCGTTGCGTTCAGGAGACGTTTCGGCGGGTTGTCAGCGGTTCCGCGTAGCATGGCGACCGTGCCTGACCCGGTTGGTTACGCACCTGCTACTGTCCCCCGACCGAGCGAGGAGGTCCGCGTGAGCACTGTCGAGCCAGGCAGCGTGCTGGTCGAGAGATACCGGCTCGGCCAGCAGTCGTCTACCGACCTTGCCGCGGCGACCGCCTGGGAGGCACACGACCTGATCCTGGACCGCGAGGTCCGCGTCACGCTGGTGACCGGGCCCTATGCGGGCGACGCCCTGGACTCGGCGCGGCGTGCCGCGCTCGTGACGGATCCGCGCCTGGTCCGGGTGCTCGACGCCGGGTCCGACGCCGACAATCGCAAGTATGTCGTCACCGAACCGCACACCGGCACGACGCTCACCGAGATCGTCTCGAGCGGCCTGGTGGACGAGCAGCAGGCCCGGGCGATCGTCGGTGAGGCCGCTGCCGCGCTCTCGGTGGCGCACGCCCGCGGCGTGCACCACACCGCGCTGCGCCCGGAGGCCGTCCGGGTCGACGGCCACCGGGTCCGGGTCACGGGCCTGGGCCTCGACGGCGGCCTCGCCTCAGGCGATACCCTCAACGTCAAGCCCGCGCAGCTCGACGCCCAGGGTCTGGTGGCTCTCCTCTACTACGCGATGACGGCGCGCTGGCCTGGCCAGGACCTCGAGGCCGACTGGATCGCAAGAGACACACTGATCCCGCTGCCCGCGCAGCTCGACGCTTCCGGCGCTGTTGCGCCGCTGTCCACGCTGGTCCCCCACGTGGACATCCACATCGATGCCCTGGTCAGCCGGACGTTCGACACGTCCGGCGGCACCGACGGACCGATGAACCCCGACGACGTGACCACGGCCCTGACGCCGTGGGGAGAGGTTTCCGTAGTGGCATCGCTGCCTGGATTTGTGCAGCCTGAGCCGGAGGGTCCGCGACGACAGTCCATCGCAGACGCTTTCAGCGGCGAGGGAACACCGCCTGTGCGGCGCCCCGTCTCCGGCCGGATCGCACGCACTGACGAGACAATCGCGACGGGAGCGGGCAGCGTGCCCGCCGGCTACCCGGAGCCGCAGAACGAATACACGTACGAGCCGCAGGCCTACGAACAGCATGCCCCGGTGCCGCCGCCTCCCCCCGAGGCCGCACCGCAGGGCTACGACCAGTTCGGCCACCCGCTCGCGCCGGCCCAGCCCGGGTACGACCAGACCCAGTACGCGCCCGAGGGCGCGCCGCAGCAGTACCCGCCGCAGTTCGCCCCCGGCGGCTATGACCCCAACGGCGGCTACTACGAGCAGGACGGCGGTTTCGCCACCCAGCCCGCGCCCACGCGGCGCGGCGTGAACCCGACGCCGATCGTGCTCGGCCTCGTCGGTGTCGCGGTCGTGGCGGGCCTGATCTGGGCGATCAACTCCGTGCTCACTCCGCCTCCCGAGCTGATCGCCGACGCGACCCCGACGCCGTCGGTGTCCGCATCCGCGGGTACTGAAGGTGAGGGCAGCACCCAGCCGTCCGCACCGCCGCCGACGGAGGCGCGGCCAGTGATCGACTCGGCGGCGCTGCTGGGGACCCTCGAGTGGGAGGGTCAGACCATCGACCACCCCGAAGCGGTCGAGCGCGCCTTCGACGCCGATCCCCAGTCCTTCTACTACACGACCACGTACCAGCAGGCCGATTTCGGCGGGTTCAAGGACTCGCTGGGGATGGAGCTCAAGCTCCGGGAGCCGGCCACGGTCACCAAGGTGGAGCTGCTCACCAACACCCCCGGCGGCAAGGTGCAGATCCTCAAGGGTGGCGCGGGCGGCGAGGTGCTCGCCGAGGGCACCTTCGCGGACACCACGACGTTCGAGCTGACCGAGCCGGTCGAGAGTGACGCGTTCACCATCTGGATCACCGAGCTGCCGCAGGTCTCGGACGGTTTCCGGCTGGAGCTGAACGAGGTAGTGCTCAGCTGACCTGACCGCGCCACTCCCACCCATCGAGATCTGTCGATATTATGTGGCGCGACTCACGTTCACGATCGAGCCGTAGACCACATCGGCTGGAACACTGGGGCCTGCCTGCGTGTTGTTGCGTGTGCCCATGGAAATCGAGGAGACCACCTTGACCGAACAGACCACCGCTCCGGCTGCCGGGACGACCGACGCCCCCGTGCTCGACGTCGTCATCGTAGGGTCCGGCCCCGCGGGATATACCGCAGCCATCTATGCGGCGCGTGCTGGTTTCGCACCAGTGGTCATCGCGGGCTCGGTCACCGCGGGCGGCGCCCTGATGAACACCACCGAGGTGGAGAACTTCCCCGGCTTCCCCGCCGGGATCCAGGGTCCGGACATGATGGACGCCATGCGCGAGCAGGCGGAGAAGTTCGGTGCCCAGGTCATCTGGGACGACGCCGAACAGGTCGAGCTCACCGGCGACATCAAGACAGTGGTCACGGGTGGCGGCGACACCTACCGCGCCCGCTCGGTGATCCTGGCGACCGGATCGGCGTACCGCGAACTGGGACTCTCTGACGAGAAGCGCCTCTCCGGCCGCGGCGTCTCGTGGTGCGCGACCTGCGACGGCTTCTTCTTCCGCGACCAGGACATCGCCGTCGTCGGCGGCGGCGACTCCGCGATGGAGGAGGCCACCTTCCTCACGCGGTTCGCGTCCAAGGTGACCGTCGTGCACCGCCGCGACGACCTGCGCGCCTCGAAGATCATGGCCGAGCGCGCCATCGCGGACCCGAAGATCGAGTTCGCGTGGAACAGCGAGGTCGCGGGCATCAACGGCGAGAACAAGGTCGCGGGCATCAGCCTGCGCGACACAGTCACCGGCGAGGTGCGAGACCTGGACGCGACCGGGCTGTTCGTCGCGATCGGCCACGAGCCCCGCACCGACCTGGTCAAGGGCCAGGTCGACCTGGACGAGGACGGCTACATCCTCGTCGAGGGCCGCAGCACGCGCACCAACCTTCCCGGCGTCTTCGCCTGCGGCGACGCCGTCGACCACACGTACCGCCAGGCGATCACGGCGGCCGGCTCGGGCTGCTCCGCGGCGCTCGACGCGCAGGCCTTCCTGGACTCCCTGAACGACTGATCTCTCGGCCGGCGCCAACCGACCATGCCCCATTCGGCCCCCACGGGACCATGAACAAGGAGATGCTGGATGAGCACCATCAAGGTCACCGACGACACCTTCAAGAGCGAGGTCCTCGACTCTGACATTCCCGTCTTCGTCGACTTCTGGGCCACCTGGTGCGGGCCGTGCCGCATGGTCGCGCCGATCCTCGAGGAGCTTTCCGAGGAGTACGAGGGCAAGATCAAGATCGTCAAGCTCGACACCGACGAGAACCGCCAGACCGCGATGGACTACGGCATCGTGTCGATCCCGACGCTCAACGTCTACAAGGGTGGCGAGGTCGTGAAGTCGATCATCGGCGCGCGCCCGAAGCGTGCGCTGACCTCGGAGATCGACGAGGTCCTCGCGGACTGACCACCGCTCGCGCCGTCTGACAGAGCGCGTGTCCGTCCCGCCCCGGAGAACGACCGGGTGCGGTATCGGACACGCGCTCTGCTGCGTCACGGCTCCGCCGGAACGACGCCCGAACCGACCCGAAGCACCGTCGGAGCCGCGCAATCTCACCGTTTCCCCACGAACGGGCACTGGGCCGCACACGACCCGCGTGCGAGACTGGGGCGCGTGAACGAGCTTCCCGAGACTCCCGGTAACCGCCTCGACCCGTGGTTCGGTTCGTACGCGGCGCGAGCGCACGGCATGCGCGCCTCGGAGATTCGGGCACTCTTCTCGGTCGCGAACCGGCCGGAGGTCGTGTCGCTCGCGGGTGGCATGCCGTATCTCGAGGGCCTCCCCCTCGACGTCATCGCAGACACCATGCAGCGGCTCATCGCCACCAAGGGCACCACCGCCCTCCAGTACGGCTCGGGTCAGGGCGAGGAGGTGCTGCGCGAGCACATCACGCAGGTCGTCGCGCTCGAGGGCGTGTCCGCCCACCCGGACGACGTGGTGGTCACCACCGGCTCGCAGTCCGCGCTCGACCTCGTGACCCGCATCTTCGTGGACCCGGGCGACGTCGTGATCGCCGAGGCGCCGTCGTACGTCGGAGCGCTCGGCGTCTTCCGCTCCTACCAGGCCGACGTCGTCCAGGTGCCGCTCGATGCCGACGGGCTTGTCCCGTCCGAGCTCGACGCGACGCTCGCCCGCCTGGCGGCCGAGGGCCGTCGCGTGAAGTTCCTCTATACGGTTCCGACGTTCCAGAACCCCGCGGGTGTCTCGCTGTCCGCCGAGCGCCGCCCGCAGGTGCTGGAGATCTGCCGCCGGCACAACGTCCTCGTGGTCGAGGACAACCCCTACGGCCTCCTCGGTTTCGACGACGAGCCGATGCCCGCGCTGCGCTCCTACGACACGGACGGCGTGCTGTACCTGGGCTCGTTCTCCAAGACGTTCGCCCCCGGCTATCGCGTCGGCTTCGTGATCGCGCCCCACGCCGTGCGCGAGAAGCTGGTGCTCGCGAGCGAGTCGGCGGTCCTGTCGCCGTCGAACGCCTCGCAGCTCGCCGTGGCGACGTATCTCGAGACGTGCGACTGGAAGGCGCAGATCAAGGCCTACCGCGAGATGTACCGCGAGCGGCGCGACGCCCTGGTCGGCGCACTCGGCGAGCACCTCCCCAGCGCGTCATGGAATGTGCCCGACGGAGGCTTCTTCGTGTGGGTGCGGCTCCCCGAGGGGCTCGACGCCCGCGCGATGCTGCCCCGTGCCGTCACCGCGCGCGTCGCGTACGTCCCCGGCACCGCGTTCTACTACGACGGCAGCGGCTCGGACCACATGCGGCTGTCCTTCTGCTACCCCACGCCGGAACGTATCCGCGAGGGTGTGCGCCGGCTCGCCGGCGTCGTCAACAGCGAGTCCGAGCTGGTGCAGATCTTCGGCACCTCGGCGCAGCCGGACCCGGACGCGGACGACGTCGAGGGTCCGGCTCCCGACCTGGCCTGATCCGTCGCGACCACGTGTCAGGCGCGCGGGTCACCCGGGTGGCCGCGCTTCTGACACGATGGCAGGTGACCCCCCGATCCCGACCGAGTGAGTTCCTCGATGACCAGTTCCGCTCCCGCCCCGTCCGCACCGACGTCGTCCGGCGACCCCACGGGTTCTCCCTCGGCTCCGGCCGGCCCCGACGCCGCGGACGGTGGCCCGCTGGTGGTCGTCCTCTCCGGCGGCCTCTCGCACGAACGGGACGTATCGCTCCGATCCGGGCGCCGGGTCGCCGAGGCGCTGCGGTCCATCGGCATCGAGGTCCTGCTGCACGACGTCGACGCGGATCTCCTGACGTTCCTGCGCGAGACCAGGCCCGACGTCGTCTGGCCGCTGCTGCACGGAGCCTCGGGCGAGGACGGGTCCGTGCGCGATGTGCTCGACATGCTCGGCCTGCCCTACGTGGGCACCGGCCCGCGTGCCAGCCGCGTCGTGTGGAACAAGCCGATCGCCAAGGCCGCCCTGCTCGAGGCCGGTCTTGCGACGCCGGACTACGTGACGCTCCCCCAGAGCCTCTTCCGGGACCTCGGCGCGCAGCCCGTGCTGGACACGATAGTGCGCCGCCTGGGACTCCCCCTGGTCGTCAAGCCGACCGAGGGCGGCTCGGCGCTCGGCGTCACTGTGGTGACCCGCGCCGCAGACCTGCCCCGGGCGATGGTCGAGTGCTTCGCCTACGGCGAGACCGCACTCATCGAGCAGGCGATCGATGGCATCGAGCTGGCGATCAGCGTGATCGACGGGGCCGACGGACCCGAGGCCCTCCCGGCGGTGGAGATTGTGGCCGAAGGCGGTTACGACTACGCGGCCCGCTACGTCGCCGGGGAGACCGAGTTCTTCGCACCGGCTCGCCTCACCGCGGCACAGGCAACCCTGGTGTCCGACGTCGCGATACGCGCGCACCAGGCCCTGCACCTGCGTCACCTGTCCCGCACTGACATGATCCTCGACCGGTCCGGTACGGCTCACATCCTCGAGGTCAACGTCGCTCCCGGTATGACGGAGATGTCGCTCCTGCCGCAGGCGGTGGCTGCGAGCGGCCACGATCTCGCGGCCCTGTACCGCACGATCATCGACACCGCGCTGGCTCCCGCGCGGTAGCGCGTCACGCGGACACACAAAACGGCTCCGGGCTGGCATCCCCCGTGGGAGGTGCCGGCCCGGAGCCGTGTGTGCTCGTGTGCTGGAGTACCGTCCGCGGTCGTGCTCGGCCGTCAGCCGTCGGACGGCGGCTTGAGCAGCCCCCGTTCGTCCGGCGCCATGACGTTGAGGATGCGGTTGAGATCCTCGACCGAGGCGAACTCGACAGTCATTCGGCCCTTGCTCTTGCCGAGCGCTACCTTGACCCGCGTCTCGAATCGGTCGGAGAGGCGGGTTGCGAGCTCGTCCACCGCTTCGCTGCGCGTTCCGGCTCGCGGAGCCTTGCGCGCCTTGCCGGTGCTCCCGTCCGACTCCGTGAGCATCACTATCTCTTCGGTCGCGCGAACCGAGAGGCCTTCCGACACGATGCGCTGCGCGAGCCGCTCGATCTCCGCGCCGTCGCTCAGGCCGAGCAGTGCACGCGCGTGGCCGGCGGACAGCACACCCGCGGCGACTCGGCGCTGGACCAACGGGGGCAGGCGGAGCAGGCGGAGCGTGTTCGAGATCTGCGGACGGCTGCGCGCGATCCGGGTGGCGAGCTCTTCGTGCGTGCAGCCGAAGTCGTCCAGGAGCTGGCGGTACGCCGCCGCCTCCTCGAGCGGGTTCAGGTCCGAGCGGTGCAGGTTCTCCAGCAGCGCATCGCGGAGCATGTCGCCGTCGTCGGTGTCACGGACGATCGCCGGGATGGTCTCGAGCTCCGCGGCCTGCGTCGCACGCCAGCGCCGCTCGCCCATGATGAGCTCGTACTCGCCCGGGTGCTCCTTGTCCGGGCGGACGACGATCGGCTGGAGCACGCCGATCTCCCTGATCGAGTCGACGAGCTCGTCGAGATCGCTCTCGTCGAAGACCGTGCGCGGCTGCCACGTGTTCGGCCGGATCGCGGTGACGGGAAGCTCGGCGAAGCGCGCTCCCGGCACGGGGAGGAGCTCGGGTGTTTCACGTGAAACGGTGTTCACGTCGCCCTGATCCCGGCTGAAGAACGTGTCGTCCAGCGCTGAGGCGCTGCCGCCCTCCACAGCCTCGTTCGCGACGGACAGCCGACCGCTCGCGATCGCGGAGTCCCACTTCACGGTGCTGGGACGGGGGCCGTTGTTCTTTGCCGGCTTCCTCTCCGGCTGCGGTTCCGCAGGGGCCGTTCCGATCGAGACCGTGCCCACCGACAACTCGTCCGTCTGATCGAGCGCAGGTGCGGGTCGCTCCTGGACCGCCGTCGCGACCGAGCCGCCCAGCGCGCCTTCGGCGCCGTCCGACTCGCCCGATCCGGGGGCCTGCTCATCCAGCTCAGGACCCGTCGGGATCAGGGCGCCCAGGCCCCGCCCGAGCCCGCGTCGCTTCGCACTCATCGTGTCTCCTCGTCGGTTCCGGTCCGACGCCGAGCGCGGACGGGCTTCATCTCCACCATCACGGTGCGCAGCGCGCCCCGTACGTCACTGCGGACCATCAGTCCTGCGCCCCGACCGTCTCCGCCTTCATCGTGCGCCGCGGGCTCGAGCCGCCCTGGCCGCGCTCGGCGAGCTCACGGGATGCCTGAAGGTACGCCAGTGCACCCGTCGAGGTCGCGTCGTACGTCATCACCGTCTGGCCATAGCTCGGAGCCTCGGAGATCCGCACCGAACGCGGGATCGTCGTCTTGAACGTCTCGGCCGGGAAGTGCGAGCGAACTTCGCCGGCCACCTGCTGCGCGAGGTTGGTGCGACCGTCGTACATGGTCAGCAGGATCGACGAGACACGCAGCTCCGGGTTGAGGTGCGAGCGGATCAGGTCGATCGTCTTGAGCAGCTGGCTCAGGCCCTCCAGTGCGTAGTACTCGCACTGGATGGGGATGAAGACCTCGCGGCCCGCGACGAAGGCGTTGACCGTCAGGAGACCCAGGCTCGGCGGGCAGTCAATGAGCACGTAGTCGATTCGCTCCTCGCCTGCCGCGAGCCGGTCGGCGAGGTACTTGTCGATCGCCTTGCGAAGCCTCGTTTCACGTGAAACGAGCGAGACGAGCTCGATCTCGGATCCCGACAGATCGATAGTCGCCGGCACACCCCAGAGGTTGGGGACGTCCGGGCAGGCCTGCACGGTGCTCGCCAGGGACTCGCCTTCGACGAGGACCTCGTAGACGGACGGCGTGCCCGCGCGGTGCTCGATGCCCAGCGCCGTCGACGCGTTGCCCTGCGGGTCGTTGTCGATGACCAGGACGTTCAGACCGGACTGCGCCAAGCCAGCCGCGACATTCACCGTGGTCGTCGTCTTGCCGACGCCGCCCTTCTGGTTGGCCACCGTGATGATGCGTGTCTTGGGTGGGCGCGGGAACTTCCGCCCCTGGAGCTCGATGCGTCGGCGAGCGTCCATCGCGAGCTCGGCGGCGACGGGCGTCGTATCGTCAACGGCCGGGACGGTTGCGATGAGGGCTGACCGGCGCTCGTCATCGCCACCGTGCGGGCCGCCCGTGGGCTGCTGCGTGCCATTGGGCGTCTGCACGGACCCGGACGTTTCACGTGAAACGCCGGGAGCGGAGAGGCTCTGCACAGGAATCGGATCCGTCACGCGGACACTGTAATCGCTGGCCACCGCTTCTGGCTCGGACTCCAGCTCACTTTCTCCGTCGAAATGTGTGAATTCCGCGTCGACGAAGGTAACAGCCTCGTCGTCGGTCACTCGCGAGGTCGCTCCAATGACCGCCGGGGCGGCGTTGACCGCCGCGTCAAGTGCCTCGCTCGCTCGCTTGATCGCGTCGGCGGGGACGGGGCGGTCCGATGGCAGCTCCTCCATCAGGTCGGGATCCACTTCCGCTTGTGCCACCTCCGTTGCCCGGGTCGTCGCGGTCATGGTGGATCCAAGCTCCCGAGTGCCCATCACGGCGGTGGTCTGATCTGGCTGGACGGCGCTCGAAGCCTGCTCGTCGACCTCCGAAGCCGACATCGTCACGGCCTCGATCAGATGGTTCAGCGTGGCGACATCCGTGCCCTTCTGACCGAGACGATCCTGCCCCCAGACCTGGTCGCGAGGTGCTCCGTCCACGATCGCAGGTTGTGGCAGTGCCATCCTCTCGGACGACGGCACCGAGCCGGCCGGGGTTGTGGACTCCGCGATTGTTGTGGACTCGGCGGGGGTCGCGGACTCCGCGGGAGCTGCGGACTCGGACGGGACTGCGGACTCCGGCGGAGTTTCCGGCTCTGCAATGGCAGTGGATACCCCGGGCTCTGCCGATTCGGTCCGTGTTCCGTCGGCGGCCGGTGTTGGTGCCCGGTCTGCACCCCCAGCTGAACCAGCGTCGGACTCCCCTGCTGCCCGGTCGGGACGATCCGCGGAGCCGCTCGCACGCTCGCGAGTCACGGCGACCGGAGCCTCCAGGGCCAAGCCGGGCAGATGAGTCTCCGCGGGCAGCCCGCTGTCGTCGCGATCGCTCGCCGACGAATCCCCACTGGGAGACACCACCGACGGCGATTCCGATGTCTTGTGCAACTTCGCGGGCGCGTCCTCTTCGGCCGGCCCTTGCCGCGGTTCGGGGACAGGATCGTACGCGGCCTGATGTTCGGGGGTCGCGTCGGTCACGCCGATCGATCGATCCGTGAGCACGACCGCAGGCGACGTCTCGCCGCCGCCCTTCTCTGCCGCGGGCTCCCCCACAGCGGAGGGCGGTTCGGAAGCGGACGAGTCGGGCGCCGTTGTCGAGGCAGTCGGCGCCGCAACAGGCGCGGCTGCCGCTGCTCGCTTGGACTTTCGTCTGAAGAAGCACACCCGTGTAACGCTACGGTCGGGGCCCTGCTCAAGCGTGCCGAAACGCCGACCCTCAGGGGATCAGATCCCAGCTCGGCAGCTGGATCCGACCCGAGTTGGCCCCAACCCTCCGTGCCGACAGATCCGAGCTGCTCTCTACGCCCATCTCATCGAGGCCTTGGCTCTGGCGGCACCAACGTGTTTCACGTGAAACGCGGCAGGTCGGCGCATCGGCGCGACGACCTCATGTCCCCTTGGCGCGGATCGCTGGAGCCGTCGCCGTCGACCGGTTCCGGATCGCGCGTGCTGCATCGCGCGTGCTGCATCGCGCGTGCTGTATGGACCGGGTCGCGAGCATCGTTCATCGCGGGTGCCAGCCTACGCGTCCCTACCCGGGTCCCGTCTGCGCACCGCGCTGACGCGGCCGGTCGAGTCCCAGCGCTCCGAATTCGGAGGACCCCAATGTCGCTGATCGAAGACCCGCCCCGCCTCACTCGCCCGTTTCACGTGAAACGCGTCGAGATGTCGCCTCCATGATGAGCCGGCCTCGGGACTCGCAGCCCACCTTCGCCAGTCTCCCGCCGAATGAGCAAGGCCTCGCTGTCGTGACCGCGCGGCCCACCATCCTGCGCCAGCCGATCCGAGCGACGGATTCGCAAGCGCTGGAGTCTCCACTCCGGCCCAGATATCGCGGGTGATCCCGCGATCGGGCTGCGGACCTCCTCGTCCTCACCTGGCCCCTACCCTCATCTACCCCCTCATCGATTCCACCATCCTCGCCACACCCTTCCGTCCTCCTTCACGCGCACCGCGGAGAGCCGTTGCCCAAGCTCGTGGCCGTTTCACGTGAAACGGATCCGGGCCTCTCCCCAGAGCTACGCGCCCCACGGCCCCACGCACCGCAGCCGACGATATGGCCAATCTGATATGTCCCGGCGCCCCCGTGCGCCACATATCCTCGATGCGCCCAGGCACGTCTGACTCCACGCAGGAGGCATCTTGTCCAGACACACCGCTCGAGCCACCGCGCTGATCACGGCGTTCACCGCCGCACTCGTACTCGCCTTCGCCGCGCCCGCAACCGCCGCTACATTCCTCACCCATGCTCAAGCCACCAGTCAGCTGAGCGCCGCGGGGATCAGCTGGACGTCGAGCGGCGGCTGCAGCGACCGCAACGTCTCCACCTGCACCTCGTTCGAACAGGTCCGCCAGACGACCATCGACGGAATCCGGACGCTCCGCTCAGCGAGCGGCTGCGCCATCACCATCACGGGCGGCACCGAGACCGGGCACTCCAGCGGCACGTACAGCCACTGGAACGGCTACAAGCTCGACATCAGCCAGACCGCCTGCATCGACAGCTACATCACGAGTAACTTCACGTACGTCGGATACATCTCCGGATGGGGCTACCAATACCGTTCCGGCGCGGGCAACCTGTACACCGACGAGGGCAACCACTGGGACATCCTCTTCTACAACTGCGGCGGCTGCTGACGCCGCACACCCGGCCGGGCCGCACGCCGGCCCGCAGAACTCAGCAAGAACGGGAGTGGTCGCCCTTGGGCAACCGCTCCCGTTCCACGTGAAACATCTGCGGAGACCCGCTTACTTCCCGCGCCGCGCCCGCACGATCGTCGTCGACTCGACACCGTCGACCGTGGCGCCCTCCAGGACTTCCGGGTCACCCACACCGTACTTGCGCAGCACCTTCCGCGCCGGCTCCACCTCCTGCGCGACGTTGCGCCCCTTGAGGATCACCATCTCGCCACCCACCCGGACGAGCGGCATGCTCATTCGGACCAGCTTCGACAGCGGGGCCACCGCACGCGAAGTCACGGCGTCGACCTCAAACGCATCGTGGAACTCCTCGGCGCGCCCCCGCTTCACCTGGACATTCGTCAGGCCGAGCTCCGCAACGACCTCCGTGAGCCACGTCGTGCGGCGCTCCATCGGCTCCACGAGAATCACTTCCAGGCCCGGGCGCATCACGGCGACCACCACGCCCGGCAGCCCGGCCCCCGAACCGATGTCCGCCACCGAACCTGACGTCGGCAGGTACTGCACGACCGCAGCGGAGTTGAGGATGTGCCGTTCCCAGATCCGCGGCACTTCGCGAGGCCCGATCAGCCCGCGCAGCTCGCCCTGGTCACGGAGCAGCTCGGCGTACCGGGCGACGCCGTCGTACGCGTCGCCCAGGTACGCCTTGACCGCATCGCTGGCGCCGAGGGTCTCGCCGTCAAACACCTCAGCGAGAGCACCGGGTTCCTCCGGCCCTGTCACGTCCGAACTTTGCACGTCCCGTCCCCCACTCATTGTCGAAAGAAGCCAAACACACCGAGGGCCGGCGCACGTCCTCGGGACGCACACCGGCCCTCGGCCGAAACCAGCGACTCAGTCGGTGGCCGTGGCCGGCTGGACCACCACATACCGCTCCGGCTCGACGCCCCGCGAGTCGCTGACCAGGCCGGCCGCCGCGACGGCGTCGTGCACGACCTTCCGCTCGAAGGCGTTCAGCGGGTCGAGCTCGACCTCCTTGCCGGAGGCTCGCACCTGCTCGGCCGCCTCGTCGGCAATTCGCGTCAGCTCGACCCGACGCGCGGCGCGGTAGCCGCCGATGTCGAGCATCAGCCGGCTGCGTTCCCCCGTCCGCGTCTGCACGGCCAGGCGCGTGAGCTCCTGCATCGCGTCGAGCACCTCACCCTCGCTGCCGATGAGGTGCGCGAGCGAGGCCGGGTCGTCAGCGACGACCTCGACCGCGGCACGGTCATGTTTGATGTCAAGGTCGATGTCGCCGTCGAGGTCAGCGATGTCGAGGAACTCTTCGAGATAGTCCGCAGCGATCTCGCCCTCTTCCTCGAGGCGCTTGGTCCGGTCCTCCGGATCCACGACCGGGGCCGCGGGATCGGGCGCGGCCGTACCTGTGCTCGCGTTCATCGCGTCTTCCTCCTACTTCTTCTGCTTGCGCTTGCCCGACGACGACGGGGTAGTCCCCGGAGTCGTGCCGGACGGCTTCGGCTTCGAACCCGGCTGCGTGCCGGACGTCGTGCCCGACTGCTTGGGCTTGGGTCCGGGCTTCCCGCTCGTCGTGTCGGGGGCGTCCTGCGGTGCCGACTGCGCGAGCGCCGGACGAGGAGGCGTCGCCCCCTTCTGCCGGTCCTTCCGCTTCGGCTGGACCCGCTGGCCGCTCTTCGGCTCCTCGACCACTGGGGTCTCGTCCTCGATGGTCTCGCCGCTCTTCGCCGCGCGCTTCGCTGCCTTCGCCGCCTGCCGCTCCTTCATCTGCTTCTCGGCGACAGATCCCGGCGTCGGCATCCGCTTGATCGTGTAGTACTGCTGCCCCATCGACCAGAGGTTGGTCACCGTCCAGTAGATGAGGACGCCGACCGGGAAGTTCACGCCGGAGATCGCGAAGACGAGCGGCAGCATGTACAGCATCAGCTTCTGCGTCTGCGCCATCGGGCCCTCGAGGGCCGACGGCGGCATGTTCTTCATCGTCAGCTGGCGCTGCGTGGTGAAGGTCGTGACGCTCATCGCGACGATCAGCACGATGACCACGATGCGCGAGGTCATGGAGTCCGTCTGCAGGAAGACGTCGCTCAGCTGGGCGCCGAAGAGCGTCGACGACTCGATGTCGCCGGCGACGTCCCGGGTGATCGGGCCGATCGGGTCAGCGGTGCCCTCAGAGATCTGCTTGAGGCTGTTCAGCACGCGGAACAGCGCGAAGAAGATCGGCGACTGCAGCAGGATCGGCATGCAGGAGGCGAACGGGTTGGTCCCGTGCTTCTTGTACAGCTCCATGGTCTCGCGAGTCATGTTCTCGCGGGACGCCGGGTCCGTCTTGCCCTTGTACTTCTTCTGCACGGCCTGCAGCTCGGGCTGGATCATCTGCATCCCGCGCGAAGCCTTGATCTGCCTGAAGAAGAGCGGGATGAGCACCACACGGATGACGATCACGAGGGCGGCGATCGACAGCACCCATGCCGTACCGGGGCCGGACGCCATCCCCAGTGTCGTGAAGAGCCAGTGTGATCCGTAGATGATCCAGGCGACGACCCATTCGATCGGCCAGAGGAATGCGAAGAAGTCCATCGGTCAAGAAGCTCCAGAGTTGATGACGCAAAGTCTGCGGGGGTGCGGTTCTCGTGTCAGCGGCACGAGCCGGGGCAGGTCAGCCCTCGGCGTGAGTGTGTGCGCCGCGCACAGGCGGCACGTCGTCGACGCCGCCGAGACTCCACGGGTTGCACCGCAGCAGGCGCCACAGCGCGAGACCCAGCCCACGCACCGCACCGTGCCGCCGTAGCGCGATCACGGTGTACTGCGAGCAGGACGGGTAGTACTTACAGCTCGGGGGGCTCATCGGGCTGATGAACGCCTGGTAGAAGCGGACCATCCCCACGAGGAGGGTCACCGGGAGCCGGCCGATCAGCGAGGGCTCGCGCGGCGGTGCCTGACCCTCGGGTACGGGGATGGTGGTCATCTCGTCCCGTCTCCGGTCGCTCGTGCGACCGCACGGCGCAAGCACGAGTCGAGGTCACGATCGAGGTCCGCATACGTGGCGGCGGCCGACGGCGGAAGCGCACGCACGACGGCGCGGGCAGCGGTCGGCAACGCCGAGAGGTGCTCGGCCGCGGCGGCACGGAGCCGACGCTTCACCAGATTGCGCTGCACGGAGTTACCCACAGCCTTGGAAACGACAAAACCGACCTGTGGAGTTCCCGATCCTGGATCCGCGACGTTTTCGTCCGGTACCAGGAGGTGAACCACCACGGTCGATCGACCTGCACGCGTGCCGCGGCGCACCGTCCGCTCGAAGTCGACGGAACGGCGCAGACGGTGCGCCGCGGGCAACATGGCTCAGGCTGAGAGCTCGGCGCGACCCTTGCGACGACGGTCCGCCAGGATGGCGCGGCCGGCGCGGGTGCGCATGCGCAGCCGGAAACCGTGGGTCTTTGCACGACGGCGGGTGTTCGGCTGGAAGGTCCGCTTGCTCACGAGGTACTCCAAGAACGTCGGGGTAGGCACACCGTCTGTCCTCGACGATGCAGTGAAAGTTGGCCGTTCAGTACAGCGATCGGCCTAGCCGACCCGGGGCCTGCCCCACTGGTCGTGGCCGACGTCGAAGGACGTGGCCCGAGTCCGTGTGTGGGCGCGCAGAAGTACCTGGAACGGCTGTATGACGTTACGCCGACGAGGCCCTCCGGGTCAAACCAGAACGGCGGGATCCTGCGTGTCGGACGCGCCACATCGCGCGCCATGACTCCTCTCGCGAGGGCCCGGTGAGCAGCTCGTGTACCACTGATTCAGCGGCGATCCGCGCAATCCACAACCTGTGGACAACTGTGTGGACGGTGCCCCATCATGGCAGACTCCAAGCACCCCCAGCATGCGCTGCACCCCCACGCACGAGACGAAGGAAAGCCAGTGGCCAACCCGGACGAGAACATCGGCGACGTCTGGGCACAGACCCTGACGGCGCTCGAGGCCCGGCCCGATATGAGCCCCCGGCAGCTCGCCTTCATCCGACTGGCCAAGCCGATGGCCGTGCTGGACGACATGGTGTTCATCGCCGTCCCCCACGAGCAGACCCGTACCTACCTGGAGACGGCGGTCCGCGACGATCTCGTCTCCGCCATGTCGTCGGTGCTGGGCCGCGACGTCCGCTTCGGCATCACGGTGGATCCCGAGCTGAGCAGCAGCACGCTTGCCGGCCCGTCCCAGATCTCCGGGCCTGCGGCGCTCTCTCTCGAGCACGAGCCACCGGAGCCCGAGCAGGCGCAGATGCCCATCGCGCCCCAGCCGGCACCGAAGCCCTCGGCCGAGCCCACCCGGCTGAACCCGAAGTACATCTTCGAGACGTTCGTCATCGGCTCGTCCAACAGGTTCGCGCACGCGGCCGCCGTCGCGGTCGCCGAGGCGCCGGCCAAGGCGTACAACCCGCTCTTCATCTACGGCGACTCCGGGCTGGGCAAGACTCACCTGCTCCACGCCATCGGCCACTACGCCCACAACCTGTACCCCCACATCCGGGTGCGGTACGTGAACTCCGAGGAGTTCACCAACGACTTCATCAACAGCATCGGCGAGGGCAAGGCGGGCGCGTTCCAGCGCCGCTACCGCGACGTCGACGTCCTCCTCATCGACGACATCCAGTTCCTGCAGGGCAAGGAACAGACGATGGAGGAGTTCTTCCACACGTTCAACGCGCTGCACAACGCGAACAAGCAGGTGGTGATCACCTCCGACGTCCCGCCCAAGCAGCTCAACGGGTTCGAGGACCGCCTGCGCTCGCGCTTCGAGTGGGGGCTCATCACCGACGTCCAGCCGCCCGACCTCGAGACTCGCATCGCGATCATGCGCAAGAAGGCCGCGAGCGAGCACCTCAATGTCCCGGCGGACGTGCTCTCCTACATCGGCTCCCGGATCTCGACGAACATCCGGGAGCTCGAGGGTGCGCTGATCCGGGTCACCGCGTTCGCGAACCTCAACCGGCAGCAGGTGGACCTGGCCCTCGCGGAGATCGTCCTCAAGGACCTCATCACCGATGACGACGACACCGCCGAGATCACTCCCGCCGTCGTCATCGCGCAGACCGCCGCGTACTTCGGCCTCACCATCGACGACCTGTGCGGCTCGTCACGGTCCCGCGTGCTGGTGACCGCCCGGCAGATCGCCATGTACCTGTGTCGCGAGCTCACGGACCTGTCGCTGCCGAAGATCGGCCAGCAGTTCGGCGGGCGCGACCACACCACGGTCATGCACGCCAACAAGAAGATCGCCGGCCAGATGGCGGAACGCAGGTCGACCTACAACCAGGTCACCGAGCTCACGAGCCGGATCAAGCAGCAGCAGCGCGGCTGACGCTCGATCCCGACCTCTCGAATTTTTCCGGGCCGTCGCACGGCCCCACATCGGACAACTCACACGTTTCCGCACCTATCCCCACCCCTGTGCACAGCTTGATCGGTGCGCAGGGGTGTTGCGTATACGCACCTCCACAGGTCTATCCACATGTGGATCCCTGGAATCTTGCGGTTCTCCTCCGCCCGTCCCCAGCACTGTGGACACAGACTGTGCAGAACCCGGCGCCAAGCTCTGACCTGCTGATACACCCCTGGGGACAAGCCTGTGGACGGCTGTGGATGAACCCCCGAATTCTGTGGGCGGGGACACCCGAATCGGTGGACAGCCTGTGTGTACAAATCCGCCCTCCACAGGGGTCCCTAGTTCATGCACAGATGAGCCCACAGCTCCTCCACAGCAGAAAAAGGCCTCTGACCTGCGCGAAGACCGGATATCCCCAGT
Organism: Promicromonospora sp. NPDC057138; assembly: GCF_042670845.1. Classification (NCBI taxonomy): domain Bacteria; kingdom Bacillati; phylum Actinomycetota; class Actinomycetes; order Micrococcales; family Promicromonosporaceae; genus Promicromonospora; species Promicromonospora sp. NPDC057138. The sequence continues at coordinate 146,001 of NZ_JBHUUX010000001.1, read as the reverse complement.
TTCCACAACACCGACTACTACTACGAGATCTATCTCTAAGGGGGAATCCACACGCCTTCATCAGGCGGTCCGAGCGCTCGACCACCACTTCGAACATTAGTACGAAGCCCCTTGTGGGGTCCACCCACAGCCCCTGCCTATCGAGTGCCACGAGGTCAGCAACTCGCGTAGGGTTTCCCTCGACAGTCCAGGAACCAGAGGAGATGCAACGGCATGAAGTTCAGGGTCGAGCGCGACGTCCTCGCCGATGCCGTGACATGGACCGCTCGCACGCTCCCCACGCGCCCGCCGGCTCCAGTGCTCGCCGGCGTCCGGATCGAGGCAGACGCGCAGGGTGTGATCAACCTCGCGAGCTTCGACTACGAGACGTCCGCACGTTCCGAGATCCCGGCTGAGGTCGCGGAACCCGGCACCGTGCTGGTCTCTGGCCGTCTGCTCGCCGAGATCTCGCGTGCGCTGCCCAACAAGCCGGTGGACGTGGCTCTGGAGGGCAACAAGGTGATCGTCACCTGTGGCGCCAGCCGGTTCACACTCCTCACCATGCCTGTGGACGAGTACCCCGCCCTGCCTGGGCTGCCCGAGGTCAGCGGCACCGTCTCCGGCGACGCGTTCACCCACGCGGTCGCACAGGTCACGGTGGCGGCCAGCCGCGACGACACCCTGCCCCTGCTCACCGGCGTTCGCGTGGAGATCGAGGGCGAACGCATCACGCTCCTGTCCACGGACCGGTACCGGCTGGCGCTTCGTGAGCTCACCTGGACCCCGGCCACCCCGGGCTTCTCCGCGGTCGCCCTGGTCCGTGCACGCACGCTGAACGACGTCGCCAAGTCCCTCGGCTCCGGCGGGCTCGTCAACGTCGGCTTGTCCACAGGCCAGGGCGTGGACCTCGTGGGATTCGAGGCGGGCGGCCGACAGACCACCTCGCAGCTCGTCGAGGGCGACTACCCGGCCGTGCGTCGGCTGTTCCCGGACAGCACCCCGATCCATGCGGTCGTCGCCACCGCCCCCCTGATCGAGGCCGCGAAGCGCGTGAGCCTGGTCGCGGAGCGCAACACCCCGATCCGGCTCTCCTTCAGCGAGGGACAGGTGGTGCTCGACGCCGGGCACGGCGACGACGCGCAGGCGTCAGAGGCCCTCGAGGCCGTCCTCGTGGGCGAGGACATCGCGGTAGCGTTCAACCCGCAGTTCCTGCTCGACGGACTGGGCGCGCTGGGCACCGACTTCGTTCGCCTGTCGTTCACGCATCCCAACAAGCCGGTCGAGTTCACCGGACAGGGCAGCCTGGACGGCGAGGACGACTCCGCCTACCGGTACCTGCTCGTCCCGATCCGTTTCACCGGCTGACCGCCCGGGCCCGCTTTCCGGCGGGCCCTGCGTCCACAGCCACCTCATCGTCAGGCCGGACAGTCAGCCTGCGCCAAGGACGGCCGCCACGAGCGAGCCTGTTTGATCGACCCTGGAGGAAGCACGCACATGGTCACCCACATCGGCCTGGTCGGCCTGGGGAAGATGGGCAACAACATGCGGTCGCGCCTGCGCAAGGGCGGCATCGAGGTCACCGGGTTCGACCCGCGGCCGGAGGTGTCGGACGTCGCGACGCTCGCCGACCTCGCCGCCGCGCTCCCGGAGGAGAAGCGAGTCGTCTGGGTCATGGTCCCCGCAGGGGAGCCGACGCGCGGCGTGCTCGACCAGCTCGCCGAGATCCTCGCCGAGGGCGACATCGTGATCGAGGGCGGCAACTCGCACTACGTCGAGGACCAGGAGCGCGCCGCCGACCTCGCGAAGAACGGCATCGGTTACCTCGACGTCGGCGTGAGCGGCGGTGTCTGGGGTCTCGAGAACGGCTACGGCCTCATGGTCGGCGGCGCGGCCGAGGACGTGGAGAGCGTCATGCCCGTCTTCGATGCGCTACGTCCCGAGGGCCCCCGCCAGGAGGGCTTCGTGCACGCCGGCGGCGTCGGCGCAGGTCACTACGCCAAGATGGTCCACAACGGCATCGAGTACGGCCTCATGCAGGCGTACGCCGAGGGCTACGAGCTGCTCGCGGCCAAGTCGGACCTCATCACCGACGTTCACGGCACCGTCCGAGCCTGGAGCCGCGGCACCGTCGTCCGCTCCTGGCTGCTCGACCTGATGGTCAAGGCGCTCGAGGAGGACCCGAAGCTCGCGCTCCTCGACGACTGGGTCGACGACTCCGGCGAGGGCCGCTGGACCGTCGACGAGGGCATCGACATGGCAGTCCCGCTGCCCGTGATCTCCGCGGCGCTCTTCGCGCGGTTCGCCTCCCGCCAGGAGCAGTCGCCGGCGATGAAGGCCGTCGCGGCGCTGCGTCAGCAGTTCGGCGGGCACGCGGTGAAGTCAGCGGAGTAGCCGCCGGGACACGTACGATCTCCTACCGATGTACGTCTCCCACCTCTCCCTGCTGGACTTTCGGTCGTATGCCTCGGCCGACGTGGAGCTCGAGCCCGGGGTCAACGCGTTCGTAGGGCGCAACGGCCGGGGCAAGACCAACCTCGTCGAGGCGATCGGCTACGTCGCGACGCTCGGTTCGCACCGGGTGGCCACCGACGCGCCGCTCATCCGATCGGGCGCGGACCGAGCCATCGTGCGGACGCGAATCGTCCGGGGTGACCGAGCGAGCACCGTCGAGCTGGAGATCACCCAGGGCAAGGCGAACCGCGCTCGGATCAATCGGGGACAGCAGGTCCGGGCGCGGGACGTGCTGGGCATCTTGCGGACCGTGCTCTTCGCGCCCGAGGATCTCGCGCTGGTCAAGGGGGAGCCAGACGGTCGACGGCGGTTCATGGACCAGCTCTTGGTGCTGATGATGCCGCGCGTGTCCGCCGTGCTCTCCGACTACGAACGGGTGCTCCGGCAGCGGTCCGCACTGCTGAAGTCCGCGCGGGCGTCGCGCCGTTCGGGCAGCTCGTCGCGGGCCGAGAGCGCGGCGGCCGCCGCGCTCGCGACACTTGACGTCTGGGACGCCCGGCTCGCCGAGCTCGGCGCGGAGATCCTGTCGCTCCGGGTCCAGCTGATCGATGCGCTACGCCCCGCGGTTGCCGCGGCGTACGAGCAGGTGAGCGACGCCGACGGCCACGCGGAGATCACCTACCGGTCATCGCTTCCGGCGCTCTCGTCCGGTAATCCACCGGAGTTGTCCACAGGGTCTGGGGATAACTTCACCGACGTCGGACACCTGCGTGACCTGCTGCTGGAGGCCCTCGCCACGGCCCGGCCGCAGGAGTTGGAGCGCGGCGTGAGCCTCGTCGGCCCGCATCGGGACGACCTCGTCCTGACGCTTGGCGGGCTGCCCGCCAAGGGTTACGCGAGCCACGGCGAGTCCTGGTCGTTTGCGCTCGCGCTGCGACTCGCGTCGTTCCGTCTTCTCGGGGGAGATCCGCAGAATTCGGCGGATTCACCCGCTTTTTGGGACCCCGATCTCGGCACCGATGCTGATCCGGTACTGATCCTCGACGACGTGTTTGCCGAGCTCGATGTCCGACGCCGGGAGCGGCTCGCGGACCTGGTGCTCCCGGCCCGCCAGGTGCTGGTGACAGCGGCAGTGGCCGAGGACATCCCCGTGGCGCTCGACGGCGTACGGTTTCACGTGGAACCCGGGACGGTGACCCGTGACTGACGAATCTCCACAGGGGCCTGTGGATAACTCTGAGCCCGCGCTGACCCCGGCGTCAGAGGTGGCGCGAGCCGCCCTGAACCGGGCCAAGGCAGCGGCTCGAGCCCGTGGGCTGCGGCCTGGTTCACCCGCGCGCCGCTCTCCCCTTGCGGAGCCTCGGTCGAGCGGGTCGGGGCCTAGTGCGCGCGATCCACAGCTCCTCGGGGCGGTCGTCGGTCGGCTCCTGCGAGAGAAGGGCTGGACCGAGGAGGTATCGGTCGGCGGTGTGATGGGCCGGTGGCGGGAGGTCGTCGGACCGGAGATCGCCGACCATTGCATCCCTGAGACCTTCGAGGACAAGGTGCTCCTGGTGCGCGCTGACTCCACGGCCTGGGCCACCCAGCTCCGGCTGCTGGTGCCGACGCTGATCCGGCGCATGGCGGAGGAGATCGGCGAGGGCGTGGTCGAGGATGTCACAGTGCTCGGGCCCGCCGGACCGGGCTTCCGGCGTGGGCCCCGTGCCGTGCGGGGACCTGGGCCACGGGACACCTGGGGCTGATCTGGTACGGCGTCCGGTCGGAGGGAAACACAAAGGGCTCCCCGGCCGAAGCCGGGGAGCCCCTCCTAGCTCAGCTGCGCCGAGGCGTCAGCCAGGTATTACATGCTCACGCGTTCTGCATGCGCTTGCGGGCCCAGACCAGGGCGATGCCACCGGCCGCGAGCAGCGCGGCGAACGCGATGGCGCCTCCGACGGTCGCACCCGTCGAGGCGAGCACCGGGGGCTCGTCAGCGGCCGGGCTCGGCGAGGCGGAGGGCTCGTCGGACGGCTCGGGGACCGGCGCGACAGACGCCTCCTCGGTGGGCTCCACCGAGGGCTCAACGGTCGGCTCCTCCGACGGCTCGGGCTCGGTGACGGGGGGCACGGACGGCTCCGGGGACGGCTCCGCGACGACGCAGGGCTCGATGGTGCCGCTGAAGTCCTGGACGCCTTGACCGTCAGGAGAGTCGTACGAGACGGCCCAGGTGTGCGCCGTGGTCGCGTCGAGGGTGTCCCACTTGTTCTCGTAGCTGTATTCGTACTGGGGCTGGTTCTGGCCAGACTTGAAGCCAACCTCGGCGAACGCGCCGGACTGGACCTCGGCGCCGTCGATGGTCACGACGACAGTGGCGTCGGCCGGGTACATCTTGGCGGCGGCCGAGACGACAGAGACGCCGGCTGTGGCGTCGCAGGCCCCTTCGGCTCCAGGGATGTGAGCGGACGCGGAAGCCGCGCCGACGACAACGCCGCCGAGGGTGAGAGCGGCGAGGGCGCCGCCCGCGAGAAGTTTCTTCACAGTGAAGTCCTTCGAGAGAGACTGGGCGCAAGTTGCGCATATGACCGGTCGGCGCTATTAGAGCAGAAAACCCCAAATCAACGAAATGTCACCCTGTGTACGCAAATTATCTGACCTTCGACAGCCACGGGCATGACGATCCGTAGACGATTCGGAGGGCATCCGTTCGGACCCCGAACATACGTGCGAGCCCGCCGTCGACCGCCGTCGCCCGCCTGTGCCGACGGGCCCGACCGGGGCCTCGATCCGCCCCTCGATGAAGGCCCCGGGGACCCCCTAGGAACCCAGCCCGGACCCCAAAAATCACCCTGTGGAGAAAGGTTGTGGAGGAGTGGCCACAAACACCCCAGGATCCCGGGTTTTCGCCGCTCAGAAGGTAGTATGAGGGGGTCAACCGCGCCGGGTTCCCAGGATCGTCCTGAGGACCCGGAACGCTGAGCACCGACGAGCCGTCGGACCGTACGTCAGCACCCGAGCACGGCATGGATCCCTCTGGGTCCGAGCCGCTCGTGCAGCCGCTGGTACGTCCGTCGTCGTGCACATCGTGTGCCTGAAAGACGAGGAGCAACCCCGCCCGTGACAGAGCGAATCGACGGCGGCTACGACGCCGGGAACATCACAGTCCTGGAAGGTCTCGAGGCCGTTCGTAAGCGACCGGGCATGTATATCGGATCGACGGGTGAGCGCGGGCTCCACCACCTCGTCTACGAGATTGTGGATAACGCTGTGGACGAGGCCCTCGCGGGCCACGCCACCGAGATCGACGTGCGCCTTCTGCCCGACGGCGGAGTGCGCGTCACCGACGACGGCCGAGGCATCCCGGTCGCCATGCACCCGACCGAGGGCAAGCCCACGCTCGAGGTCGTCATGACGATCCTGCATGCCGGCGGAAAGTTCGGCGGCGGCGGTTATGCCGTGTCGGGCGGTCTGCACGGCGTCGGCATGTCCGTGGTGAACGCACTCAGCTACCGGTTCGTCTCGGAGGTGCGGCGCGACGGGTACAACTGGCGCCAGGAGTACACCGAGGGCGGCAACCCGATCACCGGCGTCGAGAGGCTCGAGCCGCTCGGCCCCGACGAGCACACCGGAACCACGCAGACGTTCTGGGCGGACGGGACGATCTTCGAGACCACGGAGTACGACTTCGAGACGCTCCGCGCCCGCTTCCAGCAGTACGCGTTCCTCAACAAGGGCCTGAAGATCACCCTGACCGACGAGCGCGCGGGGCACTCCTCCGCGACCGACGAGGTCACGGGCGCCGAGCGCGAGGTCGCGGCGGACGACGTCGTCGGCGGAGGCGAGAGCCGGCCGGCCGAGGACGGGCAGCCGCAGGACCCCGACCAGGACCACGGGAACTGGCGCACCGTCACCTACAAGTACGACGACGGCCTCATGGACTACGTCCACCACCTCAACTCCGCCAAGCGCGTCGAGCTCATCCACCCCGACGTGATCTCGTTCGAGAGCGAGGACACGGAGCGCAAGATCGCCGTCGAGGTGGCGCTCCAGTGGACCAGCGCCTACAGCGAGTCGGTGCACACGTTCGCGAACACGATCTCGACCACCGAGGGCGGAACGCACGAGGAGGGGTTCCGTGCGGCGATGACCACGCTGGTCAACAGCTACGCGCGGGACAAGGGCATCATCAAGGAGAAGGACGACAACCTCACGGGTGACGACATCCGCGAGGGCCTCACGGCAGTCATCTCCGTCAAGCTCGGCGAGCCGCAGTTCGAGGGCCAGACCAAGACCAAGCTCGGCAACACGGAGGCCAAGACCTTCGTGCAGCGCGTGGTCCGCGAGCAGCTCGTCGACTGGTTCGACGCGCACCCGAACGAGGCGCGCGACGTCATCCGCAAGGCGATCTCGGCCTCGCAGGCCCGGATCGCGGCGCGCAAGGCGCGCGAGGCCACCCGCCGCAAGGGCATCCTGAACGGCGGCGGGATGCCCGGCAAGCTCAAGGACTGCCAGTCCCGGTTCCCCGACGAGTGCGAGATCTACATCGTCGAGGGCGACTCGGCCGGCGGTTCGGCGGTGCGCGGGCGCAACCCGCACAACCAGGCGATCCTCCCGCTGCGCGGCAAGATCCTGAACGTCGAGCGCGCCCGGCTCGACAAGGCGCTCTCCAACGCCGAGGTCCAGGCGCTGATCACGTCGTTCGGCACGGGCATCGGCGAGGACTTCGACATCTCGAAGCTCAAGTACCACAAGATCGTGCTCATGGCCGACGCCGACGTCGACGGCCAGCACATCTGCACCCTGCTGCTCACGCTGCTGTTCCGGTACATGCGCCCGCTCATCGAGCACGGCCACGTGTACCTCGCGCAGCCGCCGCTGTACCGGATCAAGTGGAGCAACGCCCCGCACGACTACGTGTACTCCGACCGGGAGCGCGACGCGTTCCTCGAGGCCGGCGCCGCACAGGGCAAGCGAATCCCGAAGGACAACGGCATCCAGCGCTACAAGGGCCTGGGTGAGATGGACTACTCCGAGCTCTGGGACACCACCATGGACCCGGACCACCGGACGCTGCTGCAGGTGACCATGGACGACGCGGCCGCGGCCGACGAGATCTTCTCCGTGCTCATGGGCGAGGACGTCGAGTCCCGCCGCACCTTCATCCAGCGCAACGCCAAGGACGTGCGCTTCCTCGACATCTGAGGAGTGAGCCCGCGAGCCAGGAGCTCGCGGGCCCCCGGAGCGTCCGCCCCACCCGGGCGTGCGGCGTCGGGCACGGACATGGCGGCCCAGGAGACGAAGTGACACGCCCATCGGCGTGGAAAGGAAGTACAGACGGTGACGGACGAGACCCCCGGCGTGGAGAACTCCGACGACGGCATTCCCATGGACGACGCACGCGTCGCGGTGCATCACGGCCGCGTCGAGCAGGTAGACCTGCAGCTCGAGATGCAGCGGTCGTACCTCGACTACGCGATGAGCGTGATCGTGGGCCGCGCGCTGCCCGACGTGCGCGACGGCCTCAAGCCGGTGCACCGCCGCGTCATCTACGCGATGTACGACGGCGGCTACCGGCCGGACCGCGCGTTCTCCAAGTGCTCACGTGTCGTGGGCGACGTCATGGGTAAGTACCACCCCCACGGCGACACCGCGATCTACGACACCCTGGTCCGCCTGGTCCAGGACTGGGTGCTGCGCTACCCGCTGGTGGCCGGCCAGGGCAACTTCGGCTCGCCGGGCAACGACCCGGCGGCCGCCCCGCGGTACACCGAGTGCAAGATGGCGCCGCTCGCGCTGGAGATGGTGCGCGACATCGAGAAGGGCACCGTCGACTTCCGGCCGAACTACGACGGGCGTACGCAGGAGCCGGTGGTGCTCCCCGCGCGCATCCCGAACCTGCTGGTCAACGGGTCGGCCGGCATCGCCGTCGGCATGGCCACGAACATCCCGCCGCACAACCTGCGCGAGGTGGCAGACGGCGTGCGGTGGCACCTCGCGCACCCCGAGGCCACGCGCGAGGAGCTGCTCGAGGCGCTCCTGCAGCGCATCAAGGGCCCGGACTTCCCGTCGGGCGCGCAGATCCTCGGCCACAAGGGCATCGAGGACGCGTACCGCACGGGCCGCGGCTCCATCACGATGCGCGCGGTGGTGAGCGTCGAGGAGATCCAGAACCGGATCTGCCTGGTCGTCACCGAGCTGCCGTACATGGTCAACCCGGACAACCTGGCGTTGAAGATCGCGGACCTCGTCAACGACGGCCGCATCCAGGGGATCGCCGACATCCGCGACGAGACGTCGGGCCGCACCGGGCAGCGCCTGGTGATCGTGCTGAAGCGCGACGCCGTGGCGAAGGTGGTGCTGAACAACCTCTACAAGCACACCCCGCTCCAGGAGAACTTCAGCGCGAACATGCTCGCGCTCGTCGACGAGGTGCCGCGCACGCTCAGCGTCGACGCCTTCGTCCGGCACTGGACCACGCACCAGATCGAGGTCGTGCGCCGGCGCACCGAGTACCTCCTCAAGGAGGCGCAGGACCAGATCCACATCTACGAGGGCTACCTCAAGGCCCTCGACGCGCTGGACGACGTCATCGCACTGATCCGCCGCTCCCCCGACGTCGACGAGGCGCGGACCGGGCTGATGGAGCTGCTCACCATCGACGAGCAGCAGGCGAACGCGATCCTCGCGCTGCAGCTGCGTCGTCTGGCCGCCCTCGAGCGGCAGAAGATCCTCGACGACCACGCCAAGCTCCAGGCCGAGATCGACGACTACCTGGACATCCTCGCCAAGCCGGACCGCCAGCGGTCCATCGTCGGCGAGGAGCTCGACGAGGTCACCGAGCGCTGGGGCGACGAGCGGCGCACGACGATCCTGCCGTACGACGGCGACATGTCCATGGAAGACCTCATCCCCGAGGAGGACGTGGTCGTCACGATCACGCGCGGCGGCTACGCCAAGCGGACGCGGACCGACAACTACCGCTCCCAGAAGCGTGGCGGCAAGGGGGTGCGCGGCACGCAGCTGCGCGAGGACGACATCGTGGACCACTTCTTCACGACGACGACCCACCACTGGATGCTGTTCTTCACCAACCTCGGCCGCGTCTACCGCGCCAAGGGCTACGAGCTGCCTGAGGGCAGCCGGGACGCCAAGGGCCAGCACGTCGCGAACCTGCTGGCGTTCCAGCCCGGCGAGAAGATCGCCCAGGTGCTCGACATCCCTGACTACGAGGCCGCCGAGTACCTGGTCCTGGCCACGCGCCGCGGGCTCGTGAAGAAGACCCGCCTGAGCGAGTACAACTCGCCGCGCACGGGCGGCCTCATCGCCATCAACCTGCGTGAGGATGCCGACGGCGCCGCGGACGAGCTGGTCTCGGCCCGGCTCGTCAACGCCGACGACGACCTCATCCTCGTGTCGCGCAAGGGCCAGTCGATCCGCTTCCACGCGGACGACGAGTCGATCCGGCCCCTGGGCCGTGCCACCTCGGGCGTCACGGGGATGAAGTTCCGGGAGGACGACGAGCTGCTGTCCGCCGCGGTGGTCATCGATGGTGCCGACCTCTTCGTGGTCACCGAGGGTGGCTTCGCCAAGCGCACCCGCATCTCGGAGTACCGGATCCAGGGCCGCGGCGGCCTCGGCATCAAGGTCGCCAACCTCGTCGAGGCGCGCGGAGACCTCGTGGGGGCGCTCGTCACGCACTCGGACGACGAGGTGCTGGTCATCATGGAGCGCGGCAAGATCGTGCGTTCGGCCGTCGCGGAAGTTAACCTCACCGGCCGGAACACCCAGGGAGTAACCTTCGCAAAGCCGGACAAGGGCGACAGAATCATCGCCGTCGCGCGCAACGCGGAACGTGAAGATGCGGGCGAGGCGACGGCTGTTGTGGACGAGAACTCCGACGGCGAGCCCGCAGAGCGGGTTACCGTGGAAGACATCCCGAACCCTGAAGAAGTTCCGAGCACCCCTGAGCAGGACAGCACCGGACGCGAGGACAGCTGATGACGAGTGACAAGAGCGGGCCCGTGCGCACGGCGACGCCCGAGCTCAATGAAGACCTGGATGACACCCGGGTGCGCAAGGACGTGAACGGGGAGCAGGCTCCGGCCGCGGCCCCCGACACGAAGCGGACAAGTTCGACCAAGAGTTCTGCGTCGACCACGCCGGAGACGTCCGACGCCGCCGGCCCGGACGGCGCCGCCGCGATCGAGAATGACGGCCCTCTGGCGGAGCCGATCACTGTGGCCGCGCCGGCGCCCGCGGCGTCGTCGGCCGCGCCTGGTGCGCCGGCCCCCAAGCCGACCGCGGCCCGCCCGGGTGCGGAGCCCCCGGTGCCGCCCGCGCCGAGCGACTCGGGCCCGGCGGTACCGACAACGGGTGGTGTCTGGCGGTCCGCCTATGATGCGGGACGGTCGGACAAGGCGCAGGCAGCGCCGGAGACCGACGAGGCCAAGGCACCGCCCGGCCTCGTGTCGGCGATCGGGCGTGCCTCGGCGAAGGCCGACGCCCCGACCTCGCCGAGTGCCACGCAGGAGCCGAGCGCGAGCGCGGAGTCGTGGAACCGGGTCTCGGCCCCCGACGTCCCGCCGGCTCCGCCGGCCTCCGGCACCGAGGGTGCGGACGGCGTCCGGGCGGGCGCGATGAAGGCGGCGCAGGCCGCCCTCGACGCAGCCCGCAGCGCGGCGAAGAAGGTCTCGTCGATCATGCCGGACGACGCGGAGCGGACGGCCCCGAGCACGGCCCCCGGCCCCCGGCCCGAGATGCACTACACGGCGGGCGGCGTGCGCGGTACCGCCACTCCCACGGGCGCTTCCGCCGCGGGCGCGGCGGGTCAGCAGGCACGGCCGGCGTCGGTCCCGACGCCCGAGGTGCCGCGTCCGGCACCGGCGGGCCCGCGGCGCGTGCGCCTCGCGATCTCCCGGGTGGACCCGTGGTCGGTCATGAAGCTGGCGTTCCTGCTGGCCGTCGCCATCGCGATCATGACGGTGGTCGCCACCGCCGTGTTCTGGTCGGTGCTCAACAGCCTCGGTGTGTTCACGACGGTGCAGAGCTTCGTGGCGGACGCCGTCGGGCCGCAGAGCAATGTGAACCTCACGCAGTACGTGGAGTTCCCCCGCGTCATCTCGCTCGCGACGCTGATCAGCATCTGCAACATCGTCCTGCTGACGGCGATCGCGACCATCATGGCGTTCCTGTACAACATCACCGCAGCACTCGTCGGCGGCGTGCACATGACGCTGACCGACGACTGACCGACGCTTCTCGGCGTCACCCAGAGCGTTCTCGTGCGCTGCTGCGCACGGCTCGACGCACGTCACACCGCGGACCGTGATTTCGGTTTGGGACATCGTCCCTACCTGGGGTAATCTCCAGTGTCGCGTGAGCGTGCGGAACGCTCGCCCGGGGCTATAGCTCAGACGGTTAGAGCGCTTCCCTGATAAGGAAGAGGTCGGAGGTTCAAGTCCTCCTAGCCCCACTCCCGGACCTGCAGAGGCTCCTCAGGAGGAACTCGTGAAGAAGCTGCTCATAGTGCTGCTCGCTGCCGGCGCCGGCTACGTTCTCTGGCGCAAGTTCAACGAGGACGCCGCAGGGCGCGATCTCTGGTCCGAGGTCACCGACTCGATCGACTGAGCGGTCCTCAGCGGGGCCATGGCGCAATTGGTAGCGCACCTGCTTTGCAAGCAGGGGGTTGGGGGTTCGAGTCCCCCTGGCTCCACGTGGTGAAGGCCGTTGACCTACTGGTCAACGGCCTTCGACGTTCCTCGCGAGGCATCGACGAAAGAGCGATGCGATGAGGATGACACGGTTCCTGACAGGCCGGATCCACGGCGTTCACCGAGGCAACCGTCCACGGGCTGTTCAAGCTGATGGCGTTCAAGGACGAGTACGAGGTGGCGCGTCTGAGCCCCGACCCGTGGTTCACGCCCGCCTTCTGGCTGCTGCACCGGATGCGAAGGCTACGCGGGACCCGCTTCGACCTGTTCGGATACACGGCGCTGAGGCGTCCCTAGCGTTGCCTCGTCGACGAGTACGTCGAACTGGTCCTGGACCTCTCGAACCGCGTCGACGCTACGTCGCTCGGCGTGCCCGTGGAGATCGCCGCCCTGCCCGCCGTGGTCCGTGGCTACGAGTCGATCAAGGAACGCAACGTCGAGTCGTACCGCACCGCGGTCGCCGGAGCACTCCGACGGTTCGACGAGCTCGCTTCGCCGGATCGGGGTAGCCAGTGAGCGGTCACCCTTCACCCCTCCCCGGACGGACTTCGTTGAGACCGCCTCCTCGATCCCGGCCGTGGGAAGGTGGGAAGGCTGGTGGCGGATCTTCCGCAAAACCGACCTGGCCGGGCGGTCCGGGGCGGTTCACCCTCAAGTGCCCTGCGCTTCGCATGTCTCATCGCGTGCCGGGAGTTTCCCGCTGGTCAAGTACTGGTTGACCTCGCGGTCGATGCACGCATTGCCGTACTGCCCGTAGAGGCCGTGCCGGTTGGCACCTTTCAGGGTGAGTAGCTTGGAACTCGGCAGCAGCCGGTGGAGTTCAGAGCTGCTCTTGTACGTGGTCCGCGGATCGCCGGTTGCGGCCACGATCAGCATGGCGGCGTCGTCACGCACTCGGATGGGTGTCTCCGGCGGGGTTTTCCAGAAGGCGCACGGGACGATGTTGTTGGCGAGGGGCCCGAACAAGGGATGCGTGCGGCGGCTGGCTTCGATGTCCCGCCAGTACTGCTCGATATCGCGCGAAGCCGTGCCGTCCGCGCAGGCGAGAGCGGTCTGTACGGTGCCGAGGTTCGTGTCATCGTCGGTCAGGAAGACCCGGAGAACCGCAGCGAACTCTGGCGTCAACGGGGCCGGTTGCCCGTCCGCGGCTTTCGCGAGGACGGAGAGCTGCCCGGCGAGGGCGTCACGGGCCGAGTCCGTGTCGTCCGAGAGTCCCATGAAGAGCAGCAGCGGCACCTGGGTGTCGTCGATTCGGAAGAGATCGGGAGCGGTCCCGACGGTCAGCGGCTTGCGTGCGGCCGCCGACACGACACGGTCGATGGTGGCCAGCACCTCGACGCGGGTGCGGCCGAGGGAGTAGGTGCCGTGGCGTTGCGCGGCCCAGGTCGCCCAGGCGGACAGGGCCTGCTCGTTCTCCGGTTCCAGACCCTTCAGCAGTTGAGGGGTGTAGCTGCTGGGGGCGACGGACCCGTCGAGCACCATGCGGTCGAAGCGGCCGGGGAACATCTGGGTGTAGACCGTGCCCAGGTAGGTGCCGTACGAGTAGCCCAGGTAGGAGATCCTCCGTTCATCGAGCGCGCCCCGGATGACGTCCATGTCGCGAGCCGTGTTACGTGTGTTGATGTGCGGCAGCACCGATGCGTTGGTGGCCCGGCACTTGTCGGCCAGGCTCTTTTGCAGCTCAACCTGACGATCGAAACTGGCCCGGCTGAGGCCGGCCGAGAAAAGAGCGTTGCCGATCGGCCAGCCACAGTCCAGCGGGGTGCTGCGTCCGACAAAGCGCGGATCGAATCCGATGATGTCGTAGCGGGCCCCGACTTCTCCCATCGCCGCTCGGACGGCCGGCGGGGAGGCCAGGGCAGGAACTCCAGGGCCACCGTTGTTGATCAGAATCGAGCCGATACGACGACGGGTGTCGGTGGCCTGAAGGCGCGACATCGCCACGGTGATCGTTCGGCCTTGAGGGACTGCGTAGTCAAGCGGCACGGTCAGGTTCGCGCACTCTGCGCCGGCCTTGTCCAAGTCCTGGCCGGTGATGTCGTCGGGGTCGTGTGCGCACTTCTCCCAAGCAAGGTGCTGATCATGGAAACGGCCGAGCCCGGGTACGGCACTGGCTGCGCTCTTGCCCGTAGAAGCCTCGCGTTCTGCGACGGTGGCTTCTGAGCTGGTGCCGGTGGCTTCTGGGCCGGCGGCGGTGCAGGCCGTGAGGCCCGCCAAAACCAGAGCCGCTGCTGCGGTGCGGTATATCGCCGCACGTATTGTGATCAAGGTGCTGTTCCTCGGGGTGGGGCGCGCTTCAGGCGCGCGAGAACGAGGCGTCCAGGGCCGTCGGCTGGAGATCCATCGGCCCGGTCACCGTCTTACGCAATCGATGCTAGAAGTTGAGCGGTACACAATCACTACAGTTTCCCCACACGATCTGGGTGGGGATAACCCCACCCTGAACCCCGCCGCTCGCCCAACCTCCGCTGTCACACACCTTGTTGGGCGCCACTCGCGTACATAGCATCTTTCCCGGCAAGGGCAGGTAGAGCTCTGAATGTCCGCCCGGCAGCAACGTGATTCCCGGCGCCAGTCGCATCGCGTCATTCAAAACGATGATCGTCAGGCCCGCCGCCAGCGACAGCCAGTCTCCGGTGCCGCTCCGCCGCCGACGTCGACCGGATCCTGATCGTTCATCCTCAGGTTCACGAACGCGGCCACCACGAGACCGATCGCGAGCACGGCGGCCACTGCCATCACAACGGACCTTCGTCGAGCCACGGCTGGGCCTCTCGGTAGGGCAACCACGATGTGACAGCCCGCCGCTCGCGGGTGGCGGCGTGAGGGGCGGGGCGTACCCGCCCCTCACGCGAGGCGGGTCAGGCGACGCGCAGGACGACCGGGTTGGACTGCCAGACCTGGGTGTACCGGACGGTCTTGCCCGGGAGGGGTGCCTCGATCTGCATGCCGTCGCCCGCGTAGATCGCGATGTGGCCGGGCGACCAGAGCAGGTCGCCGGGTTGCGCCTGCGACCAGGGCACCTCGGTCCCGGCGTACCGCTGCTCGGACGAGGTCCGGGGCAGGTTGATCCCGACCTGCGCGAACACGTAAGACGTGAACCCGGAGCAGTCCATCCCCGCCGGGGTCGAGCCGCCCCACAGGTACGGCACCCCGAGGTACCGCATACCGATCGACACCACGGCCGAACCCCGTTCGGCGGCCTCGTCAGCGGCGACCTGCGCCTGGTACTCCTCGTTCTCCTCGGCCGAGACGACGGAGACGGCAGCCGTCTCGACCTTCAGCTCCGCATCCGGGGCGACGGTCACCACGGGAGCAGCGGCGACCGCTTCGCGGGCCTGGGCGGTCAGGGCGTCGAGGTCGACCGAGTTGAGCGCGCCGTTGACGGGCTTGCCGGCCAGTGAGGTGTTGAGCTCCGTGGCCGGTGCGGCCTGGGCGGGTGCTGCGACCAGGGACAGCAGCACGCCGGAACCGGCCGCGGCCGCGACGGCGGTACGACCGGCGAACGCGGTGGCCTGCTCGGTGGCGGCGCGAGCGACATCGGCCAGGACGGGGCGGCGTGCCGCCCGATGACGACCACGGCCGCGCATGGTCGGATTCTGGTTGAAGCTGGGCTCCATGAAAGCGGGGACCTTTCGGGATCGGAGTAGAACCACACGCGCTGGCCCGGGTTCGGGGCGCGCTGAACCGGTCGACGCCCATGCGGGGGCGGTGCCGACGGGATGTGGTGGTCTACGTCCGGGAGATCCCCAATGCATGCAGCGACGGCGCTGCCGCTACAGCCGAGCCCGCCGGCACCCGGGGGCCGTGGTGTGCCATGTCGGGCACCAGCCATTGCAAGGCCAAGGATGGCCCCCCGGCAAGGTCCGTGGAGGGCGACAGGGTTCGGTCGTGCCGCGCGGTCACTGTGCTGTCGTCAGCGCAGACGTTCGGGTCCTCGCCGGGGTGCTCCGGGTCCGCCTGCGCGGCCTGGTCCGACGCCGTTGCCGCGTCGGGCAACGCGTGCTGCCCGACGGCGCCGTACGCCGCCGCGCTGCCGTGGCCGGCCTCGTCCAGATGGACGCCGCACGCGGCCTGCACACCCAGGACGGCGAGCACGAGGAACATGACTGTCAGGACGCTCGCGAACCCACGCCGAGGATCGGCGAGCGGCGAGCGGGCGGCACGAGTCAGGTTCATGGCGAGCCCAAGAGTAACGGAATGGACACGATGCTGGGCAACACCCCGCTGTGATGACGACCGTCCGTCGGAACCCCGGCCCGGCTCAGTGACCTGGAGCAGGCAACCTCTGCAGCCCGCCGTCGCCACCGGGCCGACTCACAACCCCGTGCAGCACGAGATGGAGGATCGTCCGCGCCGCCGTGTCACGGTTCGGTCAGGTCACGTTGCATGAGGCGGGTGTCGATCCACCGGCCGTGCTTGAACCCGACCGCGCGCAGCAGACCGGCGTCGACGAAGCCGAGGCGCCGGTGCAGCAGGGCGGATGCCGGGCTGCCGGTGTCGGCGATCACCGCGACCATCTGGCGACATCCGGCCGCCGCGGACCGATCGATCAGCTCCGTGAGCAGCGCGGAGCCGATCCCGCGCCCCGTCGCGCCCGGCGCGAGATAGACCGTGTTCTCGACGGTGTGCCGGTACGCGGACTTGGAACGCCAGGGCGCGACGTAGGCGAAGCCGACCACTTCCCCACCGGTCTCGGCGACCAGGAACGGGAGGTCGTGCGCGGCAAGCTCGGCATGCCGCCGGCCCCAGTCGTCGGCGGTCGGCGGGACCTCGGCAAAGGTCGCGACGGTGTGCTCGACGTAGTGCGCCATGATCGCCGTCACCGCGAGGAGGTCGGAGGAGCCTGGGACTACCGGCCGGATGGTCGGTGGGAGCGCGGACATCTCTCAAATCCATTCCGCTATAGTAAACACAACTGGTATTATAGCGGAATGTTCGATCTGACGAAGCTGGGTACCTACGTGCAGGGACTGCGTCACGATCGCGGCCTGACCCTGGCCGAGCTGGCCTCCGCGGCAGAGGTGAGCGTCAGCATGTTGTCGTCGGTCGAGCGCGGGCAGAAAGCCCCCACCGTCGTGGTGCTCTCCCGCATCGCCGGCGGGCTCGGCGTCGGCCTGGCGGACCTGATCGCTGAAACCGAGCCCGGCCGCGTGATCGTCCGTCGCGCCGCCGACCAGGACGCGGTCGCCGAGCCCGGCGGCTGGCGCCGGACCATCGTCAGCCCGGTCGTGCCCGGCGTGAACTTCGAGTGGATCCGGACCACCCTGCCGGGCGGCTGCGACGCCGGCGAGTTCCCCGCCTACGCGCCGGGCTCGCACGAGTTCGTGGTCGTCGAGACCGGGACCCTCCGGCTCCGCGTCGCCGACCAGGTCACGGAGCTCTCCGCCGGGGACTCGGTCTATTTCGCCGCCGACGTCCCGCACGCCTACGCCAATCCGGGCAAGGACACGTGCGCCTACTACGTCGCCGCGCTCATCATGCGTCCCCGCGGTCCCCGCTGATCGGAACCGGTGGGCGACGCCCTCCGCATCGGGGGGAACACGTACGTCGGGACTGTGGGATTCCCCTATGTTTGCCCGGCTCGGCCACTTTTCACCCTCGATCTGGCTCTGAGTGCTGACAAGGCAGGACTCCTTCCATATCGTCGAACCGGAGGGGCACGCACCATCCACCTGACCGGCCCCTCGCCATCCGAGGAGGACCGCGTGTCCCTGACCAGGAAACTCATCGGCACTGCCGCCGCGCTGACCGCAGCCCTGTCGGCCGCAGTGGTCGCCATGCCGACGGCCACCGCAGTACCCGACACGATCCCGCTCACCATCACCAACGACTCCGGTCGCAGCGACGAGGTCTTCATCTACGTCCTGGGCGAGTCGGGCGGCCAGCTCGGCTACGCCGACGCCGAGGGGACGTTCCATGCCTGGCCGGACGCCGGGGGCGTCCCCGAGCCGGCGCCGGACGCCTCCATCGGGGGCCCCGCGAACGGGCAGGACGTCACCATCCAGATGCCCAAGCTGTCGGGCCGCGTCTACTTCTCGTATGGCAGCAAGCTCGACTTCAAGATCGTCAACGACGGTCAGCTCGTGCAGCCCGCGGTGCAGAATCCGAGCGACCCGAACCGGAACATCCTGTTCAACTGGACTGAGTACACGCTCAACGACTCCGGCCTGTGGATCAACAGCACGCAGGTCGACTTCTTCTCCGCGCCTTACCAGACGGGCCTGCGGTCCTCGAGCGGCGAGCTCATGCACACCGGGATGCTCAAGCCGGACGGGTGGGACAACGTCGTGTCCGCCCTGTCCCAGCAGGAAGGCTGGGACGGGCTCGCCCAGACCGGGCCCGACGGCTCCGTCCTCCGCGTCCTCTCCCCCGGGCACGGGGTGGGTACCGGCCAGGTCGACGCGAACATCCTGTCCGACTACGTCGACCGCGTGTGGAGCAAGTACTCCAGCGAGACCCTGACGGTGGTGCCCTACGGCGATCAGCCGGAGAAGAAGTTCCTCGGTACGGTCTCGGGCGACACCATGACGTTCAAGGACACCTCCGGTGCCGTCGTCACCACCTTCCCGAAGCCCTCGGGCGAGTCGATCTTCGGGTGCGCCGGCGATCTGGCGGCGCCGAACGACGACATCGGTGCCATCGCACGCACGCTGTGCGCCGGATTCAACCGGTCCTCGCTGCTCGACAGCACCACGCAGCCCACCCAGGACCCGGCAGGCTTCTACCAGGATTCGGTGACGAACTACTACGCCAAGTACATCCACGAGCAGATGGCGGACGGCAAGGCCTACGCCTTCGCGTTCGACGACGTCGTCAACCAGGAGTCGCTCGTGCACGACGGCGACCCGACCGCGGCGTTCATCCAGCTCGACCCGTTCGCCGGGGCAGCGACGCCCATCGGCGGGTGACGCCGCTCCGCCGTCCGAACCGAGCATGACGAGAGGGCCCGGCCATCACGGCCGGGCCCTCTCGTCATGCACGCGGAGAAGCGGGAGGTCAGCCCTCCTGCTTGGCCTCCCCCGCCGGCTCGGTCTCCGCCGGCTTGGCCTCGACGGGCGGAGCCTCGTCCACGGTCGGCTGGTCCGCCGTGGGCGGGCTGTCGCCGCCGGTGAGCCCGCTCTTCTGAGCGGCTTCGGACACCGCGGAGGTCGCCTTCTGCGCCGTCGCCTTCGCCGCGTCGATGACCGGGGCGGCCTTCTCCTTGGCGGCGTCGATGACCGGGGCGGCCTTCTCCTTCGCGGCGTCGAACACCGGTGCCGCCTTCTCCAGCACGGGGCCGGCCTTCTCCTTGGCGGCCTCGAACGCGGGGCCGGCCGCGGAGTAGGCGCGGGCGCCGAGGTCCTTGGCGGTCTGCGCCGCCTTGGCCCCTGCTTCCTTGCCCTTGGCGACGGCGGAACCGGCCGCCGCGCCGACGCCGGACGAGTGCCGAGCGGCGCCGTTCGAGTAGTCGGCACCCGTGCCCTGCTCCCAGGGTTCGGCCCACGGGTCGGTCTGGGGCTGTGCGCGCTTCCAGAACACATAGCCCGCGACGGCGGCGCCGCCCGCGGCCAGCGCCACGAGCCAGCCCTTCTTGGAGCCCTTCTTGCCAGCCTTGTCCGCCGCCTTGCTGACGGTCTCGGCGAGCGATGCCTTGCTCTGTGCCGTCGCGGCGTTGGCTGCGGCGGCGTTGAACGCGGAGACCATCTTCGGCAGCAGGTCGTCCACGAGCTTGTCGTGCGCCGAGTCGATGAGCGGCGCAGCCTTGCTCGCGGCCTTCTCGACCTGTGGGGCGGCAGCCTGGAGGCTGTCCTGCCAGGCCTTCTCCGCGCGTGGCGTCAGCCAGGCGATGAAGTCGTTCACCCGGGGCTGTGCCCAGTCCTTGGCGTTCACTGCCCGGTCCTTGGCCTGGGCCGCGAGGGACCCGGCCTGTGATGCGGCCTTGGAGCTGACGTCGGAAAGGAGAGCCGTGGCCTCTGCGGCCTTCTCCTTGACCTTCTCGGTGTCGATCTTGCTTGTGTCCACGTAGTCGGTCACCTTCTTGCGGGTCATGAAACTCCCCCCGAACGGTTCAAATACTCCTCAAGGTGCCACTCTGCCACCGCTGGGCCTTACTTGCGAGGGCGGGGGGACGTCGGTGCAGCACCAACGGGCCGCTCCATGGGAGGATTGATGCATGTTCGCAATCCTGCACACCACCTCTGGTGACATCCGCATCGAGCTCTTCCCGAACCACGCGCCCAAGACTGTCGAGAACTTCGTCGGCCTCGCGACCGGTGAGAAGGCCTGGACGGACCCGCGGACGGGCGAGGAGCGCAAGGACCCGTTCTACGACGGCCTCATCTTCCACCGCGTGATCGAAGACTTCATGATCCAGGGCGGATGCCCGCTCGGGACGGGAACCGGCGGCCCGGGGTATACGTTCAACGACGAGATCCACCCCGAGCTCCAGTTCAACGAGAAGTACATCCTCGCGATGGCCAACGCCGGCAAGCGGCGCAACCCGGTGACGGGCGAGGTCGAGGGCACCAACGGCTCGCAGTTCTTCCTCACCACGGCCGAGACCCCGTGGCTGAACGGCAAGCACACCATCTTCGGCAAGGTGGCGGACGACGCCTCGCGTGCGGTCGTCGACGAGGTCGGCAAGACCCGCACGCGTCCCGGCGACCGCCCGGTCGACGACATCACCATCGAGTCCGTCACCATCGAGCCCTGAGGTACGGCGGCGACCGCGCCGCCCCGGGCTGGACCCGGCACCACCCTGAGCACTGAGGACCGAGGGGACTGAGGACGTATCGCGACGAACGACCCGGCCGCCGAGGAGCCGACCGAGGCCGCGGCTCCCGTCTGCCCGCGACACCCCGACCGGGTGTCCTACGTGCGCTGCCAGCGCTGTGGCCGGCCCGCCTGTCCGGAGTGCCAGCGGCCGGCCGCCGTCGGCGTGCAGTGCGTGGACTGTGTGCGGGAGTCGAAGCGCACCGCACCCCGCGTACGGACGGTCTTCGGCGGCTCGGCCGGCGAGACGGGTACGGGCGGCCGCCCGGTCGTCACGTTCACCATCATCGGGATCTGCGTCGCGAGCTGGCTGCTGCAGCTCGTGACGGGGGGTTGGTGGACTCACCTGCTGTGGTTCTGGCCCTGGGGCGGCGCGGTCGAGCCGTGGCGGTTCCTGACGGCGTCGTTCCTGCACTCGACGTCGCCGCTGCACATCCTGTTCAACATGTATGCGCTGTGGATAACCGGCCAGTTCCTCGAGCCGCTGCTCGGGCGGCTGCGCTTCACGGTCCTGTGCCTGCTCTCCGCCGTCGGCGGTTCGGTCGGCGTGCTGCTGCTGGCGGGCGACCCGTACACGTCGAGCGCCTGGGTGACACCCGTGGTGGGTGCGTCCGGCATGGTGTTCGGCCTCTTCGGGGCGATGCTCCCGGTGATGCGCCGGCTGGGCCGGAGCATGGGGCAGGTGGTGGTGCTGCTCGCGGTCAACGGCGCCATCGGGTTCATCGTGCCGGGCATCGCGTGGCAGGCACACCTGGGCGGGCTCGTCACCGGAGCGCTGGTGGCCTACGCCTACGCGTACGCGCCGAAGGAGCGCCGGGCCGTCGTCGCCTGGGTCGTCCCGGTGGTCGGCATCGCGCTCCTGGTGGGCCTGGCGGTGTGGCGCTACAGCTCGCTGGGAGTCCTGTGAACAGGCTGGTGATGCCCCGGACGTACCCCCGCGAAACCGCGGAGCTGGGCCGATCCGAGCACCTGGCGGTGTGTCACCACTCTCTTTTCCCCAGCTTTACCCACAGCTGTGGATAAATGGGGACACAGTTCCGCGGCCGCCTCAGCGCGGCCGCGGAGCCGTCACTTCCAGCGTGTCGTGAGGCCGAAACCAACGATGATCAGGCCGAAGCCGACCGCCAGGTTCCACTGGCCGAGCTGCGGGATCGGCAGGCCGAGCTCGGAGCTCGTGAGGTAGAACGTCACGATCCAGACGAGGCCGAGGATCATCAGGCCGAGCATCACCGGGGCGAGCCAGCGCGGGTTGACCGCCTCACCGGGCAGCGCGGTCTTGGCCTCGGCCTTCGCAGGCTTGGCCGTGGCCTTCTTCTTGTTGCGGGACTTCGACTCGGGCACGAGGCGGGCTCCTGTCCTGGGGTGGTCGTCCCGACGGGTGTGCCGAGCCGACGTCTGCTTGCTCGTGGACTAGCGTAGTGCTCCACAGGCCGCAGTCGTGACCAGATGCGTCCATGGGTTTGTCGATTGTTGCAGGAGTGACGCGTGACCGGAGCCGAAGAGACGCCCGCGCCATCCGCCAGGAGCGGTGCGGCGGGCTTCTTCCGTGCCCCGATGAACGCCGGCTGGCGTTCGTGGATCAGCGTCGGCGCGGTCGCCGTACTGGCCGGCCTCATGTTCAGCGCGAGCGCGCGGCTGGCCGACGGCGGCGGCGCCGACACCCGCGATCCACAGGACCTCGCGCAGCTCGTGGACACCGAGACGGCGCGCGTCACGGAGCT
Organism: Promicromonospora sp. NPDC057138; assembly: GCF_042670845.1. Lineage (NCBI taxonomy): Bacteria > Bacillati > Actinomycetota > Actinomycetes > Micrococcales > Promicromonosporaceae > Promicromonospora > Promicromonospora sp. NPDC057138. The sequence goes on along the minus strand of NZ_JBHUUX010000001.1, from coordinate 123,410 downwards.
CACCGAACGCACGGGGGAGCTCGACCGCGAGATCGAGGTGCTCAGCGGGCGGGCGGGGACCGCCGTCCCGAAGCGCGATGCCGACCTGGTGGAGCGTGAGGGCGTGGTGTCGGGGTCAGCACCGGTGGCGGGTCCCGGTCTGACGGTCACCCTCGACGACGCGCCGTCGACGTCGGTGGACGCCGGGACAGGCGGCGTGAAACCGCAGCCCGATGACCTCGTGGTGCACCAGCAGGACCTGCAGCACGTGATCAACGCACTGTGGGGCGGCGGTGCCGAGGCGATGACGCTCCAGGGCGAGCGCGTGACCTCGACGTCGGCCTTCCGTTGCTCCGGGAACATCCTGCTGCTGCACGGCAAGGTCTTTTCACCTCCCTACAAGGTGACGGCGGTCGGGGACCCGGCGAAGATGGAGGCGTCTCTGATGAGCTCCGAAGGCGTCCAGACGTACCTCGAGTACGTCGACTGGGTGCACCTCGGCTGGGACGTGCGACGCAGCGACCACCTGGACCTCCCCGCGTACGACGGCGGCGGTCTGCAGTACGCGAAGGTTCCCGATGGTACGGAGGTCTTTGGATGACCCACGCGCAGGCCGGCCACAACGTGCCCCTGGCACAGGAGGTCTTCCCGATCGCGTATCAGCGCGGCCCGTCCGGCATGGGCCCGCGCAACGCCCGGCGCCCGCGCGGGTCCTCGTCGCCGATGCGTCCTGTCGCCTGGCTGATCGGCGTGATGGGTGAGCTCCTCGTGACCGCCGGCCTGGTGCTCGGCCTCTTCGTCGTGTGGCAGCTCTGGTGGACCGACGTCGAAGGCGCGCGGGCACAGAACGAGATCATCGCCGAGATGGACTGGGACGCCCCCTCCACCGGTCCGGAGACGGCGACCGAGCACGACGGCCCGCCGCCCGTCGTGGAGGAGCCGCCGGAGGACGGGACCCTCTTCGCGCAGATGTACATCCCGCGGTTCGGCGACGACTACGTCAAGCCCGTCGCCGAAGGAACCGACAAGGCCACGGTGCTCGACACCATCGGCATCGGGCACTACGACGGCACGGCGATGCCGGGGGACCTCGGCAACTTCGCCGTCGCCGCGCACCGCACCACGTACGGCAAGCCGTTCAACCAGATCGCGGAGCTCAAGGACGGCGACGCCGTGGTGGTCCGCACCAAGAAGACCTGGTACGTCTACAAGGTGACCGAGTCGCAGATCGTGTACCCGCAGAACGTCGAGGTGATCGCACCGGTCCCCGGTGTGACGGCCGACGAGCCCATGCCCGAGCTGACCCAGCGGTTCATCACGCTGACGTCGTGCCACCCGATGTTCTCCGCGACCCAGCGGTACATCGTGCACGGAGAGCTCGACTACTGGGCGCCTGTGGGCGAGGGCGAGCCGAAGGAGCTGGTGAGCTGATGTACGCACTGCTGTGGCGGGCCATCCCGGGCCCCGGCTGGTTCAAGTTCCTGGTCTGTGTCGTGCTCGTGTTCGGCCTCGTCGCGGTGTGCTTCACCGAGTTCTTCCCGTGGCTCAGCGAGTACATGCCGTTCAACGACACGACCGTCGGCGCGTAGCATTCCTGCATGACGCGCATCCTCGTCGTCGACAACTACGACTCGTTCGTCTACACGATCGTCGGCTACCTCGACCAGATCGGCGCCCGGACCGTAGTGGTCCGGAACGACGCCGTCCCCTCCCCCGACGCCGACGGCCGCTACTGGTACGACGGCGGCGACGGCTCCCCCGTGCCCTACGACGGCGTGCTCGTCTCGCCCGGCCCCGGGACGCCCGCGGAGGCCGGCTCCTCCGAGGACGTCATCCGGGCCTGCGCCCGGTCGCGCACCCCGATGCTCGGCGTCTGCCTGGGACATCAGGCCCTCGCCGAGGTGTTCGGCGGCAAGGTGACGCACGCGCCCGAGCTCATGCACGGCAAGACGAGCCTCGTCGAGCACTCCGGGGACGGCGTCCTCGCCGGCCTGCCGACGCCGTTCACCGCCACGCGCTACCACTCGCTCGCCGTGACGCCGGACAGCGTGCCGGCCGAGCTGCAGGTGACGTGCACGACGGCGTCGGGCATCGTCATGGGGCTGCAGCACCGCGAGCTGCCGCTGCACGGCGTCCAGTTCCACCCCGAGTCCGTGCTCACCGAGGGCGGGCACCGGCTGCTGGCGAACTGGCTCGAGACCTGCGGGCTCGAGGGCGCCGTCGAGCGGGCAAAGGGAATGGCGCCGCTGGTCACCTCGTGACCTGCGACGCCATGCCTTTCCAGCGCCGGCCGGGATTCCCCGGCCGGCGCGGTGCTTACGGGAAGACGTCCTGGCCGTCCCCTGCGCCCTTGTCTTCCGGGCCGGACGAGACCACCAGGTTGACGTACGAACCCACGTCGACGGTGGAGCCGGGCGCCGGGTCCGAGCTGATCACCGTGCCCTCCGCGAACGTGTCCGAAGGCTCCTGCGACGCCTCCACACAGGTGATCTGCACACCGGTGCACGCGACCTGGGCCTCCTCGACGGTCTTGCCGTAGAGGTCCGCGGGAACCGTCGCCTCCGTAGGCTCCGGCGCCGTCGCGATGTAGATGGTGACCGACGTGCCCTGCGGCACGTCACCGGCCTCGGGATCGGTGCGGGCGACCGAGCCCTCGGCGACCTGGTCGCTCGGCTCCTCGTCCCACTGGATGGTGCCGAGTCCGAGGTCGGCGAGCTGCGCCTCGGCGCCCTCCCTGGACTGCCCGACGAGGTTCGGGAGCGTCGTGTTACCGGTCGAGAGGTACAGCACGACGTTCGAACCCTCCTGCACGGTCTGCCCGGCGCCCGGCTCGCTCTTGGTCGCCTCGCCCTTCGCGACGTCGGGGCTGTTCTCCGACTCGGTGCTGCTGACCGTGAGGTTGAGCTTCTCGAGCTCAGCCTGGGCGTCGGCCTCGGACAGGTTCTTGACGTCGGGAATCGTGACCTGGCCCGGTGCCCCGGCGACGTAGACCGTGACCGTCGAGTTCTCGGCGACCTCCGTGTTCGCCGCCGGATCGGTCTTGCCGGTGGTCTGGCCCTCCGGGAGGTCGGAGTCCTTGTCGATGGCGCGCTCGAACGTCAGGCCGGCCGCCTCGATCTGCGACCTCGCCTCCTCGGCGGTGATGCCCTCCGCGATGGTGGGCACGGCGACCGTCGTCGGCGCCTGGGTCTGGTTGTTCAGCGCCATGGCTATGGCGATGGCCGCGACCGCGGCCAGGGCGATCCCGAGCAGCCACCACATGAGGGCCCGGCTCTTCTTCTCCGGCTGGCGCTGATCGGCGCGCGTGGGCTGGCCGGGGTAACCGCCGCCGGGCGTGACCGGGCTCTGCTGCGCCGTCGCCGGGCCCCAGGCCTGCCCCGGCGTCATGACCTGCGTCGCGCCGTACGCGGGCGGGCCCGCGACCTGCGTGGCGCCCATCATCGCGCCGACCATCGGTGCGCTGATCTGGCCGCCGCGCATGGCGGCCTCCAGGTCGCGCCGGAACTCGGCGGCCGTGCTGTACCGCTGCTCGCGGTCCTTGGTCAGCGCCTTGAGCGTGATGCGGTCGAGCACGTCGGGGACGTCGGTGGCGACCTCCGACGGGCGCTGCGGCTCCTGGCCCACGTGCTGGTAGGCGACGGCCACGGGCGAGTCGCCCTGGAACGGCGGGCGGCCGGTGAGCAGCTCGAACAGCATGCACCCGGTCGAGTACAGGTCGGATCGGGTGTCCACCTGCTCGCCGCGAGCCTGCTCCGGGGAGAGGTACTGCGCGGTGCCGATCACGGCGTGCGTCGCGGTCATCGTCGCGGCGGAGTCCGCCATGGCGCGCGCGATGCCGAAGTCCATCACCTTGACCGCGCCCGTGGGCGTGATCATCACGTTCGCGGGCTTGATGTCGCGGTGCACGATGCCTGCGTGGTGCGAGTACTCCAGCGCGCTCAGCACGCCCACGGTGATCTCGACGGCCTCCTCGATGGGCACCGCTGCGCCGTCGGTCAGGATATCGCGGACCGTGTGGCCCTCGACGTACTCCATGACGATGAACGGCACGTGCACGTCCTGGCCGGAGGCATCCTGGTGGATGTCCTCCCCCGTGTCGTACACGGCGACGACCGCGGGGTGGTTCAGCGCGGCGGCGGACTGCGCCTCACGGCGGAAGCGGGTCAGGAAGGACGGGTCGCGAGCGAGGTCGGAACGCAGCACCTTGATCGCCACGGTACGGCCGAGACGGGTGTCGTGGCCGATGTGTACCTCGGCCATGCCGCCACGGCCGACAAGCTCGCCGACCTCATAACGGCCGGCGAGTACGCGGGGCGTGTTCTCCACCACTCATACGTCCTTTGATGTCATGGCCGTCTGCCTCAGGGCATACGGCTCGTTGAGGAGCATCATCCCAGAAGCGGCGAGCGAGGCCGCTGCCGGGGAATTCAGTGTTTCGGCGTAGATTTCGGAGGAACCCCACGGGCCCCGCAGAGCGTTGTCGTCGCCGCCCCCCGAGACGAGCGTGATGATGAGGACCACGAGCAGCAGCGCGACCAGCGCGACCAGCGGCCAGGACACCCGGACCCCTACTCGGTCCTCGATCCCGCCCACCCAGCGTTGGATGTCGGACGACAGACTTCGTCGCTTCCCAGGGTGCCCTCCCGACCGCCCCTGCTGGGGGACCCTTCGCCCGTCCTGGCGTGTCGAGTGCAGATCGCGGCGCGACGGATAGGCCCGCGCGCCGTTCCCGGCTCCGTCGGCGCCGCTCGCGGGCGGTGGCATGTACCCCGAGCCGTGCGGCCGGCCCTGGGCATCCGTCCCGTAGGTGCCCGACGTCGTGCCGTAACCGGCCGAGTCGCTGCCGTACCCGGCGGAGTCCGTGCCGTAGGAGCCGGAACCCGGAGGGCCGGCCGGTGTTCCCGGCGCAGGCGAATAAGGACGCCCGTAGGCGTCCGTACCGTAGGCGCCCGACGTCGTGCCGTACCCGGCCGAGTCGGAACCGTAGGCTCCGGAACCGTAGGGTCCCGAGCCGTAACCACCTGCCGGGGTGCCGGAGCCGTAGCCGCCCGACGTGCCCGAGCCGTAGCCGCCGGCCGGTGTCCCCTGGTCGGGGCTCGGCGGCGCGGACTGGGCGTTGGCCACCGTGGTGTGCCGGCCGCCGCCGCCGAACGGCGCCTGCCGGCGCGCGTGCGACGGGCCGGGCTGCGGCGCACCGGTCCGGCTGGCGCTCGACCGCTGCGCCGACGCCGGCTGGCCGTCGCGGCGCGTCCGGCGCGCGTAGCGGGAGCTGCCGAACGGGTCCTCGGCGATCTCGGCCGCGAGCACGTCGAGGTGCCGCGCGAGCTGGTCCGCCGAGGCGATGCGCTGGGCCGGGTCCTTCTCCAGCATCTTCGTGATGGTCTCGGCGAGGCCCGGGTGGACCGACGTCGGCAGCAGCGGCACCGGCGCGTTGACGTGCGCGATCGCGATGTCGACCGGCGTCCGGCCGGTGAACGGCCGACGCCCGGCGGTGGCCTCGTAGGCGACCACGCCGAGCGCATAGATGTCCGAGGCACCCGTCGCCGACTGGCCGACCGCCTGCTCGGGGGACAGGTACTGCGCGGTCCCCATGACCATGCCGGTCGCCGTCATGGGCACCTGGTTCTGCGCCACCGAGACGCCGAAGTCGGTGATCTTCACCGTGCCGGTGTGCTCCAGCAGGATGTTGCCCGGCTTCACGTCACGGTGGACGACGCCGGCGAGGTGCGCGGCGTGCAGGCCGCGAGCCGTCTGCGCCAGGATCGGCAGGAGCCGGGCCGGCTGCAGCACCGGCTCGCGCTCGAGCAGGTCGGCGAGCGGCTCGCCCAGGACCAGCTCCATGACGAGGTAGCCGGCGCCGCGCTCCTCGCCGTAGTCGAACATCTGGGCGATGTTGGGGTGCACGAGGGTCGACGAGTTCCGGGCCTCCGTGCGCAGGCGACGAAGGAAGTCCTCGTTGCCCGTGTACTCCTCGCGGAGCACCTTCACGGCGATCTCGCGCGCGAGCTTCTCGTCGCGCGCCACCCAGACCTCGCCCATGCCGCCCATGGCGATGCGCCGCACGAGCGTGTAGCGCTCCCCGAGCGTCAGACCCTCGACCGGTCTCATTTCGCTATCGCCGCCTGCATGATCTGCGCGGCGATGGGGGCAGCGAGGGCGCCACCCGTGGACTCGTTGGTGGACTGGCCCTCGTTCTCCAGCACGACGGCGACGGCCACCTGCGGGTCGTCGGCCGGCGCGAACGAGGTGAACCACAGCGTGGGCGAGCGCGGGTCGTCCTCAGCGGTGCCGGTCTTGCCGGCCACCTGGACGCCCGGGATCTGCGCGCCGGAGCCGGTGCCGCCGTCGTCGTTCACGACGGAGAGCATCATCTCGGTGAGCGCGTCCGCCGTGGACGACGAGAACGGGCTCTTGTAGCGGTTCGGCTTGGTCTGGCTGACGAGCTCGAGGTCGCTGTCCCGCACGTTGTCGATGAGGTACGGCTCCATGAGCTCGCCGTCGTTCGCGATCGCGGCCGAGATCATGGCGATCTGCAGCGGCGTCACCCGGAGGTCGCCCTGGCCCATGCCGGACAGCGCGATGCGGGCGTCGGAGTCGTCCTTCGCGATGTCGGACAGACCCGGGTAGGCGCCGACCGAGGTCGACATGGGGATGTCCAGCGACTCGGTGAACCCGAAGTCCTCGAACATCTTCTGCATCCCGTCCTTGCCGACCTCGGCGGCCAGGCCGGTGAACGCCGTGTTGCAGGAGATCTTGAGCGCGTCCTTGAGCGTCATCTGCTGGGTGCCCGAGCAGGTCTCGCCGCCGAAGTTGTGCACCTTGCCGTTGTCGTCGGACGTGCCCGGCAGCTGATAGACGTCTGGCGCAGGGATCTGGGTGTCCGGAGTCTTGCCGTCGTACTCGATGGCCGCGGCCGAGGTGAGCAGCTTGAACGTGGAGCCGGGCGGGTAGATCGCGTTGATCGTGCGGTTGATCGTCGGACCGTAGACGCTGTAGCGCTCTGAGCCGTCCGTCGTGTTGACCTGCGGCTTGTCGTTGATCAGCGCCTCGGAGGTCGCGGTGACCTTCTTCGAGTCGTGGACGGCGAGCGTGTTCGGGTCGTACGAGGGCTTGGAGACCATCGCGAGGATGGCGCCCGTCTTGGGGTCGAGGGCCACGGCGGCGCCGGTGTAGTCACCCAGCGCGTCCCAGGCGGCCTTCTGCACCTCGGGGTCGATAGTGAGCTCGACCGAGGAGCCCTGCGCCTCCTCACCCGTGATGAGGTTCTGCAGCCGGTCGAGCCACAGCGAGTCGTCCTCGCCCGCGAGATAGCTGTTCGCGTAGCGCTCCATCCCGGTGACCGTGCCGTTGATGGCGAAGTAGCCGGTGACGGGCGCGTACACGCTGGCGGCGCCGGCGTCACCCTCGGAGTAGGTGCGCAGGTACTTGTAGTTGTCGTCCACAGGCACCGAGGTGACGATCGGGTCGCCGCCGACCACGATGGGCCCGCGGTCCCGAGCCAGCGAGCTGTAGATGGTGCGCACATTGCGCCCGTCGCTGTTCAGGCTCTCCGCGGAGACGAACTGGATCCAGGTGGTCGACACCATGAGGGCCAGGAACATGACCATCACGATGGTCGACAGGCGGCGCAGGGTCGCGTTCACCGGTCCACCCCCCGGACGATCTGGGTCGCGTCGTCAGGCGTGGCGCCGCGGCCGGCACCGGCCTCGGTCCCCGCCTGCACCGGGCTCCCGCCCCCGACCTCGATGGCGTCGCCGCCCACCGGTGCGGGTGCCGGGTCGGCCAGCGCGCCGCGGGTGGGCAGGGACGACGGGCGCCGTGCGGCATCGGAGATGCGCAGCATGAGTGCGATGACTATCCAGTTCGCGAGCAGGGACGATCCGCCCTGTGCCATGAACGGCAGGGTCAGGCCGGTGAGCGGGATGATGCGGGTGATTCCACCCACCACCACGAAGAGCTGCAGCGCCATGACGAACGCGAGGCCGCCCGCGAGGAGCTTGCCGAAGCCGTCGCGGACGCCGACCGCATGCCGCAGGCCGCGCTGCACGATCACCAGGTAGATCAGCAGGATCGCGAGCAGGCCGGTGAGGCCGAGCTCCTCGCCGAGCGCCGCATAGATGAAGTCGGAGAAGGCGAACGGCACGTACTGCGGGTAGCCCTCGCCCCAACCGGCGCCGAACATGCCGCCGTAGGCCATGGCGAACATGCCCTGGACGATCTGGTACGACCCGCCGAAGTCGCGGTCGTACAGCTCGGCGTTGAGGGGATCGAGCCAGACGTCGACGCGCGCCTGGACGTGGCTGAAGATCGACCACGCCACGACGGCGCCGGCCGCGAACATCACGAGGCCGATGACTATCCAGCCGACCCGGTCGGTAGCGAGGTACAGCATGCCCACGAACAGGCCGAAGAACAGGAGCGACGTCCCGAGGTCCTTCTCGCCGATGAGGACCGCCAGCGACACGGCCCAGACGATGAGGATGGGGCCGAGGTCGCGCAGGCGCGGGAGCTGCAGACCCATGAACTTCTTGCCGGCCAGGGCCAGGGTGTCACGGTTCGCGACCAGGTAGCCCGCGAAGAACACGGCGAACGCGATCTTGGCGAACTCCGCAGGCTGCAGCGAAAAGCCGCCGATGTAGATCCAGATCTTCGCGCCGTTGAGCTCCTGGCCGAGGCCCGGGATCAGGGGCAGGACCACTAGGACGATGCCGACGATCATCGCCGTGTACGTCAGGCGGCGCAGGCTGCGGTGGTCGCGAATGACGAAGATGACCACGCAGGCCACGACGATGCCCAGCGCCGTCCACATGAGGTGGCGGGACGCGTTGGCACCCCTGATGTCGACGAGGTCCTGCCGCAGGATCATCGCCATGCTCACGCTGTTCAGCAGCACCACGGCCGGCAGGATCACCTGGTCGGCGTAGGGCGCGCGCAGCCGCAGCACGATGTGCGCGGTGAACGCCAGGGCGGCGAGCACTATCGAGTAGGTCCAGAACCCGTCGGGCAGGCCGTCCTCGAGCGAGTAGCCCACCATCCACATGCCGCCCATGCCGAGCGCGAGCGCGACGACGAGCAGCACCGCCTCCGCGATACGGGCCGGGGCGTTCTCCTCGGGCCGGAGGGCGGTCATCCGTTGTTCTCCTGGCCGGCGTCGCTGGAGCTGGCGTCGTTCGAGCTGGAGTCGCCCTTCGGCGACGAGTCACCGCTCGGCTCGTCGCTCGTGCTGGGGTTCGGCGACTGGCTGGGCGTCGACGTCGGCTCGGTCTCCTCGGCGGCGTCCTCGATGAGACGGTCGGCGCGTCCCCGGGCGTCCTCGAGGGACGTGGCGCGGATGGTCTCGTGCACGCGGTCGGCGACGAAGCCGGGCAGCTCGTCGACTCGGGTGCCGGTGAGCTCGACCGCCGTCGAGAAGGTCAGCGGGCCCGCCGTGGCAGGTATGCCGCGGAACACGGCGACCTGGCCGTCCGACTCCCCGACGTAGTACTGGGTCTGGGTCCAGCGGTAGCCGCCCCAGCCCGCCAGGACGAGGCCGATGACCAGGAGGAGGGCGCCGAGCACGGTCAGCCAGGCGCGACGCCTCGGCGGCGTCTCCTCGTCGGCCGCATCCTCGTCCAGGTCGTCCTCGTCCGGCTGCACGTCCGGCTGGTACTGCTCCTCGTCGGGCCCGCCCGCAAGCATGGCCTGCTCGAGCGTGTTGGCGAGGCCGTCCTGCGCGACGGCGTCGGGCAGGACGCTCACCGCGACCGGCGAGGTGGCGGGCTGGCCGCCCGCCGGGACCGCCGACCGGGTGAAGGAGGTGACGGTGTCGCCGTCGATGTCGGAGCCGGGCAGCGACGTGGGGGACTGCGGGTCGTTGCCGGCCGCGGTCACTCCGGCGAGCGCGGCCGAGCCGACGATCTCGGGGGTGACGGTGGCTGCGGTGGTTGCCGCAGCGGCGTCGTCCAGGACGTCGGCCACGACGACGGTGATGTTGTCGGTGCTGCCCGCGCGCATGGACATCGAGACGAGCCGCTCGACGGCGTCCTGCGGGGCGGTGACCGAGATGAGGACCTCGGCGATCTCGTCGTCCGGGACGAACCCGGACAGGCCGTCGGAGCAGAGCATCCAGCGGTCGCCGGGCACCGCCTCGCGGATCGAGAGGTCGGGCGTGAGGTCCAGGTCGAAGTCGCCGAGAACCCGCATGACGACGTTGCGCTGCGGGTGGGTCTCGGCCTCGTCGGGCGTGATGCGGCCGGTGTCGACCAGGTGCTGCACGAAGGTGTGGTCCACCGTGACCTGCGCCAGCGTGCCGTCGCGCAGCAGGTACGCGCGCGAGTCGCCCAGGTGGGCCATGGCCAGCGTGTTGCCGGACTTCAGCACGGCCGTCACCGTGGTGCCCATGCCTGCGAGGTCCGGGTCGGCAGTGGTCGCGTCGACGAGGTCCTGCCGGGCGCGGTCGATCGAGCGTTCCAGCTCGGACATCGACTGGTCGGAGCTGTGGTCCGGGCGGTCGAGGCCCACCAGGGCCGCGATCGTCAGCGCGGAGGCGACGTCGCCTCCTGCGTGCCCGCCCATCCCGTCTGCCACGACGAGGAGGTTGGGACCCGCGTAGGCGGAGTCCTGGTTGTTGGAGCGGACGAGGCCGACGTCGGAGCGCGCGGCATACCGCAAGGTCACGGTCACGTGATGGTCATCCCTGGAGCTCGACGACGGACTGTCCGATCTGCACACCCACACCTGGGGCGAGCGGGATGATGCCCTGCACCCGCTCCTCGCCGATGTAGGTGCCGTTCGTGGAGCCGAGGTCCTCCACGAACCACTGGCCGCCCTGGGGGAAGATCCGCGCATGGCGCGACGACGAGTAGTCGTCGTCGAGCACGAGGGTGCAGCTTGGCGCGCGCCCGATCAGGACGCCGGACGAGGTGAGCGGGATGGTGGTCCCCGTGAGGGGGCCCGCCACCACGACGAGCCGCGACGGGCCACCCCGCTGGGGCGCGCGAGGCGCGCTGCCACCGGCTCCCGCCGGGGCCGGCCCCGCGAGCTCCGGCCGGCGCCGTCGGCTGCCGGCTGTGCGTGGTCCCGCCAGGTCGCGCCGGAGCACGGCGACGGCGGAGAGCACGAACACCCACAGCAGCACGAGGTAGCCCAGCCGGAGCAGGGTGAACGTCAGCTCGCTCATTTCGGGTTCTTCACCAGTCCTCGTTGTCTGCGCCGGAAGCACTGCCGGTCCAGAACATGATGCGGGTACGGCCGATGGTCATCGTGTTGCCGTCGAGCAGCGTCGCGGCCGGGACCTGATGGCCCTCCACGTACAGGCCGTTCGTCGAGCCCATGTCGGTGGCGACGACACCATCGGGTGTCACGCGGATCTCGAGGTGGCGCCGGGAGACACCCGGGTCGTCCACCACGATGTCCGCCTCGGCGTCGCGTCCGATGACGGTCACGGGCCCGGTGAGCAGGTATCGCTGTCCGTCGATGTCGATGAGCGGGTGCCGGCCGGTCGGCGCGCCGGACGTCGCCGGGGCGACGCTTCCCTGCACGCTGCGCGACCGCACGGTGAAGCGGCCGGGAACCAGCTCGTACTGCTCGTCGAACGTCACGCTCACGGGGCCCACGAACGCATAGTGCTGCGTCGCGGCATACGCCGTGATGTTGGACGCGAGCTCGTCGGCGAGGGTCTGTGCACCCCACGCCTCGATCTGGGCGAAGTCGTCGGGAGCGAGCTCGATGGTGAACTCGTTCGGTGCGACGGTACGGTCGCGGCCGACGACCGCGGCACGGTCGTCCAGCTCGCGTCGCAGCCTGCTCGCCAGTTCGACGGGCTTCACTTCGCCACGTCCCACCTTGGCGAACGCGTTGTTCATCATGCGCTCCACGCTCTTCTCGAAGCGGTCCAGGGCGCCCATGCCACCTCCTTCCAGGGTCTGCGCCGGGCAGACTACCTAGATCGTATAGACCGGTAGGTCCCCGCAGACTCCATTACTGTGGATGTCCTGCGGATCTTCTCCGATCTTCCCTCAGGTGGCGCGGTGAGGAGGAGGTGTGGGCGGATCCGCACGCTACTAGACCTGCGGCGGGACGTGAACCACTTCACCGTTATTGGATTCGGAGTCACCCTCTGCGCCGTGCTAGCCTCATCCAGCAGCGCGCGAGTGGCGGAATAGGCAGACGCGCACGGTTCAGGTCCGTGTGCCCGAAAGGGCGTGGGGGTTCAACTCCCCCCTCGCGCACGTTGTTACGAGAGGCCCCGACTCCATGAGTCGGGGCCTTCGTCATGCCCGAACCCATCACGGCGCCTTGGGCGCCCGATATGGGTACTTCTTCCCGCAGCCAGAGCCGCGGATCAGGGAGTTGTCAGACGCCCCCCACGTTGTCAGACGTACAGGTCACCCGGGTGACCTGTACGTCTGACACGTCCGGCAAGGTCTGACAGGTCACTTGGGGCTCGAGATGACCAACCTCGTCGGCTGCCCGACGGCGGCGGCCCGGCCCGGCGGGAAGCGCCCGTCCGCGCCCGGCGTCACCGAGCCCAGCACGCTCGGGTGCCGCGCACCCGTGCCGCCTGGCAGCACGCCGGGCAGGCCGTGCCAGGTGTGCCAGCCGAGTACCGCGAACGCCAGCGCCTCCTTGGCCTGGCTCGGCACGCCCAGCTCGTCGGAGGTCCGGACGGCGACGCCCGGCAGCTCCTCCCGGAGCGCCGCCATCAGCACGGGGTTGTGGGTACCGCCGCCCGAGGCGACGAGCTCGATGGCGGTGCCCCGGACGGCGTCGGCCACGGTGCGGGCGGTGAGCGCTACGAGGGTGGCGAGCAGGTCCTCGGGCGTCGGCGCCGTGGGTCCGAGGTGCGCCAGCAGGTAGTCCAGGTGGAAGAGCTCCTTGCCGGTCGACTTCGGTGCGGGGCGTGCGTAGTAGGGCTCGTCGAGCAGACGCTCGAGGAGCGCGGGGACGACGCGGCCCCGGGCGGCGAGGGCGCCGTCGGCGTCGAAGGTCTGGCGGCCGTCCGTGACGTGTCGCGTTGCGGCGTCGAGCAGCGCGCAGGCCGGGCCGGTGTCGAAGGCGAGCGGGGTCGCCGGCCCCCGCAGCACCGTCACGTTCGCGATGCCGCCCAGGTTGAGCGCGACGCCGGAGCCGGGCCGGCCCGCGAGCCACAGCGCGTCGAACAGGCTGACCAGGGGAGCGCCCTGGCCGCCCGCGGCGACGTCGCGTGTGCGCAGGCCCGAGACCACGGGCAGCCCCGTCGCCTCGGCGATCCAGGCGGGCTCGCCGATCTGCAGGGTGCCGCGGACAACGCCGTCGGACGCCCAGTGGAAGACGGTCTGCCCGTGCGAGACGACGAGGTCGGCGCGGCCGGCGCAGAGCTCCGCCACGGCACGCGCGGCGACGTCGGCGAAGATCTGCCCGATCCCGGTGTCCAGTCGGCACACCGTCTCCAAGGTGGCCGACGCCGGCGGAAGCGCCGCGACGAGCTCCGACCGGAGCGCCTGCGGGTAGGGGACGGAGAGATGGCCGAGCGGGGTGAGCTTCAAGGTGTCGCCGATGAGCCGGAGCTCGCAGGCGGCGGCGTCCACGGCGTCGTGGGACGTGCCGGACATGAGGCCGACTACCCGCAGAGCCCTCGATGTCTCCACAGGTGAAAACCGGATTTCAGGCAACGGCTCGGCCATCAGATCGACTCCTCCGGTCATCTTTACGGGAGTGTTAGCCCATTGGTCCAACTTTGCGCCACAATCTCCACCATGCTTGACGTCTCGATCGCCCCAGCTCCGGCGCCGGATGCGCCGTTCGAGGACCACATCGAATGGGCGCGCAGCGCCCCTGCGACTCCTTCGACCCCAGCAGCACTGTTCACGGGCGGTCTCGACGACGCCCCCGTCGAAGACCGTCTCACGATCGACTCACCGGAGTGGGACTACCCAGCCCTCGCCCGCGAGATCGTGGTCAAGTCCCGCGGTGCCGTGCTCGACATCGGCACCGGCACCGGCGACTTCTTCGCGGGCCTCGGCCCGCTTCCCAAGGGTTCGGCCGCCACGGAGTCCGGCCCGGCCTTCCTCGTCGCCCGACGACGCCTGGAGCCGCTCGGCGTGGACGTGCGCCGTGCGGAGCCGTCCTGGGCGGGCGACGTGCTGCTGCCGTTCTTCGACGGCCAGTACAGCGTGGTGCTCAGCCGGTTCGGCACGATCGACCCCGACGAGGCGGGGCGCGTGCTGGAGCCGGGTGGGACGTTCCTCACCGAGCAGGTGGACACGCGAGACGGCATCGCCCTGAACCAGGCGCTCCGAGTGCCGCTCGGCTGGGACCCGGACGGCGTCACCGTCGACGTCATCTCTGACGGGCTCGTCGCCTCCGGCCTGGAGATCGTGGAGGCCAAGGAGTACGCGGGAACGCGCACGTTCAAGGACCTGTCGTCCGTGCTCTGGTACCTGCGGATGGCGGCGTGGCAGGTGCCGGACCTCGCCGAGCTCACCCCGGCCGCCGTCCGGCGGCACGAGGCGGGGCTCCGCGCGCTGCACATGCACTTCGCGACGGGCAACGTGCTCGTCGACGAGGCGCCGCGCATCCTCGTCAGGGCGCGCCGCCCCTTCTGAGGACGCCCGAGCCGGCCGAGACCCCTGTCTCGGCCGGCGCGGCGAGCCCGGCCTCTGGGACGGGCCACGCAGCGGGTGAACTTAGGGGGTGAAGTCCGACGGAGTTCCGCCGATCCTCGGCAGATGTTGCTTTCCGGCCGTCTCCGCGGCGGGTTACGTTTCGCGACGCCCGGGACCGACGACGGACCCGGCGCCACGTCCTGTCACGGATCGCGAAGGACCCCTATGAACCCCATGTCCCTCGGCGACGCCCATCCCGCGCTCGCCGTACCCCCTCGCAGCATCGCCCGGCGCTGGCGCGCCGGCGCATCGCTCGCCGCACTCACCCTGGTCGCCACGCCGCTCGTCGCGGTGCCCGCGTCCGCCGCGGAAACGGCCGCCGCGCCGGCCTTCACCGGGACCGTCGAGATCGACGGCGTCGCAGCGGTGGGCTCCGTGCTCACCCTCGACGAGACCGGCGGAAGCTGGGCGCCCGAGCCCGAGAGCCGCACCTACGCGTGGCTCCTCAGCGACGACGCGGCGCTCGACGCCTCCGACGTCCCCGTCGAGGGTGCGACCGACGCGTCCCTCACGCTGCTGCCCGCACACCTCGGCAAGTACGTGATCGGCACGGTCGCAGCGACCGCGGCCGGCGAGACGAGCGACCCCGTCGCCGCGGCCGCCGCAGGACCTGTGGCCGCCGCCGCCTTCACGACCACGACGCCGCAGATCAACGGCACCGTCAAGGTCGGCGGCCTCGTCGGCGCCACGACCGGCCATTTCTCCCCCACGGCGTCCGTGACGTACCGGTGGGAGGCGAACGGCGACCCGATCTCCGGCGCGACCAGCCGCACCTACACGATCCCGAGCAGCCTGCACGGCGCCAAGCTCACCGTCACGGTGACCGGGTCGAAGCCTGGCTACACGACGAAGAGCGTCACGTCGGCGGCGTCCGTCGTCATGAAGCCGTTCGACCGGGCGTCCTCCCCGACCATCAGCGGCACGCTCCGCGTCGGCCAGACCCTGACCGCGAACCGCGGCACCTGGTCGCCCAGCCCGTCGGTGGTCACCTACCAGTGGCGCGCCGAGGGCCGGCCGATCGCGGGCGCCACGAGCAGCACCTACAGGCTCACGCGCGCCGAGCACGGCAAGAACATCTCCGTCGAGATCGTCGGCCGCAAGTACGCGTACCTGCCGACCACGCGCCGCAGCGCGGCCACCGACACCGTCAAGTGGCCGGTCGGCATCAGCACGCCGCACGTGACGACGCAGCCCACGCGCTACGTGGACACGACGCCGGGCCGGACCGTGACGCTCAAGGTCTCGGCCACCGGCGGCAGCCTGAAGTACCAGTGGCAGCGCTGGACCCCCGCGAGCGGCACCTGGAGCAACGTCGGGGCGAACAGCTCGACGTACCGGTTCACCGCCGCGACGGCGCACGATCTCAACCGGTTCCGCGCGGTCGTGTCGAACATGGCCGGCACGGACACCAGCAACCGCACCTACATGTGGGTGCAGTCGTCGATGTCGTCGCCGTTCCAGGCGAACCAGTGGTTCGGCCTCTGGAACTACAACGCCGCCGTCACCGAGTCGGTCGACGACTTCGAGGGGTACCTGGCCGCCAGCGTGTATGTCTGCGCAGCGCCGGGCTACTACGTGACCGGCGACGTGTCCGTGCAGTTCATCGGCAGCAACGGCCATGTCTACCCGGGCGAGGGCCAGGAGATGTCGGATCACGTCTCGCACGGCGTGGCCCTCAACGCCGACGGCTGCGGCTACTTCAACGCGTACTCAAAGGCTCCCCAGTCGGTCCGGGTGGGCGGCCGCTGGCGCGTCACCGACCGGTCCGACGGCCAGGTCATGCACCAGTACGTGAAGTACGAGCGCTTCGTGCCCGACGCCGACGCCCCCGACGCTCCGGTCATCAACGCGCTCGGCGGGCCGGACGCCGGCGTGACCCAGCTCGGCACCACGCCCGGGTTCGCCCCGGTCGACCAGGCGCGAGCACAGCTCACCGACTGATGCCGAGGAGGCGGGCGACCGCCTCCGCCATCGCCTCCGGCGGCACGTCGGTCCCCTGCCCAGGCAGGGTCACCCGACGTGCCGCCGGGAGCGCGGCCGCCAGCGACTCCGCGGCGGCCGCCACCGTCGCGGGACTCGCGGTGCCGTCGGCCACCAGTACCGGCTGGGTGATCACGTCCCAGCGGCCCATCAGGGCCCTTCGGCCCAGCGCGACCCCGGCGAGGATCCGCCCGTCGTGGGCGATCGTCTCCGCCATCGCCTCGAGGTCCGCCCACGACGCAGAAGCCCGCATCCGCGGCAGCAGCCGGCACGGCATACCCACGACGTCGAGGAACAGCTCGACGGCGCTGCCCGGGTCGCCCACCTCGATGCAGGCCTCGACCCCCGCGATCATCCGAGGGTCGGCCGGCGGCTCGCCGCTCGCCACGTCGTACGTGGGCTCGTAGCAGAGGACGCCGGTGACCCAAGCACCGAGATCGGCCGCCGCGCGCAGCGCCAGGAAGGCCCCCGAGGAGATGCCCAGGAGTGCGGCCGGGCCCGTGACCTCCAGCAACGCGGCGATGTCGTCGACCTCCCGGTCCACGCTGTACGGGGGAGTGTTTCCGCTCCCGCCCCGGCCGCGCCGGTCGTACCGCAGCGTGGTCGCCCGGTCCCCGAGCTCCGACGCCACGGCGAGCGTGACGGGCAGGCGGTGGGCGAGCACGCCGTCGACCACCACAATCGCGGGCGCCAGGCCGGGGGTGGGGCCGGTCAGGTCGTACGCGATCCGGGTGCCGTCGGCCGACGTCGTGAAGGCGTCGGCGCTGATGGTCGTCATGCAGGGCAGACGGAGCGACGCCCCAAAAGTCGTCGCCCGGACCGGTGCTCGGGGCTACGGATTTCGCCGCGAGGAAAAAACCTGTGCGCCCGCGATCGGGGAGCGTAGGTTCGGGGGCACATGAGAAGGGAGGTGATCCGAGAAGTGATTTCACATCGGACCCATGAGGTGGTCGCGCGCTAGTCGCGTGACGCTGTAAGCGTTTCGCGCCGACGGCGGTCGGACGGCTCAGCACGGGGCCTTCCTGATCTGCTCAGGCGCAACGGGACATGGTGGCGAGTTCCTCGCGACCACCGGAGCCCGCGGGTGCCGTGCCCTCGTCCAGCACGGCTGACACACGTCGCCCCGCGGGCTTTCCCCTGCCCGCGCCCGGAGCTCGGCGTGCCCTCGGGCGCGTGATCGGCTGACGATTCACCCGGCCACGCCCGGCTCGTCGCCCGTGCGCCGATTACGGTGAGGGGATGACGCCCGCGTCGCGCGACCGGCTCGTCGTCCTCACCGGGGCCGACGGCCGTCTCGGATCCAGGCTTGCCTTCCGTGTCGCCGCGGCGGGTGGTCAGCAGCGCCTCCTGATCAGCGGCCGGGGCACGACCCCCCGCCTGCCCGACGGCGCCCCGCTCCCGGAGGCCGAAGTCGTCGCCATCCCGTCCGACGTCGACACCAGGGCCCTGGCCAGCGCGTTCGAGGGCGCGCACGCGGTGTTTCTCGTGCCGAGCCAGGTGCGCCCTGGGCGGCTCGACAAGCACCGCGCGGCCATCGACGCGGCAGTGCTGGCCGGGGTCCGGCACGTGGTCTACGTGTCGTCGATCGGCGCGAGGCCGGAGGCCATAGCGTCCGCCGCCCGCGACGACTGGCTCACCGAGGAGTACCTGCGCGGCACCGACATGCGGTGGACGATGCTGCGGACGGCGATGTTCCACCGCACGCTGACGTTCGCGGTCTACGACGAGTCGCACGGCTCCGGTCATGACACCGTGCTCCGCGCGCCCGCGGGGAACGGCCGCGTCGCCTTGGTTTCCCACGACGACGTGGCCGACGCCGCCACCGCCGTGCTGCTGGACGAGAACCCGAAGCGCCACGCCGGCCGGACCTACCGGCTGACCGGGCCCGAGGCGCTGAGCCTCGATGAGGTGGCCGCGGCGCTGACCCGGATCGTGGGGCGGGGTGTCCGCTACGTGCCGCAGACCGTCGACCAGGCACGCGCCCTCTTTTACCGTTCGACGGCCTCAGAGGTCGAGGACTGGATCACACAGTGCCAGGCGATCGAGGCGGGAGTGCTCGCGGAGGTGAGCCCCGACGTCGCGCAGCTGGCGGGGCGTGCGGCGCGGTCCTTGGAGGCCTGGCTCGACGACTACCCGACGGAGTGGGCGCATCTCCGGTTACCGTCAGTGAGATGACGAGCCTCTCCCCGGGTCTGGAAAACGGTACGACGCCGGAGCAGGCGTGGGAGCCCGACGTGCTGCCGGGCTTCGAGCGCCTGACCCTTCCGCTGCAGCCTGACGAGGAGGAGGAGACCGAGGTGGTGGCGACCCTGGTGCGCCGCGCCCGGTCCGCTCCGGACCGGTCAGACGATGCGGAGCCGCTCCGTGGACTGCGCCGAGTCGGCGCGGAGAACCCGCAGGTGGCGCGGCTGTGGGACGAGCTGTCGGAGCTGGGCCGGCGGCTGCACCTGCGGGGCGCCACGCGCCCGCACCTCGATGCCGTGCCGGCCGCGGAACCCGGGGCCGAGGACGAGGTCTGGGCAGCACAGGACGGCGAGCGGCGGGGCGACGCGCCCGACGTCGGCGTCGACGTCCTGTACGTCCACGGCTGGCTCGACTACTTCTTCCAGACCCACCTCGCGGACTTCTGGGAATCGCTCGGGGTTCGGTTCTACGCGCTCGACCTGCGGCGTTACGGCCGCAGCCTGCGCGAGGGCCAGACCCCTGGGTACGTGCGCGGCCTCACCATCTACGACGAGGACATCGAGGCGGCGCTCGACGCCATGGGGCACGGGCGTGCCGACCAGCCCGAGCGCAAGCTCGTGCTCATGGGCCACTCCACCGGCGGCCTGACCGTCAGCCTGTGGACGGCGCGCAACCAGGAGCGGGTGGCCGGGCTCGTGCTGAACTCGCCCTGGCTGGAGTTCCAGCCTCGGGAGGCGGTGCGCAAGCTCATGGAGCCCGGCATCCGGGTGCAGTCCGTGCTCGTGCCGCGCAGCCAGCTCGTCAACCTGGACCGCGGCCTCTACGCGCGCTCCATCTCGTCGCGGTTCGACGGCGAGTGGGACTACGACACCACCTGGCGGCCCGACGCCGGATGGCGGCCCACTCCCGCCTGGCTCGCCGCGATCTTCCGGGGACAGGACGAGGTGGCGCGGGGGCTCCGAATCGACCTACCGGTGCTGGTGCTGCTCAGCGCGCGCAGCACCCTCCCGACGCGGTGGAGCGAGGAGATGAAGAGCTCCGACTCGGTGCTGGACGTGATCGGCATCGCCCGCCGGGTGCCCGACATCGGCGCGCTCGTCACGCTCGCGCGCATCGACGGCGGCCTCCACGACGTAACCCTCTCCGCCAAACCGGCGCGCGATCAGGTGTGGCGCCAGACGCGGCGCTGGTTCCACGGCTACGTGCTCGCCAAGGCCTGACACCAGCGGCCTGTTCGCTGGTTTTCCGTCGGCTCTGGCGATGCGGGGGCCATGGTGGGATCCTGGAATCGAGGTGCCCACATCGACGTCGGGCACGAGGGGCGATGTGCCATGACAACGCACCAGGAGACCCATCCCCGGGCTCGCCGGGGCGGGCCGTTTCTCGCTCGCGGCGAGACCACCGTCGGGATCGTCGCGCTCATCCTCGGGATGCTGATCTCGCAGGGAGCAGCCGAGGGGGTGACGATCGCGGGCTGCCTGGCCATGGCCGCCGGAGCGCTGTTCGGCAAGTTAGGCGCGAGCTGGGGCCGTATGGCCGTGGTCGCGGGGCTGGGATTCACGCTCGGTTCGCTGCCCTACTGGCTGACCACCGTCGTGGTCATCGTGACCGCGTACGGCTTCTGACCCCAAGGCTCGTCACTTCCACCACGGTCTGTTCTCCGACGTCGTCGGCTCGTGTCGCGCGGCCGGCGTCTGGCTGGCGCTCGCCGCGCGCCGAGCAGAGCGCCGTTCTTCCCATCGCCTGACCTCCTCGTCGACGTCCCGGGTGGGCGTGACGACCGGGGGACCACCCTGGAGCTGGCGCCGGGCGTCGACGACGCGGGCGTTGAACTCCGTGACGATCTCCCGGACGCGCGTCTCCATCGCCTCGAGGTCGAGCTTGTCGTCCAGCTCGGCGTCGTCCTTGCGAAGCTGAGCCGACGGCAGGAGGCCGGAGATGTTCTCGCGCTCGATCAGGCCCTTGACCCACCAGTCGGGGTCGTGGGTGCTGGTCAGCCCGGGGATCGGCTTGCCCTGGAGGGGGAGGTTGTCGAACTCGCCGCGGCGCATCGCCTGGTCGACCACCACGTCGACGTAGCGGGAGCGCTCCTCGACGCTCATGCTGCCGAGCCGCTTCTTGTCCTCGTCGCTCTCGTTCGCCTCGTCGGACGCGGGGGAGCCTGCCGCCTCCTTGTCGCGCGCCGTCTCCCGGTCCACGCGGTACTGCGCAGCCCGGCGGAGGGGGTCGTTGTCTGCGTCATTGCGCGATCCCGGCGCCATGGAGCCATGTTACAACTTTCACAAGCGGACCGGAAGGGCCGCGACGGCGACTGCGGAATGATCGACCTGGTGAGCCACCGGTCAAGCCGAGCAACCTTCGTATCCGCTCGCCCGTGGTGGGTGGCATGAACGCGGAAACTTCCGAGCGGCCGGTCGTCGACCCGGCGCGTGCCCACGTCCAGGTCACTGAGGACAGAGACGCGGAGTTCGTGGCTTTCGTTGGGACGGCAGGCCCGTATCTGTACCGGACGGCGCACCTGCTCTGCGGCGACACCTACCAGGCGGAGGAACTAGTCCAGGCCACGTTTGAACGGACCTACCGAGCATGGTCGAAGGCGCGCGCGGGGGAGCCCCGCGCCTACGCGCGTCGGATCCTGATGAACCTGCGGATCGACGGTTGGCGCAAGGAGCGACGATCCTCGGTGACCGACGACGGCGTCGTCCCGATCTCACCCGCGCCGGACCATGCGCACGACGTCGCGGTGCGGGACGAGCTGGGCCGGGCTCTGCGCGCGCTCCCCACGCGGCAGCGGCGCGTCGTGGTCCTGCGGCACCTGCTCGATCTGCCGGAGGCGCAGGTCGCCGGCGAGCTCGGCATTTCGGTCGGAACGGTGAAGTCCACCAACGCGCGCGGCCTAGCGCGACTGCGCTCTCTGTTGAGCGCATCCGCGATCGAGGCCGTGCCGGAGTTTCATGCGGACGGTCACCAGGTTCTTCGCCAGGCCCGGAAAGCGGCCCGACGCTGGAGGGTGGCCCAGGGCGCGGTCGCCGTCGCAAGCGTGCTCGTGGTGGTGCTTGGCCTGCTTCTGGCAGGGCCGGTCCGCGTTCCTGGGATCGGGCCGGTGGTGCTGCCGGGCAGCGAGTGGCTGCGTGAAGTGCTCGGGCTGGACGGGCGAGGCCTGGCCGGTCTGTCGTCGGACCACGTCGATGACGTCGGGTGCACGCGTTCCGACGACGACGCACCCACGACGCCGGCCGAGACGACCGCTGCGGACTGGGGAGACTTCACCATTATCGGGGTGATCGACCTCGCGGACGCGCACGCTGTCGGACCCTGCTCTGACGGGGCTGACGTGGCTGTCGACCACAGGATCGTTCTGGGAACTCGTTGGGTCGATGTCGACGCAAGCACGTTGGGAGCCCACGAGAGCGTGCTCGACTGGTCCGATCAGGATTACTTGTTCGACGGCGACCGCCTCACGGGACCGTCCATCCTGGTTGCGCAGATTCCGAGCAAGGGCTCGCGGGAAGCCACGACCGTCGCACGGACGGAGCAGATCGACGGTCGCTGGTCATACGGCATCGGCCTCGTGCGGGAGGGGGATCGAGCGGCCTGGTTCGAGACGACGAACACCCAGATCACCGGGACATCGCCGTGGACGTTGAGGATGCTGGACACCGACGGCAGCGTGAAGACCGTCAGCGACTCCGCGGCGCTGAAGGTCGCCGAGGCCGGTGCGGTGGCGCTCTCGGACGACATGATCGGCTGGACGACCGCACTGACGAGCCAGTCGACGGGATGTACCAAGGCCCTCCACACAGCGGCTCTCGGGGACTCCGGGTCGTCCCGCCCGAACGTCCGCGAGCGGGTCTGCGCACTGGCGTCGTCGCCGGGAGGCGTGGTGGTCGCCTACCAAGAGGGGTCCGGAGGCCCGGGCATCGGTGCGGGCGACGGTGGCTTGACCGTGGTGGAACTGGTCTTGAGCCAGGCCGACACCACGACCTTGCTGTCTCTCAGGAACGATGACCTCGAGGACGAGCCGGTGTCGGCGGTCGGGTACGACGACGGTCGGCTGGTCCTCGCTGCTGGCGACGTGCTCTACGTGGTGGACGCGCGGACCGGCACCGGCTATCAGCTTCGTGGCGAGTCACCTGCTGCGGCCATCGACGTGTCCGGCGAGACCGTCGTGTGGTCCACGGCGGACGGTGCTGCCTACGCACTCGTCAGCCGGGACGGTGCGCCGAGCGTGTTCCAGCTCTCCCGCGCGCAGGGGACAGTGGGGGTTCACGGTGATCGCATCGTGTGGACCGCGTTCCATGACAATGCCGCAACCATGACGTACGGCCGCGTGCGGTGGTGAGCACGGTATTCGTCCGCTCGTTCCTCGTCCTGCTGGCGCTCAGGTCAGATGGACGTCCAAAGCATCTACGAGCGCGCGCGAGTTCCTGATCATGCTCAAGGTTTCCGCGCCGCTCAAATAGGTCGTCCCGTAGTGAGCGTTGGATTTCTCGGCGAGGACCCGCGCCAGCTTCTTGGCGAGCTCTCGGCCGTCAGGCTGGACTGTGGCGATGAGATTTTCCGCCTGTGCGTGGTCCTGCCCGATCGCGCAACGCCCGAGCCGGGCACCGCAGATCGCATCGGATGCAGCAATCGCAGCCAGTGCGGCCAACCCGCCAGCTACTTGTCGTTCGTCGGGTGCCTCGCCGAGGACCATCTCGCCCACCTCCTGATACTTGCGCGCCGTGGCGGCTCGCACACGGATGTCGCCGCTGGTCATGGGTCGCGTTCGGGGCTGCTGGCGAGGTGTCATCGATGCTCCTGGAGGTACGTGCGGATGTCCGGTCCGGACACAGCACGGGCGTCCGAGCGGAAGGAGTCGACGATCGGGTCCGCGAGACGTACGGCGTCGTGCAGGCGTGCGGGCGTGGTGAGGTAGACCTGGACGGCTTGCCCGGTGGCCGCGCTGAGCTCGTTCCGGAGTTCGTCGGCGAGGTTCTCGGCGACGTCGTCCAACTCGTTGACGACGACCGCGAGATCGACGTCCGAGTCCAGCCTGGCCTCGTCACGCGCGACGGAGCCGAAGACAGCCACCGTCACGGATAGAGGATCGTCAGGACCATGTTCCGCTACAACCTCGGTGACGCGCGACCGGAACTGGGTCCACGGGTCGAGTGCGCTGAAGGCCGCATCGATGGCGGCGAAGCCGAAGTGCTCCCGGTTCAGGGAGTGTGTCAGTGCCATGCCGACACGGGACGGCACAACGATTCCCTGGAGTGCGAGTCGGGAGAGGGCCAACCGGATCCCACTGTCGGAACCCTTGCCGGCGACCCGGTGTACTTCCGTGCCGGTCATGGGCGTACCCGCTCGCCAGAGGACGCGCAGTACTACGGGCTCGAGACCCGAGCCGAAGACGTGCTCTGGGTGGTTCCAGTCCACGATGCCTCTCCTGTGCGCCGCATCCGCTTCCACAATTCTAGCGCTGGATACACAATTATGGAAAAGCAACCACGATTATGGATCTTGTGCCCGGTCCCGGGGAGGACCATCGTCCCGCCAACCCCCGACGCCTCCGTCTGGCCGCTTCGTGGGTCATGATGGCCGCATGAAGGTCTCTCGCCGGTCTCACGTGCCCCCGTTCGCCGTCATGGAGGTGCTCGCCGCCGCGAACGCGCGCCGCGCCACCGGTGCGGACGTGCTCAACCTCTGCGCGGGGGAGCCGTCGACCGGCGCGTCCGACGTCGTGCGCGAGCGCGCCATCGCGCTGCTCCGCGACGGCAACCTCGGCTACACCGAGGCGATGGGCGTCCCTGCCCTGCGCGCCGAGATCGCCGGGCACTACAAGCGCTGGTACGACGTCGACCTCGACCCCGCGCGCATCGCCGTCACCACGGGCTCGAGCGGCGGCTTCGTGCTCGCGTTCCTCGCCGCGTTCGATGTCGGCGACCGGGTGGCCCTCGCCCGGCCCGGCTACCCCGCGTACAAGAACATCCTGTCGGCGCTGGGCTGCGAGGTCGTGGAGCTCGACTGCGGCCCGGAGACCCGCTACCAGCCCACGGTGTCGCAGCTCAACGAGGCGTACTACGGCGGAGGGCTCGACGGCGTCATGGTCGCCTCGCCCGCGAACCCGACCGGCACGATGATCACGCCGGCCGAGCTGGCATCGATCGCGGACTGGTGCGCGGACCACGACGTGCGCCTGATCAGCGACGAGATCTATCACGGCATCGCGTACTCGGACGAGGTGGCACAGGCGACGGCGGCGACGTTCGTCGGCCAGGGTGCCGTCGTCGTGAACTCGTTCTCGAAGTACTGGGCGATGACCGGCTGGCGGCTCGGCTGGCTCGTGCTGCCCGACGAGCTGGTCGCGCCGGTCGACGCCCTCGCGGGCAACGTGGCGCTGTCGCCGCCGGCGCTCGCGCAGCAGGCCGGCATCGCCGCGTTCACGCCCGAGGGATACGCGGCGGCCGCGGAGAACGTGGCCCGGTATGCGTCGTCGCGCACCCTGCTCCTGGAGCGGCTGGGCGAGCTCGGCTGGCGTCCGGTCGCTCCCGCCGACGGCGCGTTCTACCTGTATGGCAACATCGCGTCGTTCGGGTTGGACTCGGTCACCTACTGCGCCCGCCTCCTCGCCGAGGCCGACGTCGCTATCACGCCCGGAACCGATTTCGACGGGGTGCGGGGGCGCGACTGGGTGCGGCTGTCGTTCGCGTCGTCGCTGGACACGGTGTCGCGTGCGGTGGACCGGATAGTGGCCTGGCACAAGACGCTCTGATCAGCCGCGCCGGCGCAGCGTCTCGGGCAGCACCACCCACACGATCGCCAGCACCACCAGCACGCAGGCGCCGACGACGATGCCCTCGGTCCGCCCGACCACGACGTCGAACACGAGCATGGCGGCGCCCGTCATCACCAGGGCGAGCACGCCGAGGGCTATGCGCGTGAGGATGTCGCCCAGAGTGACGATGTTGCTCTTCATCTGCTTGCGGAACAGTGCCCGATGGACGCTGACCGGCGCGACGATGACGGCGGTGGCGATCACCGCCGTCACGACAAGGATCAGGTAGAGGGTGCGCTGGTAGTCGT
The DNA here is from genome assembly GCF_042670845.1 of Promicromonospora sp. NPDC057138. Taxonomy (NCBI): domain Bacteria; kingdom Bacillati; phylum Actinomycetota; class Actinomycetes; order Micrococcales; family Promicromonosporaceae; genus Promicromonospora; species Promicromonospora sp. NPDC057138. The sequence goes on along the minus strand of NZ_JBHUUX010000001.1, from coordinate 97,578 downwards.
CCAGGTCGGCAAACCCGGACTGGAACGGGAGCGTCAGCAAGAACCCCGTGAGGATCTGCACGCCGGTCTGCATGACCCGGAGCTCCTGGAGGAGCTCGTTCCAGTTGCGGTCGGCGCGCTCGGCGGGAGATTCGCTGCGTCCGTCGGTCTGCACAGTCCCATTGTCGCAACTGTTACGTAGGTCTGACCCGTGGACAGAAATTCACCCGGTCGCATCACCGCCTCCCGTGGCCGGTCCCTGTCGCCCGGGAGAACATGCGGCTGGTCGGGACGCGTCCGCGTCCCCAGAACGAGGGGGCGTGCAGTGATGAGATCGAAGATGCGTGTGCCGCTGAGCATGGCGCTCGGCGCGACACTGATGATGACCGGCGTTGCGACGTCGAGCATGGCCGTGACGCCTGACGGTGCCGCGTCGCCCGGACCGTCCGCGGGGCAGTCGCAGACCATGACCAGGCAGGTGGATGGCGTCACCGTCACCGCCAAGATCTCGTTGCCCCCGGGTTCGGAGGTGCAGGGATCCATCGTCGGGACGCTGAGCATCACGCACAACGGGACGTCCGCGGCGATGAAGTCCGGGCGCATGACGATGGTCGATCCGGACGACCGGGCTCTCATCGGCCAGCAGTTCGTCGCCTCCGGTACGACCAACGCATGGACCTCGATGGTGCCGTTGTCGGCGGACGCGAAGTCGGGCGTCTACGAGGTCAGCGTGGCCGCCGAGGTCGCGGTGACCACCGACGACGGCGTGGTCACCGTGCCGATCCGCACCACGGACCCGGTGCTGGTGCCGTTCCGGGCGCAGCGCAACATCCCCATGATCTGGACGTCCCCGTCGAGCGCGCCCGCGGGCTCGACCATCTCGGTCTCCGGCGCCGCGAACATGAAGAGCCTGGGCACCGGCGACTACGAGCCGGCCACGGAGCAGGAGGTGAAGCTGTACTTCGACCCGGCGGGCGACGCACCGGAGGCCCTCCGGGCGACCCTCACCACCGACTCGCGCGGCTACTTCACGAGCCGGCAGAAGCCCGGCGGGTCCGGAAAATGGCGGGCCGAGATGCCGATGGCGGACACGGGGGCCCGCGCGATCTGGACCATCACCTCCGCGGAACGAGAGCGCACGACCACGCTGCGGCAGGGCTCGGTCAGCGCGACCCAGGACGGCTACACCGCGGGTGATCACCTGATGACGCACGACGTCGTCGTCGGCCTCGTGCCGGTGCAGCGGCGCGTCGACATCGGCAGCCTCGGCTTCACCATCGGCGGCAAGTCCGGCTGGGTCAGCGCTGAGAGCCAGCGCGGCGAGGGCAGCTTCCCCGACGGGTACCGGGTGCAGCGCGAGCTGGTGCATGCCGGCGTCGGCACGAGCACCGTGACGTTCACCTTCGACCCGACCCTGCCGGCGGGCATCTACGACGTCGGCATCCGCGACGCCATGAAGGCCTGCTCGGCACCGGACTGGGAGGAGAACGACGCCGCCAGCGGCGCGAGCAACTGCACGCACGACGTGCTGGTGCAGGACTCCACGGTCACGACCATCGTGGTGAAGCGCGCCAGCAGCACCACTGTCACGGCGTCGTCGACGTCGCTCCCCGACCCGGGGACCATCACCCTGTCCGGCGGGGTCCGCAAGGTGCTGCTCGTCGGCGAGGGCGGGGCGCAGGAGAAGGCGGCGCCGAACACCCCGGTGGATCTCTACTTCGACTCGGCGGGTGATTCGGCGCCGGTCTACCGGAAGACCGTCACCACCGACTCGGACGGGACCTACTCGACGCCCGTCTCGACCAGCACCTCCGGGACGTGGATCGCGAAGTACGCGGGCACGAGCCTGCAGGCGCCGTCGCGGGCCACGGTGGCTGTGACGGTCGGCTAGCTCGGCTGGTTGGTCCGGGCGCGGCTCGGAAGGTCCGCCTCCACCACACGATCACGCATGGATTCCTCCGGGAACGCATGCCGAATTGTGTGGCGGAGGCGGACCTTTGCCTTGTTGCGGCACGCGGTGGACGACGGCGAGCGCGGGACGGTCGAGGTACTGGAACGGGCGGGCGCCGGGAGTGTCGCCGGGAACGACCGAGTTGCGCCGTCCAGGATCAGAACACCGGACGCCCGCCGGTCACGCCGAGCACCGTCCCGGAGACGTACGACGCCGTCACGAGCGACGCGAGGAACACGAACGCCGGAGCGACCTCGGCGGGCTGGCCGGCGCGGCCCAGTGGAGTGTCCGAGCCGAACGACGTGACCTTCTCCTCCGGCTGCGTGGCCGGCTGCAGCGGCGTCCAGATCGGCCCGGGTGCCACGGCGTTCACCCGGATGCCCCGAGGGCCCAGTTCGGCGGCGAGGTTCACCGTGATGTTGTTGATGGCGGCCTTCGAGGCGGCGTAGTCGAGCAGCGAGCTCGACGGCTGGTACGCCTGGATGGAGGAGTTGTTGATGATCGCGCTGCCCTCGTGGAGATGCCCGAGCGCCGACTGCGTCACCCAGAACAACGCGTACAGGTTGGTCTTGAGCACGCGGTCCAGCTCGGCGGTCGTCACGTCCTCGAGGGACTCGCGCCGCGCCATCTGGTAGCCCGCGTTGTTCACCAGGACGTCCAGCCCGCCGAGCTCGCCGGCCGCGCGGTGCGCGACGCCGCGCGCCGTCGCCTCGTCCCGCAGGTCGCCGGGGAGGAGAGCGCACTGGCGCCCGGCCTTCTGCACCCACTCCGCCGTCACTCTCGCGTCCTTCTCCTCCTCGGGCAGGTAGGAGATGGCGACGTCGGCCCCCTCGCGGGCGAACGCGATGGCCACCGCCCGTCCGATACCGGAGTCACCGCCGGTCACCAGGGCCTTGTAGCCGACGAGCTTCTCGCTTCCGACATAGCTCGCCTCGCCATGGTCCGGCGTCGGGATCGTCTGATCGGTCATGCCGGGCGGGTTCTGCTGCTGCGGTGGGAAGGGCTGGTCCTGGCTCATCTCGTCCTCCGTCGTCGTGCGGCTCTCGAACCGACGCGGTGGCCTCTCCGCGACCTCGTCTTTTCACGCTAGCTCCAGCGCTGGTAGGTCGCACATCCCGTACTGTCGGAGCACCAGGTCCTCCGAAGCCGCCCGGGAAGGAGCGTCGTGAACTCTGCACAGACGCCTGCCGAGCACCCGCTCGACGATACCGTCGAGGAAGTGCTCGCCGGAGGGGACCGGCCGCCGGTCGGTCGGTACCGGCTCGACCTGGCGACGGGCCGGTGGGCGTGGTCGGACGAGGTGTACGTGATGCACGGTTTCGAGCCGGGGCAGATCGTGCCGACGACGCCGCTCATGCTCTCGCACAAGCACCCGGACGACCGCGCCCGGGTCGACGGGGTGCTGCGGCGTGCCGCCGAGACGGGGCAGCCGTTCAGCTCGGTGCACCGGATCCGGGACGCCCACGGCAAGACGCGGACGCTGGCGGTGACGGGACAGGGGCGGCGTGATCCCGCCACGGGCCGCGTGACCGAGCTGTTCGGGTACTTCATCGACGTCACCAAGTCGCAGCGGGACGCGGCGGCCCGGGAGGCGACGGCGTCGATCCAGGCCTCGGCGGAGCGGCGTGCGGTGATCGAGCAGGCCAAGGGCGTGCTCATGGTGGTCTACGGCATCGACGAGGAGTCGGCGTTCGAGCAGCTCCGGCAGTCCTCGAACCTCGCGAACATCGCGGTGCGGGACATCGCGCACACGCTGGTGCACCTGTTCTCGGGGCCGAACGTGACGGTGTTCCCGACGCGGGAGGCCATCGACGCGTTCCTTTACGACCCGGTCCCTCCAGGCGACGGCTGACCCACCGGCGCCGTCAGTCGCGCTCCAGGGTGGGGGTGACCGTGCACTCGACGAGCCACTGCCGCGGGCTCTGGGTCTCGAGCCAGGCGGTCCGGTTGCCTGCCAGGCTCGCGGTCACGGAGCCGCCCGGGAACCGGGCCAGGTCTGGGCCGTCGTACCCGGAGGCCGACGGCGTCGCGCGGTACAGGTAGGAGGAGTCCGTCGGGTTCTCGGCGGCGGTGTCGGTGCTGGTCCACGAGACCAGACCGCCCGACGCGCGGAGGTCGTCGACGACGCCGTCGGGGAGGTGCACGACGCTGTCGCGGCCGCCGATCCGATCGAGGACGTACAGGGCACCGGATCCAGCACCGACGGGCATGACCGTCCACGCGACGATCTCGTCCGAGACGGCGACCTGGGTGACCTCGGCCGACGAGTCGTGTTCGATCTCGAACAGGGTGGTGCCGGTGACGTCCCCGCCGGCCAGGTCGTCGAACAGCCGGATCGACGTCGTGCTGGTTCCGCCGGCGCCAGGGCTCAGGACGGCGGCGACCGCCTCGTCGTCGTCCGCTCCGAGTGCGGTGACGCCGGCCGCGAGCTCCATGGCCGTGCCTCGGTCGTCGAGCGTCTCGGCGAACAACCGGGTGTCGTCGTACGTGACCCCAGCCGTCCACAGGGCATGGTCTCGGGTGACGGCGAGCAGCCACAAGCGTTCCTCGGTAGTGGTGACGGTCCACGTCGTGCCGGAGACGCTTTCCGGCGTCGTGTCGGAGACTTCCACGCGGAGGAAGCTCCTGCGGGGCGATGTGTCCGCCGCCGCGTACTCGCTCCAGACCACGCGCTCTCCGGTGACGGCGAGGCCGGTCGGGAACGCCCTGCTGCCCTGGTAGAACGTCAGGCTGGTCGCCGACCCTGAGTGGTCGCCCGCCCACGGGCTCTGGATGCGCGCGTCGTCGGTCTCGTCGTTGTCGTCGAAGAGCTCCGCGCTGTCGAAGTGCCAGATCTCGCCCGAGTCAGAGAGCCCGCGGGGCTCGGGCAGCGGTTCCCCGTCGGCGGTGACCGGCAGCCCCGAATCGTCGACGTACCCGGGCGTGACCGCCTCGATGTCGACGTCGTAGCAGGTCAACAGGCGCGCATCAGCGGCGTCGACCACCAGTGGGTCGTCGAGGGGACCGACGTCCTCGCCGGGCTCCGCCGGACGGTTCGGCGTCGGAGCGGGCACGTCCTCCGGGCAGGCGACCGGCGTGTTGCCGATCAGGGCTGGACCGGGCCCGATCTGCTCGGCGCGACCGTCGTCGAACAGCGGCGCGAGGAGCTGCCCGCCGGGCAGGACCACAGGCCCGATGCCAGGAATCGGTACCGGGCCGCGGGTCACCACCCCGAGCGCCAGCAGGAGCACCACGCACGCGGCCCCCACCGCCTGCCCGACCCGGCGCCGCCGCAGCGCGGCCCGGCTCCGGTCGAGCACGGCGCGCTCGTCGAACTCCACCGGCTCGACAGCCTCCGCGCCTTCGCGGAGCAGGTCCCGGAGCCGGGCGAGCCCGCGGGAGTTCGCCGCCTTCACCGTGCCGACGGCGAGCCCCAGCTCGCGGGCGACCTCCGCCTCGGGCAGGTCCAGCAGGTGCCGCAGCACCACCACCCGGCGCTGGGTGGGCGGGAGCTGGGCCAGTCCCCGGACCAGCTCGTCCCGCAGCACCACACGACCCGCATGGTCCGACGTCGACGCGACCGGGATCTTGTCGTCCCCCGGGAACGACTCCCGGTGGCCGTGCCGCCAGCTGTCGATCTTCAGGTTGACCAGGATCCGGCGGGCATAGGCCCGCTGCGTGCCCGGCCGGACCTTGGCCCACGTGCGGTAGACCCGCTCGAACGTGGACTGGACCAGCTCCTCCGCACGATGCGGGTCCCCGCACAGCAGGTACGCGGTGCGGTGCAGATAGGCGCCGGAGTCCCGCACGAACGCGGTGAACTCCGCGTCGCGGGAGCGCGGCACGTCGACACGCACGTCCCCCGCCCCGCCGTCGCCCGACGAGGTGCCCGGCCAGAAGTTGTTCACGGTCGCCCCGCTCTCGTGCGTCATGACATCCACTACGGAGGGTGTGGGTCAAAGGTTGCACGCCTGACGCGCCCGCGTACTGCTCACGGCCGCGCGCCGGGGTCGCGGCCTCGCCGGCGGAGGGCTCAAGATCAGCAGGTGCGCATCGCCACGTTCAACGTTCAGCACGGCCTCGGCCCGGACGGCCGCGTCGACAACGCCCGCCTCGCGGACGCCGTCGCTGCGCTCGACGCCGACATCGTCGGCCTGCAGGAGGTCGACCTCCGGCAGGCGCGGTCCGGGGGAGCGGACCAGGCGCGGCTCTGCGCCGAGGCGATGGGCGCGGTGGACCAACGGTTCCGGCCGGCGCTCGCCGGCCCGTTCCGCTACCCCGGCGTCCGACGCCGTGCCCGCCGCACCGAGCGGCCCGGCGCACCCGGCTACGGCATCGCGCTCCTGTCCCGGTTCCCCGTCCGGATCTGGCACACCGTCCTCCTGCCGCCCGCGACGCCGTGGGTCTGGGGTCGCGTCCAGCTCGGCACCGACGAGCCGCGCGTGGCGCTCGCGGCGCAGGTCGACGCGCCGTCCGGGCCGTTGACCGTCGTGTGCACGCACCTCAGCGTGTACCAGTTCCCGTCAGTGACCTGGGCGGGCGGGCTCGCGCGGCGCGCGGTCGGCTACCGGCGCGGAACGCCGGGCGAGCGGCACGCGGAACGCCAGGTGGACCATCTGCGCCGTCGTCTCGAGGGGCTGCCCCGGCCGCTGGTCCTGCTGGGCGACTTCAACCTGCGCGCACCGATACCGGCGGAGCGCACGGGGTGGCGTTCGCTCGCGACGGGCGACACCTATCCCCGGCACGACCCGCGGTTCCAGATCGACCACATCCTGTGGGACGGCGGCGTCGTGCCCGACGTCGAGGGCCGCGTCGTGGACACGGGCGTCTCGGACCACCGGGCGCTCGTCGTCGACGTCGATCAGCCGACGAAGATGCAGAACGGGTGACCCGCCGGGTCCGCGAAGACGTAGAGCGGTTCCTCCGGGTCGTCCGACCGGTCGTACTGTTGCGTCGCCCCGAGTACCAGGGCACGGTCGCGTGCCTCGGCGAGCGCGGCGGCGTCGGGCACCGTGGTGTCCAGATGGAGCTGCTGCGGCACGTCGGGCGCTGGCCAGGTCGACCTCGGGAGGCTCTCGACCTGCTGGAACGCGAGGGGCACGCCGTCGTCGTTCCGGAGGACCAGCCAGTCGCTGCCGTTCGGGTCGGGCTCACCGGCGGGCGGGGGCTCGTCGCCGGGGCGGTACGAGAGCCCGAAGAGCTGCCGGTAGAACTCGGCCAGGGCACGGGCGTCCGTGGTGTCGAGCACCACCTGTCGAATGTGCGGAGTCATGCTCCGAGCGCAGCACACCCGGCGCGAGGCCGCAACGGTCAGGCGGCCTCGGCGTACACACGGTGGCTGACGGCGGGCCGCGCAGCGGGCTCGACGTCGTCGCGTGCGGCGTCCTCGACGATCCGCAGTACCGGTGCGCTCTCCGCCTGCTTCTTCTTCTTCGCGCGGAGCACCGAGGTGACCGCGTTCGCGCCGATCAGGATGGCTGCGATGTTCGCGGCGGCGGACGGCCAGACGCCGTTCGTCGCGGCGACCGTCAGCATCGTCACGCCCGCCAGCATGTTGGTGCCCTGGAACGCGAGGGAGTCGGCGTTCCAGCGCCCGCGACTGACCATGGCATAAGCCACGAGGCCGGCGATCGCGCCGACCCAGCCGAGAGCGGTGGCAACCATCATGAGGGTCATGGCAATACTCCTGGGGAAAGTGTGTGATCGAAACGATTCGAGGATGCGCTGGAACCCGAGTGATCGGATCCAAGTGGGGAGTGTGGCGACCGGTTCGGGAGAGCTGGGTCCGACCGTTGCCAGGGTCAAGCATGAGGCAGAATCACGTTCAGCACAATCGAATGTTCGTGACTCCGGGATGTAGCATCGCTACATGGCCACCGACCCGCGAAGACTCGCATTTCTGCTCGCCGTGCACCGTGCTGGCGGCGTCCTCGCGGCGGCCGATCTCCTGCATGTCACGCCCTCCGCGGTCTCGCAGCAGATCGCCCGTCTGGAGGCGGAGGAGGGCCTCGACGTGCTGGACCGCGGGCCCCGCGGCGTGACCCTCACGCCGGCTGGCCGGGTCCTGGCGGACGCGGCAGAGCGCATCGAAGCGGAGCTGGTTCAGGCGCGTCAGGCCGTCGCCGCCCTGGGCGGCGAGCTCACCGGGCGGGTGTCGGTCGGGTCCATCCAGACGGCCATCCGTACGGTCGTGGCGCCGATGCTCGTCTCGCTCGCGGAGCGCCACCCGCACATCGAGGTCGACGTGCAGGAGTACGACCCGGCCGAGTCCGTCCGCCGGCTGCGCGCCGGCGACCTGGACGCGGTGGTGCTGGAGCGGGACGTCGACGTCGACGCGCCCGCCCCGCGCGGCGCCCACGACGTGCCGCTGCTCGACGAGCCGTGGCGCATCGTGGTCCCCACCAGCCTTCCCGAACCGGAGCGCCTCGACGACCTCGTCGGGCTCACGTGGGTGGGGCCGCAGGCCGACTCGGCGGCAGAGCGTGCGGCGGCCCGGCTCGCGACCCAGCTCGGCACGACCTTCGAGACGCGGCACCTCTACAACGACTTCGACACCGCCATCTCGCTCGTCGCCGCAGGTCAGGGCATCGCGATGCTGCCCGCCCTCGCTCTGCAGCAGGAGCTGCCCGACGGCGTCGCGGTGGTCTCGCTGGCCGGCCTCGGCTCGCGGCGGCTCGTGGTGCGGCACCGGAAGAACCGGCACGAGCCCGGCCCGGCAGTGCGGGCCGTCGTGGACGAGATGGTCGCGGCGGCGCGCGAGATCGACCTGGGGTAGCCGTAGGCTCGCGGCCATGGACGTCGCCGTAGTCGGGGCCACCGGGGACGTGGGCCGGCAGATCTGCACCCAGCTCATCGCGCATGGGGTGCTCTCACCCACGTCGCGCCTGCAGCTCGTGGGGCGGCCCGACGGGAGCAGCGCCAGCGCGGTGCACGGCCTCCGCACCGACCTGATGGACGCGTTCGACGAGCGCGCGCCCCTGATCGACGTCGCGCTGACGCCCGGGGAGGTGGTGGCCGACGTCGTCGTGGTCGCCGCCGGGCTGACCCCGCTCGCCCGGGCGGGCGCCAGCACCGACCGCACCAAGCTCGCAGCCGCGAACAAGCAGGTCTTCGAGCAGCACGCGGCGGCGCTGCGCAAGCATGGGTCCGGCCGCGAGGTGGTGATCGTCGTGTCGAACCCGGTCGAGGTGGGTGTCGCGGTGTTCGCGAACGCGCTCGGCAGGCACCGGGTCATCGGTATGGGCGCGTGGCTGGACACGCTGCGGTTCCAGCGTGAGATCGCGCTCTCGCTCGGGGTCCGCCGGGCGCGCGTGTCCGGCTTCGTCGTGGGCCAGCACGGGGAGCGGCCGGTCCCGCTGTGGTCGACGGTGCGGATCGCGGGGCTCGACGTCGCCGAGCGGCTGGCCGCCGTCGAACGACTGCGCCAGGGGCGCACGCTCGACACCTACCCGGACGAGCTTGCCGACGCCAAGGTGCGCCTCGACGCCCTGGCGGTGCGCGACGTCGCGGAGGCGTTCGCCCTGGTCGACACGTGGCCGCCGGACGTGCGCGTCAACGCCCGGGCGTGGATGACCCACCAGAGCGGCGCCAAGACCGCCACCGGCACGGCGGCCGCGACGGTCGACATGATCGCCACGCTCCTGGACGGCCGCGAGATCGTGGTGGCCGGCCAGGTCGCCCTCGCGGACGAGGTGCGGATCGGCGGGGCGACGAGCCCGGGCCGGGTGCTCGGCGTCCCGGTGATCCTGGGGCCGGAGGGCTGGGGCCGCGTGGTCCTCGACCCGCTGGCCGACGACGAGGCCGCCGCGCTCGCCGCGTCCGGGCGCATGATCGACGGCATGCTCGACAGCCTCGGCATCCCCCCGGCGGGAGACGACCCGGTGGTCGGGATGGCCGCCGTGACGCCGCCCGCGGTGGGCGCCGAGGCGCCGTCCTGGGAGGTCGACGTCGAGGTGCGCGGCTCCGACGAGGTGGGCGTCGTCGCGACTCTGACCAGCGTGTTCTCGACCCGCGGCGTCACCGTCGACGCCGTGTCGACGGTGCGCGCCAGCACGAGCGGCGTACGGCTACGGTTCCGCGCGGGCGAGCGCAGGGCGCTGTCGCTCGTGCGCACGCTGGAGCGGCTGTCGATGGTGACGAAGGTCGTGGTAACTTCGGCATCGCCAAGCTTGCTGCGAACCGAGGAGGTGAGTCCGATCAACGCTGTGACAGGTCGGGGCTCCCTCCCTCGCAGGGGCTAGCTCGCAGGAGCTAGGGAGTGCCCGCAAGAAGGCATCCCGAAAGGCTTGAGACGCACATGCGCTTCACCTCCCAGACGTCGTTCGACGGCGTCACCGAACAGCTCTTCACCCTCCCCTTCACCTTTGGTGAGATCCCCGGTGTGCTGTGGGTCCCGGACGACGTCGCCCCCACCCGCCCCCTGATCCTGATGGGACACGGCGGCGGCCAGCACAAACTGGCTCCCGGCATCGTGGCGCGCGCTCGACGCTTCGTGGCCGAGGGTGGTTTCGCGGTGGCCGCGATCGACGCGCCCGCCCATGGTGACCGCCCGCGAACCGAGGAGCACGACCGGGTCATCGCCGAGATGCGGACCCGCAGACAGTCCGGTGGGGACGCGACAGCGGCGCTCGCCGAGCTGCACACCCTTCTTGCCGGTCAGATCGTCCCAGAGTGGCGGGCGGTGCTGGACGCGGTCCAGGAGCTCGACCACGTCGGTGCCGGTCCGGTCGGCTACTGGGGGGTGTCGCTGGGCTGCGCTCTCGGCGTACCGCTCGTCGCCGCGGAGCCCCGCATCCGTGCGGCGGTGCTGGGTCTGAACGGGGCGGAGTCCTTGGCCGAGGCCGCCGCGCAGATCACTGTCCCGCTGGAGTTCCTGGTGCAGTGGGACGACGAGATGGTTCCGCGAGCGGAGAGTGTGGCCCTGTTCGACCGCTTCGCCTCCACCGAGAAGACCCTGCACGCGAACCCGGGCAAGCACGGCGAGGTCCCGACGTTCGAGCTGGACAGTTCTCTGCGGTTCTTCGCCCGGCACCTGAGCTAGCCAACCTCGGTGTAGCGACGCGCTGGTCGGGCTCCGCGCCCGACCAGCGCGTTTGCCCGTTGGAGTAGCCGGTCGCGCCACGGGGCGCAGCACGACATGATCTCAGAATGCGCTCCGCGTCTAGAGCACAGAGGATGTCTGCGTGACCGAAGTTGAGACAGAGGGTGTTGCGCTTCACGCGTGGGTAGATGAGTCGATGCAGATGGCGCGCGACGGTCACGGCGGCTGGTACGTCTTGGCGGCAGTCGTTACCGAGCCTCGCGCGTGTGGTCCAATTCGCGAGGAACTTCGCGAGCTGTTGCTCAAGGGAACTGATCGGCTGCACTGGCGTGAGGAGTCGACTCCGCGTCACGAGAAGATCGCTTCAGCCATTGCGGGTCAGGACGTCGTTCATGTCGTCGTGGTTGGTGCGCCGCTTGATAGCCGCAAGCAGGAGAGGGCTCGAGGAATCTGCATGGAAAGGCTCCTCTCCGAACTTGAGCAGTTCGGTGTCACGCGGGTCTGGCTCGATGGTCGTAAGCCGCAGCTCAACGCGCGGGATCTGCGACTGGTCGAGGGCCTTCGCGGTAAGCGAGCAATCTCCGGCGGGATCCACGTGGACTTCGCGTATTCACGGAACGAAGAGATGCTCTGGATTCCCGATGCGGTTGCTGGTGCGGTCAGCATGGCTCGGCAAGGGCGTGAGACTCACGTGCGCCTGGCGTTCGGCGAACTGATTGATGAGATCGATGTCGACGTCATCTGACAAACGCGAAGGCCGGGGTCCCGACGTCCATCGGGTGGTCCCGGCCTCACTTCCTTACCCCCCAGCAGGAGGCGGCATCAGTCATTCTACTACGCAGTCGGTGGCGATGCTGAAGGAGCTGTCCCGGTTCGCTCACCACTACCAGGCTGGGTACCTCGAAGAGATCCGTGAGGGATGGCCGGAGTAGCAGTGTCTCCGGGGCAGCGCCGCGCCGCTACGATGTGCGCATAACTGAAGATCTTCAGCGGTCCCGGGCCTCGACGAGCTCGATCACCAGGACCGTGCCGCCAGAACCGTGACGGGAGAGTCCGGCCAGGCGCGCGCCTCCGCCGTCGGGCAGGGGTGCCACCTGGAGAACCGGCGCCGAAGGAGCAATTTCCTCCCCGGGAATCTCTCAGGCCCCCGTACCGCCACGGTGAGGCAACTCTGGAAAGCGAGCCGCTCCGCCGTCAGGCAGAGAGGCTCCACCGACGGTGCAAGCCGGCGCGTCCCGCCCTCCTCCCGGATCCCGGGCGGAGCACGACGGACCGGCAAAACTCTCAGGTAGACGCACGCCCCGGGTGGGCAGGGTGTCCGATGACAGAGCGGGGAGGGACCGCAGTCGTCCCCACGCCCCCGGACAGCCAGGAGCCCGCCGTGAGCACGCCCCACAACCCCGATGTCTTCGCCGACCGGCATCTCGGCCCCCGCGGCCGCGAGGTCAGCATCATGCTGGACCAGCTCGGCATCGACACCATGGACACCCTGGTCGACCGGGCGGTCCCCAAGGCGATCCGCACCCAGACGCCGCTGAACCTGCCGGCCGCCCGCACGGAGCCCGAGGTGCTCGCACACCTGCGTGAGCTCGCGGGCAAGAACCAGGTCAAGACCCAGATGATCGGCCAGGGCTTCTACGGCACGCACACGCCCGCCGTCATCCGCCGCAACGTGCTCGAGTCGCCCGCCTGGTACACGGCCTACACGCCGTACCAGCCGGAGATCAGCCAGGGCCGGCTCGAGGCGCTTCTCAACTTCCAGACCGCCGTCGAGGACCTCACGGGCCTCGAGATCGCGAACGCCTCCCTGCTCGACGAGGCCAGTGCCGTCGCCGAGGCCGTCGCCCTGATGTGGCGCGCGTCGCGGGCCAAGGAGGGTTACGTCGTCCTGGACGCCGACCTGTTCGGGCAGTCGCTCGCCGTCGCCAAGGGCCGCGCCGAGGCGATCGGCCTGCCCGTGGTCGTGGCCGACCTCTCCCAGGGCCTGCAGGCGGGCCTCGCGGCAGCGGTGTCCGACGGCGCCTCGCTACCCGACGGCCAGCTGGTCGGCCTCGTGGTGCAGCAGGCCGGGGCGTCGGGCCGCGTGCTCGACGCGCGCGGCGTGGTCGCCGAGGCCAAGGAGGCCGGGGCGCTCGTCACCGTCGCGACCGACCTGCTCGCCCTGACGCTCCTGGTCAGCCCGGGCGAGCTCGGCGCGGACATCTCGGTGGGCTCCGCGCAGCGCTTCGGCGTCCCGCTGTTCTACGGCGGCCCGCACGCCGCCTACATGGCGGTCAAGAAGGGCCTGGAGCGCCAGCTCCCCGGCCGCCTGGTCGGCGTCTCCATCGACGTCGACGGCGCCGCCGGCTACCGCCTTGCCCTGGCCACCCGCGAGCAGCACATCCGCCGCGAGAAGGCCACGAGCAACATCTGCACCGCCCAGGCCCTGCTGGCCATCGTTGCCAGCATGTACGCGGTCTACCACGGCCCGGAGGGCCTCAAGGCAATAGCCACCCGAGTCCACGCCCACGCGGCCACCCTCGCCGACACCCTGCAGTCAGCGGGCGTGGAGATCGAGCACGACACCTTCTTCGACACCATCCGCGCCGTCGTCCCGGGCAAGGCCCAGGAGATCGCACGCGCGGCGGCCGACGCCGGCTACAACCTCTTCGTCCCGGACGCCGACCACATCCAGATCAGCCTCGACGAGACGACCACCGCTCAGGACGTCGCCGTCGTGGCGCAGCTGCTGGGTGGCGAGGTCTCGACAGGCTCGACCACCGGGGCAGACCTTCCCGCGGAGGTGACCAGGACGACGCCGTACCTGACTCACCCGATCTTCCACTCACACCGCTCCGAGACGAGCATGCTCCGGTACCTGCGCAAGCTCTCCGACAAGGACCTCGCGCTGGACCGCACGATGATCCCGCTCGGCTCCTGCACCATGAAGCTCAACGCCACCGCGGAGATGGAGGCCATCTCCTGGCCCGGCTTCGCGGACATCCACCCCTACGCCCCCGTCGACCAGACCCAGGGCTACGAGGAGCTCGTCTCCGCGCTCGAGGACCAGCTCGCCGAGATCACCGGCTACGCGGCTGTCTCCCTCCAGCCCAACGCGGGCAGCCAGGGCGAGTTCGCCGGCCTGCTCGCGATCAAGGGCTACCACGCGTCGCGCGGCGAAGGCGGCCGCGACATCGTGCTGATCCCGGCGTCGGCCCACGGCACCAACGCGGCCTCGGCGGCGCTCGCGGGCCTGCGGGTCGTGGTGGTGGCGACGGCGGACGACGGCGAGATCCTGCTGGACGACCTGCGCGCCAAGCTGGACCAGCACGGCCCGCAGGTCGCGGGGATCATGATCACGTACCCGTCCACGCACGGCGTGTACGAGGAGCACGTGCGCGAGGTCTGCGACCTGGTGCACGACGCCGGCGGCCAGGTGTACATCGACGGCGCGAACCTGAACGCGCTGGTGGGCCTGGCGCGGCCGGGCGAGTTCGGCGGCGACGTCTCGCACCTCAACCTGCACAAGACGTTCTGCATCCCCCACGGCGGCGGCGGCCCGGGAGTGGGCCCGGTCGCGGTGGCCGAGCACCTCGTGCCGTTCCTCCCGGGCGACCCGACGCCGGGCGTGACGGGCGCGCCCGGGGCGACCACGGCGACGTCGGGCATCCCGGTGGCCTCGACGCGGTACGGCTCCGCGGGCATCCTGCCGATCTCGTATGCCTACGTGGCCCTGATGGGGCCGGACGGGCTGACCGAGGCGACCAAGGCCGCCGTCCTCACCGCCAACTACGTCGCGAGCCGCCTGAACCCGCACTTCCCCGTGCTGTACACGGGCCCGAACGGGCTGGTGGCGCACGAGTGCATCCTCGACCTGCGCAAGATCACCGCCGAGACCGGCGTGACCGCGGAAGACGTGTCGAAGCGGCTCATGGACTACGGCTTCCACGCGCCCACGCTGGCGTTCCCGGTGCCGGGCACGCTCATGGTGGAGCCCACGGAGTCCGAGGACCTCGCCGAGCTGGACCGGTTCATCGACGCGATGATCGCGATCCGCGGCGAGATCGATGCCGTCGCGGCCGGCCGCTGGAGCGCAGAGGACTCGCCGCTGCGCGGGGCGCCGCACACGGCGTCGTCGCTCATGACTGACGAGTGGGACAAGCCGTACTCGCGCGAGCTGGCCGCCTTCCCCGTCGCGAGCCTGCGGGCCACGAAGTACTGGCCGCCGGTGCGCCGCATCGACGGCGCCAAGGGCGACCGCAACCTGGTCTGCTCGTGCCCGCCGGTCGAGGCGTTCGCCGAGTGACCCCGGTGACGTGTGGGCGCGATCGTTGCGCCCAAGACGGACAGGTAGTCGCAACAATCACGCCCGCAACCAAGGAGCGCGCATGACCGACAAGACGACCCCGCTCCACGACGAGCACGTGGCGCTCGGCGCCTCGATGACGCCGTTCGGCGGCTGGCTCATGCCGCTGCGGTACACGTCCGACCTGGCCGAGCACCGCGCGGTGCGCGAGGCCGCCGGCCTGTTCGACCTGTCGCACATGGGCAACATCAACGTGACCGGGCCGGACGCCGCCGCCTTCCTCGACCACGCGCTCGTCGGCTACATCTCCAAGGTCCGTGAGATGGGCGCGCGCTACTCGATGATCTGCGCCGCGGACGGCAGCGTGCTGGACGACCTCATCGTCTACCACAAGGCCCCCGGCGAGTACTCGGTCATCGCGAACGCCGCCAACGCGGAGCTCGTCCTCGCGAAGCTGCAGGAGCGCACCGCAGGGTTCGACGTCGTGCTCAAGGACGTCCAGGCCGGTCAGGCGCTGATCGCCGTGCAGGGCCCGCGGGCCGTGGAGATCATGCTCACCACCGCGGGCCTGGCGGAGGACGCCGAGATCTCGGGCGGCACCGCGTTCGCCGACCTCAAGTACTACGCCTGCATGGGCATGCGCTTCGAGGGCGAGCCCGTGCTCGTCGGCCGCACCGGGTACACGGGTGAGGACGGGTTCGAGATCTGGGTCTCCGCGGACAAGGCGGTGGCGCTGTGGCGCGCGCTGCTCGCGGCGGGCGAGCCGCTGGGGCTGGTCCCGGCGGGCCTCTCCGCGCGCGACTCGCTCCGCCTCGAGGCCGGCATGCCGCTCTACGGCCACGAGCTCGACACCACGACCACGCCCTTCGAGGCGGGGCTGGGCCGCGTGGTGCGCCTCGACAAGGTGTCCGACGACGGCGCGCCGCTCCCCTTCGTCGGCCGGGGCGCCCTGGCCGCGCGCAAGGAGTCGCCGCCGGCGCGCGTTCTCGTGGGCCTGCGCGGCGAGGGCCGGCGCCCGGCGCGCGCGGACTACGAGGTCGTGCTGCGCGGCGACGGCACCACGCCCGGAATGGTGGTCGGCCGGGTCACGTCCGGGGCGCCGTCGCCCACCCTGGGCTACCCGATCGCGATGGCCTACGTGACGCCCGAGGTGTCGGCCGAGGGCACCGAGCTCGCGGTCGACGTCCGCGGGCGGGCCGAACCGTTCGTGGTCGTGGCCATGCCGTTCTACCGTCGTCCCCAGAACTGAATCCCCTCTCCCGCCCAGAACCTCAAGGAGCTGTCATGGCCGACTTTCCCGAGAACCTCAAGTACACGACCGAGCACGAGTGGCTGGACGGGTCGACGCCCGCCGTCATCGGCGTGACCGACGTCGCCGCCGAAGCGCTCGGTGACGTGGTCTACCTGGAGCTGCCCGAGGTGGGCGCGACCGTCGAGGCGGGCGCCGTGGTGGGCGAGATCGAGTCCACCAAGTCCGTGTCCGAGCTGTACTCCCCGGTCAGCGGCACGGTCACCGAGGTGAACGCCGAGGCCGTGGACAACCCGGAGATCGTCAACCAGGACCCGTACGGCAAGGGCTGGCTCTTCAAGGTCGAGGTGACCGGGACGGGCGAGCTGCTCACCGCTGCCGAGTACGCGGAGCGCACCGGGAACTGACCGCTCCACACCTCCGGTCTGGCCGCCGAATCCCCCCTGACCACCTAATACGTATCCGGGGGGCGATTTCGGTCTCGGAACGGTAACAGTCCAAAAGTTCGTCCAGAACCGCGTCATGAACTCCATGCGGGGCGCTTTACCTCGTAGCAGCAACCGTAGGCCGGAACCCCAGAACCGGCCGCTGTGTGGAGGAAACGACCATGACCGCGATGACCCTTGACCACCGTATGCCCAGCCTCACCCGTCGTGAGCGGGTGATCCTGGCGAACCTCACCGAGGACGCCACTCTCGAGCAGATCGCTCGACGCCTGTACGTCACCCGTAACACGGTGAAGACGCAGGTTCGCAGCGTCTACCGCAAGCTCGGCGTGTCCTCGCGTGCGGAGGCGATCGCCAAGGCGAACGAGTTCCAGATCGCGGACTGACACACAGTCCCACGACGACGGCGCCCTTCCCCAGGGGTGCCGTCGTCGTTCTGTGTCCGGGTGGGAGACTGCTCGGCATGCAGGAGACCCTCATCGACGTGGTCGCCGCGGCGATCGTGGACGACCTGGACCATCCCACCCGGCTGCTCGCCGCCCGCCGTTCGGCCCCCGCGGCGCTCGCCGGCCGCTGGGAGTTCCCCGGCGGCAAGGTGGAGCCCGGCGAGGAGGAGCTCGCCGCGCTGCGCCGCGAGCTCGCCGAGGAGCTGGGCGTGACGGTAGCCGTCGGCGCCGAGCTGCCCGCGCCCGACGGCGGCGCGTGGCCGATCACCAGCACGCACCGCATGCGGGTCTGGTTCGCGCGCCTGGAGGACGGCACGCCCGCGCCGCTGGAGGACCACGACGAGCTGCGCTGGCTCACGGCGTCCGAGCTGGACGACGTCCCGTGGCTGGAGGGCGACGTCCAGATAGTGACGGCCCTGTCCAAGCTCCTCACGCCGAGGTAGACGACTACCTCGGCGGGGTGGTCAGCGGGCGGCCGCTGAGAGGTTCCGGCGGTTGCGGGCCGCGGACACGCGGTGCCCGAGCGGCACGAACGCGCCGTCCATCAGCACGGGCACGACGTCGGTGGCGTCGACGTCGGTGGAGATGGTGACGTCGTCGCCGAACCCCGAGTCGAGCAGCTCGCGGCCGCTCGCGGTGCCGCCCACCGAGTCGGCGATGTCCTTGGTGCCCTTCCACAGGGTGACGGTCGCCGCGGTCTCGGGCGAGACGCTGACCTTGGGCAGCATCGAGGTCAGGCGGGTCGCGATGGCGCCGACGGCGAGGTAGTCCTCGAGAGCGGGGCGCAGCGTGTCGTCGGGCCAGCGCTCGCCCACGGGGACGAGCACGACGTCGTGCTTCTCGGACGCGTCCAGGTGCGCGGCGGCGAGGCCGGCCACTGCCTTCGCGTTGCGCAGGCTGCCCGCGACGATGAGGGCGCCGCGGTTGGCGATGGTGTGGCAGATCTGGGCCGCGCTGGGCGACGGGATCACCAGGCGCTCGGCGTCGAGGTCCTGGAGCGACGCGGGGGAGATGCTGATGCCGTCCTCCCACCGCGGGCCGGCGAGGGCGGCGCGCATCGTGCGCGCGAGGCGGGCCGCGCCGGCGGGATCGTGATACGGGAACGGGTACACGCCCGCGCCCTGTTCACAGGCGACGGTGACCGCTGTGGAGAAGGAGAGCACGTCCACGACGACCACGAGCGACGAGCGCGCATCGGTGGCGGTGAGGGCAAGTGCGCCGGAGATGCCCCAGTCCGTGCGCACACGGGCAGGACGCTGGTCGAAAGCGGGGGACGTGTTTGCCACGAACGCATCGTAGTGTCACCCGGACTCGCCCATGTTTCGCGCTCAGCGAACACCGTTGCGGTTCGGACACTATTCACACTCCCGCCGCCGGGTCATAACCTCGCCGCGCAACGCTGCCGCAGACCGCTCCCCCCGATGCCCCAGAAGGAACGAGCATGCGACGAGTGACGTCCGCAGGGCTGCCGGCCATGCCGAGCACCGCCTTGACCCAAGCGCTGACCTGCGGAGTTACCGCTGCTCTCCTCATCGTCCCGGCGACGGGTGCGGTCGCGGCACCCTTTCCCGAGCCGGAGGACGTTCCCCGCACCAGCGCCGCACTGACGGCGCCGACGCCGTTCGCGAGCGCTCCGCCGCGGTCCGGCAAGCCCGTCGAAATTTCTGGAGATGTCACCCATCTCCCCCTGGACGATGCCGGCGACGCGATCGTCACGCGGCGCGAGGAGCAGCGCATCGCGCCCGGCCTGGAGCTCACGCGGTTCGCGCGGATGAGCGAGGACGGCTGGCTGAGCGGCGAGGTGCTGGTCGCTGACCTCGGCTCGGCGGCGGGTGGGCTGGCATCACAGGGCAAGGTGCAGGTCGGCTACGTCGGCCCAGACCACATAGCGGGCAATGCGACGGTCTCCGAGATGGCGGCCTCGCGCGGTGCGGTCGCCGCGATCAACGGCGACTACTTCGACATCAACAACTCGGGTGCCGCCCTGGGCGCGGCCGTTGACGACGGCACGCTGCTCAAGTCCGCGTCGCCGGGCCGTGAGCGTGCGGTCGTCTTCGGGTCGGACCCTTCGACAGGCTCAGGGCAGCGCGCCGTGGGGCGGCTCGCGCAGATCTTCCTCGAGGGGTCGGTGAGCTGGGCGGCCTCGACGGGCTCGACCGGCGAAAGCTCGACCACCGAGGTCCCCGTCAGCGGCCTCAACGTCACCGCCCTGCCCGCCGGCGGCGTCGCCGTGTACGACGCCGGCTGGGGCGCCTTCACGCGCACCCGCCCCCTCGCGTCCGGCGAGCAGGGCGTCGAGGTGCGGGTCGACGCCGACGGGACCGTGACCGCCGTCGGGCAGCCCGCCGGTGGGCAGCTTCCCGACGGGACGCGCGCCGTCGTCGCCCGTCCCGGCGAAGCAGCGGACGCCCTCGCGACCCTGGTCCCGGGGGACCGCGTGGACGTGGCCTACGGCCTGCGGGAGGACGCGGGCGACGTCGCCGTCGCCATCGGCGGCGGGGTCGAGGACCCGCTGCTGGAGGACGGCGAGGTCACCAGTGCGACCGGCGACCACGTCGAGCTGCGGCACCCGCGCACCGCCGTCGGCTTCGACGAGTCCGGGACCCGGGCGTACTTCGTGGTGGTGGACGGCCGCCAGACCCACAGCATCGGCATGAACCTCTACGAGCTGGGCGAGCTCA
This sequence comes from Promicromonospora sp. NPDC057138, assembly GCF_042670845.1. Lineage (NCBI taxonomy): Bacteria > Bacillati > Actinomycetota > Actinomycetes > Micrococcales > Promicromonosporaceae > Promicromonospora > Promicromonospora sp. NPDC057138. The sequence continues at coordinate 77,522 of NZ_JBHUUX010000001.1, read as the reverse complement.
TGGCTCAGCTCGGTGCCGACGACGCGATCAACCTCGACGGCGGCGGCTCCTCCGAGATGGTCGCCCGGATGCCGGGCGACGCCGGCACCACGATCCTGAACAGCCCGTCCGACGGCTACGAGCGCGCCGACGCGAACGGCCTCGGCCTGTTCGTACCGGCCGGCTCCGGCCGGGTCTCGGCCTTCGACGTGCGCACCACGGTTCCGGCGGCCGACGCCGACCGGGTCTTCCCGGGCCTGCACCGCACCCTGGTCGGCAAGGGCTACGACGACGCCATGGGCCCGGTCGACAGCGAGCCGTCCGCGTGGCGCACCCGCGACGGGTCGGTCGCGTCGGTGCGCGACGGCGTGGTGACCGGACGGAAGCCCGGCAGCACCGTCGTCACCGCCGCATCGCTGGGCCGCTGGGGCCTCGCGACCGGGACCGCCGAGGTCGAGGTGCTGGGCAGCCTGGTCCGGACCGGCGTCGACACGCCGGTGATCGCGCTGGAGAGCGCCGACGCCACAGCACCGCTGGTCCTGACCGGCTACGACGCGCAGGGATTCGCGGCGCCGATCGAGGCGCGGGACGTCGCGGTGAGGGGAGGCGACGACGTCGCCGAGCTCGTCCCGGCGGCCGACGGGTCCTTCGAGGTGCGGGCGCTCGCGCCGGTGGGCGGCACCACCTTCGAGCTGTCCGTGCCCGGCCCCGACGGCGCGGACCTGACGACCGAGGTGGCGGTGACCGTCAGCCTCGAGGAGGACGTAGTCGCCGACTTCGCCGACGCCGCCTGCTGGACGTCCGCGCACGACCGCGCCCCGGGCGGATCGGTGGCTCCGGCCGCTGGGCACGACGGCGCAGCCGGGCTCCGGATGGCCTACGACTTCACGCAGTCGACGGCGACGCGGGGCCAGTACGCGGTGCTGCCGGAGGCGGCCGCGGGCGGCCGCGAGCTCCCCGGCGCGCCGCGCGCGGTCACGATGTGGGTGGACGGCGACGGTCACGGCGCCTGGCTGCGGCTGCAGGTGCGGCAGGGCAACGGCGTCGTCACGCAGCTCGACGGCCCGGAGGCCACCTGGACCGGCTGGCGGCAGGTCACGTTCCCGGTGCCCGACGGCGTCACGTTCCCCCTGAAGCTGCAGCGCGTCCGCGCCCTGGAGACCACGGCCGGCGAGCTGTACTCCGGCGCCCTGACCCTCTCCGAGATCGCGGCGCAGGTGCCGCCCTTCGTGGACGTGCCGGAGGCGCCCCGGGTGGAGGACCCGACGGTCGTCGCGGACGGCGCCACCGACGGCGCACCCCTGCGGGTCGCGGTGCTGTCGGACGCGCAGTTCGTGGCCCGGGACCCCGAGTCCGGCGCGGTGGCGGGCGCGCGGGACGCGCTCCGCGAGATCGTCGCCGACGACCCGGACCTGCTGGTCATCAATGGCGACCTGGTCGACGAGGCGACCCCCGAGGACTTCGACCTCGCCCGGCGCATCCTCACCGAGGAGCTCACCGGCGCGGACTTCCCCTGGTACTACCTGCCCGGCAACCACGAGATCATGGGCGGCTCGATCGCGAACTTCGAGGAGGAGTTCGGCGAGCGGACCCGCGTGCTCGACGTCGGCCCGGACGGGCAGGTCTGGACAGGCTCGACCAGCGGTGGGACAGGCTCGACCAGCGGCGTCACCCGGCTGGTCATGCTCGACTCGTCGGCCGGCCGCCTGGGCGCGGACTTCGCGCAGGTGCGGATGCTGCGCGACGCCCTCGACGACGCGGCGATCGACCGCTCGGTCACCGGCGTCGTCGTGTTCGCGCACCACCCCCTGGACGACCCGCTGCCGACCAAAGCCAGCCAGCTCACCGACCGCCTTGAGGCCGACACCCTGCGCGGCTGGTTCGAGGACTTCGAGGAGACGTCCGGCAAGTCGATAGCGTCGGTGGGCTCGCACGTCGGCGTCTTCCACGCGAGCACGCAGGACGGCGTCCCGTACCTGGTCAACGGCAACTCCGGGAAGGGCCCGGCCAGCACCCCGGCCGACGGCGGCTTCACCGGCTGGTCCATGCTGGGCGTCCGCCCGGCGTCGGGCACGGGCACGCACGGCACGGGCACGCCGGGCGCGTGGCTGTCCTGGGAGGTCAACACACGCGCCGAGAGCCTCACCGTCTCCGGCCCGCGGTCGCTCGAGGTGGGCGAGTCGGCGGGGGTGAGCGCCGTCGTCGTGCAGGACGGGACGCGCGAGGTGCCGGTCGCGTGGCCGGTGTCGTCGGCCTGGGGCGGCGAGCGGGTGTGCACCACCGGCGAGACCGGTCGCGCCGCACTGCGGGACTGCCCGCGCGGCACGTTGCTCGCGCTCGACCCTGGCACGCACGTGCTGACGGCCCTGCGTGCGGGCGAGACCACGGTGACCGTCACGGTCAACGGGCAGGCCGGCGAGCTGGCCGTCAGCACCACCCGATAGGACTGTAGATTTGCCCCATGAGTGATTTCGAGGTGGCCCGTCGGCAGAAGCAGGAGCCCACGGCGACCCTGCTGGTTCGCTTCATCGCGTGCTTCGCCTTGTTCCTGGGCGGGCTCGCGTTGCTGGCCATCGGATCGATCGGTGAGTCCGCGTCGTCGCCGTTCCTGTTCGTGGGCGGCATCGTCGCCGTCGGGCTGTCGTTCGGCCTGCCGATGACCGGTGCCACCGAACGGTAAGAAGCGCACAGCGAAGCAGGGCGCCCGTCTGGTCTCGACCAGACCGGCGCCCTCGCTTTCTTGGCCATCATCGTGTCGACAGCTTGGAGTGGCTCCCGCAAGGCGACCACCACGGCTGTGGCTGCTGAACTCCTTCGTCCTCACGTACAACGTTTCGTGTTTCCCGTCCGTGCTCAGTGGTGAAGCCTGACGGCGAGCGACATGCGCTCGCCGGGACAGGCGCCACAGAACAGACAGGAGCCACAATGTCTCTGCACAGCACGTCCCGCAGATCTCTCTTTCGCCGGGGTCTGGTGGCGTTGGCCACCGCCGCAACGCTGCTGGCAGGCGGCCTGATCGCCGCTCCGGCGGCGCAGGCCATCCCGCTCGTCGACACCGACGAGCGTGACGGCACCACCTTCACGACCCGCATGTACGCCAAGGGCTCAACGATCTCGGGCGCAGTGGACAACGACATCCTCTGGGACCCTCCCTCGTTCAGGTACCTCGTCGACCTGGGCTGGACGGGCGGCAAGCTGCGGTCGTTCGACGGCGTGGTCACGCTGCAGCGGGTCGGTTCCACGAATGTGCGCCGGTTCCCGCTCATGGTGGACGAACGTGGTAACCGGACGAGGACGGTCGACCTGCCTGGGACCATCGACCTGGGGTTTTACCGCGTGGGTATCGAGTTCACCGCGGGGGTGCAGCGTCCCGATGGTCAGGTGAACTGGCACCGGGTCAACGTGAACAACGTCAAGACGGTGTCGATCCGGCGTGCCACGGAGCTTCAGGGAGCGATCTCGAACCACACGGCGACCGACGGCCGGCCCTCGCGGATCACCGGGACGGTGCGGGGGTTTCGCATCGGCGACGACGGCGACCTCTCGTGGCGCACGCTGCACAGCGGCACCGTGCACCTCTCGTACGACCCGGACGGCCCGGTACTCGACGAGGAGAGGAACGTCTACGTGCGGGAGCTGACCATCGGATCCGACGGGACGTTCTCGACGGTCGTTCCAGCGCACGACCGGTGGTGGAAGCTCACCTACGCGGGCAGCGACCGGTTTGCCGGCAGCATGATGTGGCTACCGCAGGGCGACTACGAGGGCTGCGGCTGCTGACCGCACCGGGCCGGCGGCGGCGGCGGGCCACCGCCGTCGGACCCGAGAAACGCCGAAGGAGGGCCGCAGCCCTGCGCTGCGGCCCTCCTGCGTCTTCACCCACAACGATCCGGTCTTCCCGTCCGTACTCGGTGGTGAAGCCTGACGGCGAGCGATATCCGCCCGCTGGGACAGGCGCCATCGAGCAGACAGGAAACCGCGATGTCACTGCCCAGCACGTCCCGCACCTCCCTCTTCCGCCGTGGACTGGTGGCGCTCGGCGCCGCCACGGCGCTTCTGGCCGGCGGCCTGATCGTCGCTCCGGCGGCGCAGGCTGCATTGCCGGTCGTCGACACCCACACCCGTGGTGGCACGACGGTCACCACGTCGATGTACGCCTCGGGCTCCACGATCTACGGCAACGTGGACGAGCAGAAGCTGTTTCCCGCCAGGTTCGGGTACAGCGTCGACCTGAAGGCGTCCGGCGGAACCATGGTGGGGGCGGAGGTCGAGCTGACGCTCCAGAAGATCGACCGCGAGCCGGTGCGCAAGCGCACCATCGAGATGAAGCGCACCAGCACCGGCATGATCGGCCGGGGCGCCATCAACTTCACCGGGACCATCGCCCCGGGCACCTACCGGGTGGGTGTCGAGGTGTTCACCGTGGTGCGCAAGGCCGACGGGACCCGGGTGCGGCACCTGATCGAAGTGAACGAGGCTCAGCGGGTGCAGTTCCGCCTCTTCACCATGACCGACGGGACCATCTCGACGCAGGAGACCGACGGCCGTTCGGCCCGGATCAACGCCACCGCGCGCGTGCTGCGGATCGACGACGACGACACCCTCTCGTGGCTGCGGATCCGCTCGAGCGAGGCGGTCCTCTCGTTTGACGCCGACGGCCCGTACGGGTCGAGCCGACCGGTGTTCGTGCGGGACCTCAAGATCGGGTCCGACGGCCGGATCTCGACCGTCGTGGAGTCCCGCAAGGGGTACTGGAAGGTCACCTATCCGGGGAGCTCCCGTTTCGCCGACTCCCTGGCCTGGATCGGGCAGGGCATGGGGAGCGGCTGCGGCTGCTGACCTCGCACAGGGCCGGCGGCGGCACCTCGGACGAGGCTCCGCCGTCGGCCAGGAGGCATGCCGAAGGAGGGTCGCAGCCACGCGCTGCGGCCCTCCTTCGTCTTCACCCCAACCTTTCCTGACTCAAGCCCGTACTGGTTGGTGAAGCCTGACGGCGAGCGATCCACGCCCGCTGGGACAGGCGCCATCGAGCAAACAGGGGAAACCACGATGTCACTGCCCAGCGCGTCCCGCACCTCCCTCTTCCGCCGTGGTCTGGTGGCGCTCGCCACCGCCACGGCGCTTCTTGCCGGCGGCCTGGTCACCGCACCGGCGGTACAGGCACTCCCGATCGTCGGATCCGACCAGGGCGACGGCACCACACTCACCGCCCGCCTGTTCGCCTCGGGCGGCGTCATCAAGGGCGACCCGGGATTCCTGGATCTCCAGGACGTCGCATTCGGATACAGCGTCGGCCTGGACACGAAGGGTGGCGAGCTGCAGTCGATGACGGGCCAGATCACCCTCCGGAAGGTGGGGAGCACCTTCGTCCGGCGGTTCCCCTTCCGAGTGAACTCGGACGGGGTTGAACGGGATCACGTGTACCTTCCCGGGACCATCGCCCCCGGCTACTACTGGGCGGGGATCGAGGTGTCCGCGGACGTGCTGCGCGCCGACGGCCAGGTGAACCACCACGAGATCGACGTGGACAAGGGCTCGAGCATCTCGTTCAAGCGATGGACCAAGATCGACGCCTCGATCCGGCCGAGGGACGCCGTGGACGGCGAGCCGGCTCGGATCACGGCCACCGTCCGCGTACTGCGTGTGGCGGACGACGAGTCCCTCTCGTGGCGGACGATTCGATCGGGCACGGCGCTCATCTCGTTCGACCCCGACGGCCCGTTCGTCGACAAGGCGAAGCGCGAGTTCGTACGGCGCGTCGAGATCTCGGACGGGCTGATCTCGACCGTCGTGCACGCCCGAAAGGGCTGGTGGAACGTCACCTACCAGGGGACTGACCGCTACGCGGCCTACGTCACCTCGATCCCGCAAGGAGTGCCCGGCGGCTGCGGCTGCTGACCTCGCGCAGAGCCGCGAGCGGCGCCTCGGACGAGGCTCCGCCGTCGGCCAGGAGGCATGCCGAAGGAGGGTCGCAGCCACGCGCTGCGGCCCTCCTTTTTGGCTTCTCCACTGGCCTCGCGGGCCCTTCGGGTCCATCGTGTCACTCGTATGTCACAGGTTTGTTAGAACCCTTGACAGATTACTGTTGCAAGTGAAAACGTGACCGACACCACGAAGAGAGCGAGGGACAGAAATGGCCCAGTACAAGAGGCTCGGCGGGATCATGGCGATCACGCTGGCCGCGACAACCGGACTGACCGCTTGCGGTTTCGGCGGGTCCAGCGAGGAAGCGAGCGGCGACGGAACGACGCTCGACCTGCTCGTCCCCAGCTACTCCGACGCCACCCAGGGCCTCTGGAACGACGTGATCGCGGGATTCGAGGAGGAAAACCCCGACATCAAGGTCAACCTGGAGGTCGAGTCCTGGGACAACCTCGAGTCGGTCATCGCCACCAAGATCCAGGCCGGCGAAGCACCCGACATCTACAACGGTGGCCCCTTCGCCGGCTTCGCCGAGGACGAGCTGCTGTACCCGGCGGACGAGGTCACATCCGACGAGACCTTCGCCGACTTCCAGCCGTCGTTCCTGGAGAACGCCAAGGTGGGTGACACCACCTACGGCCTGCCGTGGATCGCGTCCTCCCGTGCGCTGTTCGTCAACGACGCGCTCCTGGACGAGGCGGGCGCCGAGGTCCCCACCACCTGGGACGAGCTGCTCGACTCGGCGAAGAAGGTCTCGAAGCTCGGCGGTGGCGTGTCCGGTTACGGCATGCCGCTCGGCTCCGAGGAGGCGCAGGCCGAGGCCGCCGTGTGGCTGTGGGGCGGCGGCGGATCCTTCGGCGACGCCGAGAAGATCACCGTCGACACCCCGGAGAACCTCGAGGGTGCCGAGTTCATCAAGAAGATGATCGACGAGGGCGCCACGCAGGCGGACGCCGGTGCGTCCGACCGCAGCCCGCTCTTCGACATCTTCGTCCAGGGCAAGATCGGCATGCAGGTCGGTCTCCCGCCGAGCGTGGGCCAGATCGAGTCCGACAACCCGGACCTCGAGTACTCGATCCACCCGATCCCGACCAAGGACGGCTCGCCGTTCACCCTGGGCGTCGCCGACCACCTGATGGCGTTCAAGAACGACGACGACAAGAAGGAAGCCATCACCTCCTTCTTCGACTACCTCTACACCGCCGACGTCTACGTCCCGTGGGTCAAGGCCGAGGGCTTCCTGCCCACCACCCTGTCGGGCTCGGAGCAGCTCGCCGACGACGAGGCGCTCGCCCCGTTCCTCGAGACGCTGCCGGACGCGCAGTTCTACCCGACCACCAACCCCGACTGGGCCGCCACGGATTCCGCGTTCAAGGCGCTCTTCGGTGAGCTCGACAGCAACAAGTCCGCCAAGGACGTCCTGGCCGAGATCCAGGCCCAGGTCGACGCGGGCTGATTGGAAGACACGTGAAGGACCTCTTGAAGGCCCTGCCGTGGATCGGGCCCGCGGTCGCGCTCATCGCGACCGTGGTCCTGTTCCCGGTCGGCCTGATGTTCTGGAACTCGACCCGCGACATCAGCCAGAGCGGCGTGGACGACGGGGGTGTGGGCCTAGCGAACTTCGCGACGGTGGTGGGATTCCAGTACTTCTGGCCGATCCTCGGGCGCACCGTCGTGTGGGTGGTGGTCGTCGTCGGCTGCACCCTGATCGGTTCGCTCGCCCTCGCAGCACTGCTGAACAAGGCGTTCCCGGGCCGTCGCCTGGTGCGCATGGCCGTCATCGTGCCGTGGGCGGCGAGCGTCGTCATGACCACCCTGGTGGTGCACTACGGGCTGGAGCCGTACTTCGGCATCATCAACTCATTCCTCGTGGACATCGGGCTGATCGACACGCCCGAGGGCTACGGCTGGACCCGGCACGCCGGCACCGCGTTCGCGTGGGCCATGGTGGTCGCCGTCTTCGTGTCACTGCCGTTCACGACCTACACGATCCTGGCCGGACTGCAGACCGTCCCCGGCGAGACCGTCGAGGCCGCGCGCATCGACGGTGCGAGCGGTGTGCGGACGTACTTCAACGTGGTGCTCCCGCAGCTGCGGGGCGCCATCTCCGTGGCGGTGCTGATCAACATCATCAACGTGTTCAACTCGCTGCCGATCCTGCGCGTCATGACCGGGTCCATCCCCGGGTACGACGCCGACACCGTCATGACCATGATCTTCAAGTACATGCAGAACCAGCGGCAGATCGACCTGGCGAGCGCGCTGTCCGTCATCGCGTTCCTGGTCGTCATCGGGATCGTGGCTATCTACGTGCGGGCCGTCCGCCCCCTGGAGGAGGTCTGATGACCGTGACCACCGATGCGGCGACGACGCCGCGCAAGGTGACCAGTCCGACGTCGGGCAACGGGCGGCGGGTGCGGAGGTATACCGCCGACCAGGTGCCGATCGGAGCCCTGCTGCTGCGCATGTTCGCCGGGCTCGTGGTGCTGGTGGTGTTCCTGCTGCCGTACCTGATCATGTTCTTCGGCTCGGTGAAGACCAAGGCGGAGATCAGGTCGGTCGATCCCACCTACTTCCCCTCGGAGTGGCACTGGGACAACTACCTCACGATGTGGTCGACGCCCGAGACGCCGCTGCTGCAGAACCTGATCTCCACCCTGGTGATCTCGGTCTGCGCGACGCTGCTCGTGCTCGCCGTGGCGCTGCCCGCCTCCTACTACACGGCGCGGTTCCGGTTCCCGGGCCGGCTGGTCTTCCTGTTCCTCGTGATCGTGACCCAGATGGTGCAGCCCGCCGTGCTGACGTCGGGCCTGTTCCGGCAGTTCATCGCGTGGGGGATCCTCGATACCTGGGCGGCGATGATCCTGGTCAACGCCGCGTTCAACCTCTCGTTCGCGGTCTGGATCATGCACAGCTTCTTCGCGGGCATCCCGAAGGAGGTCGACGAGGCGGCGCAGCTCGACGGCGCCGGCACGTTCGCCGTCCTGACCAAGATCAACCTGCCGCTCGTGTGGCCCGGCATCGTGACGGCTGTCGTGTTCACGTTCGTCGCGTCCTGGAACGAGTTCGCGGCCTCGCTGGTGCTGCTGTCGACGGCGGGCAACCAGCCGCTGTCCGTGGCGCTGACGAAGTTCGTGGGCCAGTACGAGACGTCGTGGCACTACGTGTTCGGGGTGTCCGTCGTGGCGATCGTGCCCGTCGTGATCCTGTTCATGGCCATCGAGAAGCGGCTGGTGGGCGGCCTGGTGGCGGGGTCGGTGAAGTAGGCGCGGCGGGTACGCGGCGGGCGATGGAACGGGCCGTCTCGGCGACCGGACAGAATCTGTCCCAGTGCTGGACAATCGCTTAACATGGTGGCGATCCCATCCAGAGCGGTCGAGAGTCCTGGCTCCGTGACACCGCAGCAACCTGCCGACTTCCCGCCTCGTAGACGTGGCGCGTGGACGTAAGGTGCTAACGCCAGGTCCGATGGAGCAACCATGGTCGTCGAGGCATACCCGCAGCGCCCCACAGTGTCGTTCGAGCTGATGCCGCCGCGTCGGCCCGACGTCGCGCCCAACTTCTGGGAGACGGCGCAGCGGCTGGTGGCGGCCCAACCCGACTTCGTGTCGGTCACCTACGGCGCCGCCGGGGGTGACCGCGCGACGTCGCGAGAGGTGCTCGCCACGCTGCTGCGCGGCACGCCCGTGCTGCCGGTGGCCCACCTGACCTGCGTGGGCGCGTCCCGCGAGGACGTGTCCGAGGTGATCGACGAGTTCCTCGAGGCCGGCGTGCGGTCGTTCCTCGCACTGCGCGGGGACCCGCCGCGCGACGAGCCGGACTGGTGTCCGCCGTCCGACGGCGTGCGCTCCAGCGTCGACCTGGTCCGCCTGCTCACGCAGGTGGACCAGCGCCGCGTCGCAGCCGACGCCAGCGCCGCCCTGCGGGCGGCGACCCGTCCGCTCACCATCGCCGTCGCGACGTTCCCGGACGGCAACCCGGGCGCCGGCACCACGCGCGACCAGGAGGTGCGGCGGCTCCTGGAGAAGCAGGAGGCCGGCGCGAGCTTCGCGATCACCCAGTTCTTCTACCGCGCGGAGTCCTACACGGGGTTCGTCGAGGCGGCCCGTGCGGCGGGCGTGACCATCCCGATCGTGGCCGGCGTCCTGCCCGCGACGGAGGCCCGCCGGCTGCGCCGCGTCGAGGAGCTGACGGGCGTGGCCGCGCCCGCGGACCTCCTGCGGAAGCTCGACGGGTTCACCGCGCCCGACGGCGGCGTCGACCCCGAGGCACAGCACGAGCACGGCATCGGGTATTCCGCGACGCTCGCGCGAGAGGTGCTCGACGCCGGCGCGCCCGGCGTGCACGTGTACACGTTCAACAAGCACCGCCCGGCCCTGGACCTGCTGGAGCGGGTGGGCCTGACGGGCCGCGCCGCGGCCTAGCCAGCGCTCTATACATTGACTTTCGGCATGTCCGAGGGACTGGAACTCAGCGACGCGGAGCGCGAAAATGATCGTGTAGCCGGACGGCGGTCGGGCCGCCGTCACGCGCGGCGGCCCTGGAGAGGCCAGGGTCGCATCGTCGAGGAGGTGATGCGCGATGGCTACCTATTGGGATCCGTTCCGGGAGATGGACCGGATGCTCAGCTCGTTGGTGACCAGTGCGCGGCAGTCCGGCGGTATGCCGATTGACCTGTTCCGCACGGGTGACCACTACGTGCTGTCCATGGACCTGCCAGGCGTGGACCCGGGCACTATCGACGTGTCGGTCGAGGACCGGACGCTCACGGTCCGGTGCGAGCGCACGCAGCGTTCGGGCGACGACGCGCAGTGGCTGGTCCGCGAGCGGCCCACGGGCACGTTCGCACGGCAGCTCACCATGGGTCGCGGGCTCGCACTCGACAACATCTCGGCCTCGTACACCGATGGTGTCCTGTCGCTGACGATCCCGGTCAGCGAGGAGGCGAAGCCGCGCAAGATCGAGGTGGCGCACGAAGCCGACACGACGATCGAGCAGGGCTCGTCGAAGGGCCACCAGACCATCGAGTCCTGACCCTCGACGCGCTCGCACGTCGCACGCCCAGGTCACTGACGGTGACCTGGGCGTCCGACGTCTGGGGGATCGCGTCCGGGGTATACCCCGGATGTGATGTACCGGCGGCATGCGCGGTCGGCCGATACTACGGATGAAATCGGCCCGTACCAGCGCGACCGAACCGTGGAGGCATACCGTGCACGAACACGTCCCTAGCTCCACCGACCACAGTCACGACGACCACAGTCACCATGACCACGGTCACGACAGCAGCTCCCTCGGGCGGCGCGACCTGCTGCGCGGCGCCGTCGTCCTCGGCATCGGTGCCGCGGGCGCGACGATAGCGGCCCCCGCGGCCGCCGCAGCGACCCCCGCCGCAGTGGTTCCCGCGCGAGCCGCGGGTGCCCGGACGGCGGACGTCCGGACCGCGGACGCCCCGCCGTCCCTGGCGCCCGACCCCGAGGCGCCGGCCGACGCGCCCCCGGGTGCGCTGGCCGGCGTCGCGGTCGCCGCGCCGACCATCGCGAGCTGCAACACCTGGGGCGCCGAGGCCGCCCGGGGCACCATCGACACGGTCTCGACCAACCCGAACAAGATCCTGATCCACCACACGGCGTCGGCGAACGTCACGGACTACTCGCAGGCCGCCGGGTACCAGATCGCGCGCGACATCCAGCAGTGGCACTTCGCGAACGGCTGGGTGGACACCGGCCAGCACCTCACGGTGAGCCGCGGCGGGTACGTCATGGAGGGCCGGCACGGCTCGCTGTCCCGCCTGCAGAACGGCAGCGGCATGGTCGTGGGCGCGCACGCTCCCGGCCAGAACAGCCAGGCCATCGGGATCGAGAACCAGGGCACCTACACGAGCGCAACGCCGCCCGCGCAGCTCTGGAGCCGGCTGGTCGAGCTGTGCGCCTACATCTGTGACCAGTACGGGATCGCGCCGACCCAGATCTACGGCCACCGCGACTACACGGCGACGGCCTGCCCGGGCGACGTCCTCTACTCGATGCTGCCGCAGCTCCGCTCCGAGGTGGCCGCGGCCTTGGCGGGCACGAGCTGGTCGGTCATCGTCGACAACACGTCCTCGGGCTTCGCGGCGGGCGCGTCGTGGCTGACGTCGTCCTTCTCGGCGGAGCGCTACGGCGCCAGCTACCGTTACGCGACGCCGGCCGAGGTGAGCGACCTGGCGACCTTCTCGGCGGCGATCCCGTCCGACGGCTCGTACCGGGTCGAGGCGTGGTTCCCAGGCATCGACGGCTACAACACGTCCACGCCGTTCATCGTCTATACCGGCACCGGCTCGTCGACGATCCGCGTCGACCAGTCGACGGGCGGCGGCGCCTGGCTCTCGCTCGGCACGTACGCGATGACGGCGGGAACCCGCACGGTCGTGGCGGTCAGCCGCTGGACCCAGGGCACGGCCTACGTCATAGCGGACGCCATCCGGATCACCCGCCTCTAACCGCACCATTGGTTGTGGGCGTGACCGTTGCGACTACGTGCCCGTCTTAGGCGCAACGATCGCGCTCACAACCAAAGGTGCTGGCGTCAGTCCGCGCGCTCCTGGCCGCTCATGGCCTGGATGGACTGCATGACCTGTTCCGTCAGCTCGCGGCGGGCCTGGGCGGGCTTGGTGCCGGCCGCGATCTGGCGGGACGGGTCGATCGGCGCGCCGAAGTGCAGCTCGACCCGGGCGAACCGCGGCATCTTGCCGATCGGCTTCACCTTGTCCGTCCCGAGCAGCGCCACGGGGACGACGGGCGCCTTGCCGGTCAGCGCCAGCCAAGCGACGCCGGTGTGCCCCTTGTGCAGCTTGCCGTCGCGCGAGCGGGTGCCCTCGGGGTAGATCCCGAACGCACCGCCGCGCTGCAGCACGGCGAGCGCGTCCTCGAGGGAGCGCTGCCCGGCGCGCGGGTCGTCCCGCTGTACCGGGATGTCGCCCATCTTCGTGAAGAACCAGCGGGAGATGCGCCCCTTGATCCCCTTGCCGGTCCAGTACTCCGCCTTGGCCAGGAACGCGACGTGGCGCGGCGCCATGATCGGGATGAGCAGCGAGTCGATGAACGACAGGTGGTTGCTCGCCAGGATGACGGCGCCGCGCTTCGGGATGTTCTGCAGGCCAGTGACGCGCGGACGCAGAAGCACGAGCACGAGCAGCGAGAGGATGAGCTTGAGGAACCGGTACGTCACCGGCCTATTGTGCACCCCCCAAGCGCCCCTGTGGACGGGGTGATATACGGTGAAAAAGACTAAAGAGACCTACAAGACCCGGTACCCGGCCAGAGACATCTAGCTGGCTGTCGCCTCCGCGTTCTCGGCCGCCTCCACAGCCGCGACCTGGACCTGGACCTCCCGCACGCGTGCGACGTCGAGCTTCTCGCTGCGGTCGAACCGGTAGATCCCGTTCTCCTCCTGGAACACGTCGGTGAGCTGCGTGTAGCAGTAGGCGAACATGCGCGGGTCCCCGAGCAGCGCCTCCGTGAGCCCGCGGAACCGGGCGTGGAACTCCTCCTCGTCCGCAACCCGCTGGCCGTAGCCCCACGAGTCGGGCGAGCTGCCCGACGCCGTCGCCGCCACGTCCGGGTTCCACCAGACGCCGCCGTACTCACTGACGAAGTACGGCTGGCCGCGGTACGGCACCGACATCTTCGTGCCGTTGTCGCGCGCGTTCTCGTAGGGCCGCCCTTCGGCGAGGCCGCCCACGTGCTCCGCGAACCTCGCCGGATCCTGCTCGTACAGGTGCGAGTCCCAGACGTCGGTCTCGAGGACGCGATGCGAGTAGCCGCTGGCGTCCAGCACCGGCCGGGAGGGATCGGCCACCTTGGTGGCGAGCCACATCGCCCGGGTGACGTCGTCGAGCTGCGTGATGCGGTCGTGCAGGTCCTGGTGCGTCTCGTTGAGCGGGCACCAGCCGATGATCGACGGGTGCGAGTGGTCGCGCTGCAGCGCCTCCATCCACTCGGCGACGAACGACGTCGTGGGCCGCTGGCCGTCGGCGGACGTGCCGTACCCGCCGGCGCCCCAGTCGCCGAACTCGCCCCACACGAGGTAGCCGAGCCGGTCCGCGTGGAACAGGTACCGCTCCTCGAAGACCTTCTGGTGCAGCCGGGCGCCGTTGAAGCCGGCCGCGAGGCCGAGCTCGATGTCGCGCGCGAGCGCGGCGTCCGACGGCGCGGTCATGAGCGACTCGGGCCAGTAGCCCTGGTCGAGCACGAGCCGCTGGAACACGGTCTCGCCGTTGATCCGCACCGCCTGCCCGTCGATGGAGACGGAGCGCAGGCCCGCGTACGAGCGCACGGAGTCGACGACGGCGCCGTCCGCGTCGCGCAGCTCGATGTCGACGCCGTACAGGTTCGGGTCGCCCGGCCCCCAGGTGCGCACGCGGTCCGCGGGGACGACGGCGCGCAGCGCGGGCGCGAGGTCGAGGTCGGCGCGCGCGGTGGCGGTCGCGACCTCGCCGTCGGCGTCCGACACGGTGACCGTCACCGTGTGGCCGCGCCGGTTCGCGGACAGCGGCACCACGACGTCGAAAGCCGAGCTCGCCAGGTCCGGCGTGATCCGCGGCCGGCGCAGGTGCGCGGCAGGCACCGGCTCCAGCCACACGGTCTGCCAGATGCCCGTCGTGCGGGTGTAGTTGCACTCGAAGTTCGCGTAGCGGTTGCTCTGCTTGCCCCGGGCCTGCGGCCCGTGGCGGGTGTCCCGCGCCCGTACGACGACGGTGACCGTGTCCCCGGGGCGCGCGATGCCGTGCAGGTCGGCCGTGAACGGGGTGAACCCGCCGCGGTGCCGCACGACCTCGAGGCCCTCGACCCACACCGTCGTGTCGTGGTCGACCGCGCCGAAGTGCAGCAGCACGTGCGGGTCGTCGCCGACGGCGGCCCACTCCGCGGGGACGGTGACCTCGCGGCGGTACCAGACCGCCTCGAGGAAGTCGGTGTTCTCGATGCCGGAGAGCTGCGACTCGGGCGCGAACGGGACGACGATCTCGCTGTGGAGCGGGCGCTCGACGAGGCCGCGCTCGAGCCCGGAGTCGCCCGAGTCGATCTCGAACTGCCAGGTGCCGTTGAGGTTCAGCCAACGGTCGCGGGTCATCTGCGGGCGTGGGTACTCGGGGCGCGGTACGGCGGTGGCCGTGTGCGCGCCGGCGGGCGAGAAGCGGTCGAGGAAGGTCATCAGCTGCTCCATTGCGTCTACGACAGGTGCGCGGCGATTCAACACGGCTTCCGAGCGGAATGCAACGTTGTATCACCCCGGCGCCCGCCAGGCACCCGGAAGGCGGTTCAGGAGGCGCTGCTCTCCCGGACCAGCAGACGGTGCGGCACGACCTCGTCGACCGGCTCGACGCCGGGGTTCTCGAGCTGCGCGATGATCCGGTCCACCGCCGTCTCCGCGATGGCGCGCAGGTCTGGCGCGACGGTGGTCAGCGAGGGGTTCGCGAACCGGCCGTCCTCGGTGTTGTCCCAGCCCGTCACGGCGAGGTCGTCGGGCACCCGCACGCCGTTGCGGCGCAAGGCGTACAGCGCGCCCAGGGCGAGCTCGTCGTTGGCGCAGACCAGCCCGTCGATCTGGTCGATCCGGGGCAGCACCGACTCGATGGTCGCGGCGCCCGCCGGGCGGGAGAACTGCGGCACCTGGAGCACCCAGCGCTCGTCGACGTCGAGGCCGGCCGCGGCGTGCGCGTCGAGGAAGCCCTGGACCCGCTGCGCGCCGGTGCGGCCGGCGCCGCGCGGCTCGGCGCCGAGGAACCCGAGCCTGCGCCGTCCGGCCGCCAGGAGATGGGACGTGACCTGGGCTGCGGCCTCGACGTTGTCGATGCTCACGTGGTCCGTCCGCCGCTCGCGGCTGGGGTCCGGGTCGGCCCGCTCGCCCAGCAGCACGAGGGGCACCGAGCCCCGCACATCGTCGATCTCGGCCGGGGTCAGCTCCAGCGGCGAGAAGATGATGCCGTCGATCGCTTGGACGTCGAAGCCGCGCGCCGCCTCGAGCTCGGTGTCGCGCGAGGAGCGGGTCTCCTCGATGAGCACGCGGTAGCCCCGGGTGCTGCCGACGTCGATCACCTCGTGGGCCAGCACCGAGAAGTACGGCGCATGCACCCACGGCAGGGCGAGTGCGAGCGTGTTGGTGCGGCCCCGCCGCAGCTGGCGTCCCGCGAGGTTGGGCCGGTAGCCCAGCTCGGCGATCACCGCCTCCACGCGCGCCCTGGTCGCGTCGCCGACCCGGCCCGTGCCGTTGACGACGTTGGAAACGGTCTTCCAGGAGACGCCCGCCGCTGCCGCGACCTCTTTGATGCCCACGCGGCGATCCGCTCGTTCCGACAACCCTTCACATCCTTCCGCCCCGCGACCCCTTGACGGGACGCCCGACCTAGTCCATCGTGATCCAACGTTGGACCGCAACGTTGCACCATTGGAGGGTCGAGGATGACCGTGCTACGACCACGCGGTGTCCCGGGGCAAGGAAGCCCCGGGATCGCGTCGAGAACCCGCAGCCGTGCCGAGAGCTCAGGCGGCCTGAGCCGCAGAGATCTGCTGCGCGCGGCCCTGATCGGTGCCGGCGGTGTCGCACTCGGCGGGACGCTCGCCGCCTGCGCGACGCCGAGCGCCGCCGGCAGCGGCAAGACGCCGGTGATGATCTGGGATCTCTTCTCGGGCGGTGACGGCGCGCTCATGCAGGAGATGGTGGGCGTGGTCGCGTCGGCCAACCCGGACATCGCCGTCGAGTCGACGACGCTCGCCTGGGGGCCGCCGTACTACACGAAGCTCGCCATGGCGTCGTCGGGCGGGCGCCCGCCCGAGGCGGCCGTCATGCACATGTCCCGGCTCGCCGGGTACGCGCCGGGCGGGCTCCTGGAGCCGTTGGACGTCGAGGTGCTCGCCGACCTCGGGGTGCGCGAGGAGCACTTCGCCCCCGCCGTGTGGGAGAAGGCCCAGTTCGACGGCCAGCTCTACGCCCTGCCGCTGGACACGCACCCGTACATCGCGTTCAACAACCCGGAGATCATCAAGGACGCGGGTCTCGCGACGGCGGACGGCAAGCTCGACCTGGACGCCGTGGCGGGCGCCGACAACTTCCTCGCGGCCGGTCGTGCGATGGCCGAGGTCACGGGCGAGACCGGCGTCGGCTGGGGCTACCAGCGCGACCCCGCCGGGTGCTGGCGCATGTTCTGGGGCCTCTACTCCCAGAACGGCGGCGGCTACGAGCTCACTCCCGGCCGCCCCGCGGCGCTCGACGAGGAGGCCGCCACCGAGGTCTTCGAGTTTCTCCAGGCCATGGTCGACGGCACGGTCGCCGCGAAGAACCAGGACGGCAACGCCGCGTCCGGCCGATTCATGTCGAACCGCACCGGCCTGATGTTCGCCGGCGAGTGGGACCTGCCCATGTTCCGGGACGCGCTGCCCGACGTCGGGGCCACGCAGTTCCCGGCGGTCTTCGACACCCCGGCGAACTACGCCGACTCGCACTCGTTCGTGCTGCCCAAGCAGGGGACGCCGGACCCGGCCCGCCGAGAGGCGACGTACCGCGTCCTTGCCGGAATCCTCAAGGAGAGCCTGACCTGGGCCTCGGCCGGGCACATCCCGGCCTACCAGCCCATCGTCGAGGAGCCCGCCTACCAGGAGCTCACCCCGCAGCGCGACTACGCGCCGGCCGCGGAGATCGCCGTCTTCGACCCCGACGCCTGGTTCACGGGCGGCGGCAGCGACTTCCAGACGCGTATGGCCGACGCGATGACGGACACCCTCGCCGGCAAGGCCCCTGCCCGCACCGCCGTGACCCGGATGCTGAGCGAGATGGACCGGTTCCTCGCCCAGCCCAACCCCGCCTGATCGAGAGGACGACGATGACTGTCTCGAATGCCGGCGTCACCGCGCCCGCGGGGCCGGCTCTGCCCGACCGACAAACCTCCACGAGACGATCCGGCACGGCCGCCGGAACGCCCCGCAAGCCCATGCGCGAACGGGACCGCTCCGGCTACCTGTTCGTCGCGCCGTTCGCCGTCGCCACCGGGCTCTTCCTGGTGGTGCCGACGCTCTACGGCCTGTGGATGAGCTTCACGAACCAGAGCCTCACGGGCACCGGAAGCGAGTTCATCGGCTTCGCCAACTACGCCGAGGCGTTCGGCGACCCCCAGGTCTGGCAGACGCTGTGGCACACCGTGTGGTTCACGATCCTCAGCACCATCCCCCTGGTGGTGGTGGCCCTCGTGATGGCGCTGCTCGTGCACACGGGCCTGCCGGGGCAGTGGGTGTGGCGGATGTCGTTCTTCGCGCCGTACCTGCTGACCAGCGCCGTCGTCTGGCACCTGAGCAACTGGCTGTTCCAGCCCGACATCGGCCTGCTCGACACCTGGGTCGCGGGCCTGGGCCTGGAACCCATCGGCTGGATCACCGACGAGAACGTCGCGATGTTCTCCATCGCCGGGGTCACCGTGTGGTGGACCGTCGGCTTCAACTTCCTGCTCTACCTCGCGGCGCTGCAGGGCATCCCGGCCCAGCAGTACGAGGCCGCGACGATCGACGGCGCGGGCGGCTGGCGCCGGCTGTTCTCCATCACGCTGCCCCAGCTGCGCACGATCACCGGCGTCATCGTGGTGCTGCAGCTCCTCGCCTCGCTCAAGGTGTTCGACCAGATCTACCTGCTCACCCAGGGCGGCCCGAACGGGAGCACGCGGCCGATCCTCGAGTACATCTACGACACCGGCTTCACCAACTACCGGCTCGGCTACGCCTCCGCGATCTCCTACGTCTTCTTCGCCCTGATCCTCGTGTTCACGCTGGTACGGCTCCTGCCGGCCCGGAAGGAGGCCTGACATGGCCGTCGCCGACATCGCCGCCGTCCGCCGGACAAAGGCACAGCAGGAACGGGCCGAGAACCGGGCCCTCACCAAGCTGACCATCGGCCCGTCGCCCTGGGCGCGGGCCGGGGCGCTCGCGGCGCTGGTCGTGGTCGCCGGGATCTGGCTCCTGCCGCTTGCCTGGGGCGCCGTCACGAGCTTCAAGCACGAGGCCGAGGCCGCGCTCCCGGCGTCGTGGCTGCCCACCATGGGCTGGACGCTCGAGGCCTACCAGAAGGTGCTGGGCAACAGCGACCTGCTGCAGTGGATGTGGAACAGCCTGGTGGTCGCCGTGCTGGTCACGGCGCTCACCGTGCTGATCTCCGCGATGGCCGCCTTCGCGTTCTCGCAGACCCTGTTCAAGGGCCGGGCGCTGATGCAGTGGCTCACCCTCGCGGCGATCATGATGCCCGGGCAGATCCTCATCGTGCCGCTGTTCCGGGAGATGCAGGTCATGGGGCTCGTGGACACGTTCGCGGGCATCGTGCTGCCGCAGGTCGTGGCGCCCGTGATGGTGTTCATCCTCAAGCGGTTCTTCGACGCCATCCCCCAGGAGCTGCTCGACGCCGGCCGGATCGACGGCGCGGGGTCCTGGCGGCTGTTCTGGACGATCGTGCTGCCGCTGTCGAGGTCGATCCTCGTAGCCGTGGCGATCTTCGTGTTCATCGGCGCGTGGAACAACTTCCTGTGGCCGTTCATCATCACCACTGACCCGCAGTTCATGACGCTGCCCGTCGGCCTGTCCACGGTCAAGGACGCCTACGGCGTGCAGTACGCGCAGAACATGGCCTCGGCGATGATCGCGGCCCTGCCGCTGCTGGTCGTGTTCATGCTGTTCCAGCGCCGGATCGTGCAGGGCGTGGCGACCACGGGCATGGGCGGCCAGTAACAGGCCACAATGCGGTGTGGCCACCCCGACCCCGCACCCATCTCAGCGCCCGCACCTCGCCGCGGTGGTGGAAGACCGCTTCTACGCCGTGGCGGGGTGGGCGCTGCGCCGCGCCGGCTGGCGCCCCCGGATCGAGACCTACACCGGGTACGGCACGCCGGACCGGGTGCGGGTGCTCGCCCGTGTGCTGATCGCGCGGCCGCGCCCCGTCTCGCCCGACGGCGATCTCCTCCGCGCGGGGCGGCGCGGGTTCCGGCACTTCCTCACGGTGCCGGCGCCTGGCTGTCGGGTGCGGCTGCAGGTCGGCGGCCACACGTCCGTCGTGACGAGCGACCGCGCCGGTTACGTCGACGTCGAGGTCCCCACGGGCGCCCCGCTGCCCGTCGGCTGGCAGGCCGCCGTCCTGACGTGCCTCGACGGGCCCGACCCGTCCACCGCCGACACCTCGCTGCTGGTGCTGGGCGAGCGGACGCGGTTCGGCGTCATCAGCGACATCGACGACACGACGATGGTGACGGCGGTGCCCCGGCCGCTGCTGGCGGCGTGGAACACGTTCGTGCGGCACTCCAGCACGCGGCGGGCCGTGCCGGGCATGCCCGAGCTGTACCGCACGCTGGAGGAGGCGCACCCGGACGCCGCCTTCTTCTACCTGTCGACCGGGGCCTGGAACACCGCGGGCACGCTGCGCGCCTTCCTCTCCCGCCACGACTATCCGCGCGGCCCGCTGCTCCTCACCGACTGGGGCCCGACCCTCACGGGGTGGTTCCGCAGCGGCCAGGCGCACAAGGAGGTGAGCCTCGAGCACCTCATGTCGTGGTTCCCGCACGTGCGCTGGGTCCTCTTCGGCGACGACGGCCAGCACGACGTCGAGATCTACGGGCGGGCAGTGCGCCGTCGTCCCGACCGGGTGCGCGCCGTGGGGATCCGGCGGCTCAGCGGCGGGGAGCAGGTGCTTGCCGGGAACGTGCCGGCCGGCGGATCCACGGCGGACGAGCCCGGCGTGTCTCCGGTGCCGACCGTCACCGGAAAGGACGGGGACGAGCTCGCCGGACAGCTCGGCACGGTGCCGGGCGTGCTCACCGAGTGACGGGCCCGGATCGCTGGTCGAGCTCGTATCGCGGGTCGAGCTTGTCGAGACCGGTCTCGACAAGCTCGACCACCGGGGTTCCTCAGGCGGTGACCAGGTAGTCGTCGGCGTCGTCGTCCCAAGCCAGGGCGACCGTGCCTGCGGACTCCGCCGCCTTCGCGAACTGGAGGAACCCACGGAAGCCGAGCGCCTTCTCCGAGAAGTCCGGGCGTTTCTTGCGCACTGCGTTCTTCAGGCCGGACAGCGCCGCCGAGCCGTTCGACTCCTGCACCACGTCCCGCAGCAGCGCGAACGCGGCGTCGGTGTCGCCCTGCTCCGGCAGGGACACCTCCGGGTCGCCCGCCGACGGTCCGGTCGCGAGCTCCACGAACCCGCGGTCCGCGAGGAACCGCAGGAACTCGCCGAAAGTGCGGAACCCGTAGTCGGACTCGCTGAACGTCGCGTCCTTGCGCAGCAGCGTGCGCTTCAGGGCGGACGCCGTCACCGCCCCGCTCGTGGAGGACTGCAGGTCGGCGAGGGTCTGTGCCACGCGCACCTCCATGGGCGCGTCGCTCGACGCCGGGGCCTCCTCCTCCTGCTCGCTCACGTCGATCTCGGCCTCAGGCGCGACGTCGACGGGCGCGGGGGTGGGCTCCGCCTTCCGGCGCCGGCGGGCGGCGGGCTTGGTCTCGGCCTCGACCTCGGGCTCGACGGCGGTCTCGGGCGCGGGCGCCTCGGCGACGGCTTCAGCCACCGCCTCCGCGGCCTTGGCACGGCGCGACGCCGCGGGGGCCTTCTGTGCGGCGGCGCGCTCCGGCGCCGACGTGGCCTTGCGGGAACGGGTGCCACGCTTCGGGGCCGGGGCGCTCTGGTCCTCGTCGGGCACCTCGACGCCCTCGAGGCGGTCGTAGAAGAGGAACTCGTCGCACGCGGCCGGCAGCAGGCGCGACGTCGACTTCTCGACGCCGACGCCGATGACGCGCTTGTTCAGCTCGCGCAGCTTGTGGACGAGCGGGGAGAAGTCGCTGTCACCGGTGCACATGACGAACGTCGAGATGTAGTCGCGCTCGAAAGCCATCTCGATGGCGTCGACCACCATCTTGATGTCGGCGGCGTTCTTGCGGGAGGCGCCCATCCGCTGCGTCATCTCGATCAGCTCGACCTGGTGCCGGGTCAGCATGCGCCGGTCCTCGTCGAAGTACGACCAGTCCGCGTAGGCACGGCGTGCGACCACGCGCCCGCGTACGGCGAGGGCGTCGGCGATCGGGCCGAAGTCGAACTGCATACCGCCCAGGTGTTCCCGGGCACCGAGCGCCAGGTTCTCGTAGTCGATGAAGACTGCAAGGCGTTCTTCGAGGTCCATGCTCGCCACTCTAGGGGGTTTCCAGGTCGCGAGGGTTCGGTGCCGCGCGCGGCCGACGATCCGTGGGAGGAAATGGAGAGTAGGTGAAATATCACGTACCTGACCATGCATTTCCCTGACTGGAGGCCGCCCGTTGCCTACGATCGGGGTATGGCCGAGGTGACTGCCGAGTACGAGGACCCGATCTCGAGCCGGAGTCGGATCATCGCGGCTGCGGCGCGCCTCACCTCTTCCGACGGCTGGTCGAAGGTCACGATGAGCCGCCTCGCCGCCGAGGCCGGGGTGAGCAGGCAGACCGTCTACAACGCCGTCGGCAGCCGGGAGGACCTCGCCGAGGCGATGGTGCTGACGGAGTCGGCCAAGTTCATGTTCAAGATCGTCGAGGGCTTCGACAGCCACCCCGACGACCTGATGGCCGCGATCCACGCGGCCCTGGAGAACACGCTGGTGTTCGCCGAGGGGAACGCCCTGCTGCGCGCCGTGGTGTCCGCGACGCACGGCGCGGACACCGAGCTGCTGCCCCTGCTCACGACCCACTCGGAGTCGCTGCTCGGCACCGTCAAGGTAGTGGTGCAGAACCGGGTGGACTCCTACGAGATCGGCCTGGAGCCGGAGCGGATCGCCACGGTCATCGACCTCGTGGTGCGGTCCGCGCTCAGCCATGTCATGCAGCCGTCGGCGACGCCGCAGGAGACCGCCGAGTCGATCACCTGGCTCGTCGCGAGCGTGCTGAGGCGCAACGGGAACTCGGCGTAGGAGGATCGAGGCATGCGAATCGGCACCCACTTCATGCGTTACGACTCGATGGAACCCGCGCGGATGCGGACCGAGCTGGCGGACGCCGCCCGGTACGCCGAGGACGGCGGCGTCTCGTGGATCTCGGTGATGGACCACTACTTCCAGATGGAGCACCAGGGTTTCCCGGCGTCGGACCCGATGCTGGAGGCGTACACGACCCTGGGCTACCTGGCCGGAGTGACCGAGAAGGTGCAGCTCGGTGCGCTGGTGACCGGCGTGACGTACCGCTACCCGGGGCTGCTGGCGAAGATCGTCGCGTCCCTCGACGTGGTCTCGGGCGGCCGGGCCACCTACGGCATCGGCGCGGCCTGGTACCACAAGGAGCACGCGGCGCTCGGAGTGCCGTTCCCGCCGCTCAAGGACCGCTTCGAGATGCTCGAGGAGACGGTCCGGATCGCCCGTCAGATGTACGACCTGGACAACGACGGCCCGTTCGAGGGGAAGCACTACCAGCTCGCCGAGACGCTGTGCTCGCCGGCGCCGCTGTCGGGGCCGGAGATCATGATCGGCGGGTCCGGCGAGAAGCGGACTCTCCGGCTGGTCGCGCAGTACGCGGACGCGTGCAACCTGTTCGCCGAGACGCCCGAGCGGCTTCGTCACCTGCTGGACGTGCTGCACGGGCACTGCGCCGACGTCGGCCGCGACCCCGCCGACATCCGCGTCACGATGCTGCACCGCGGGACGCCGATCGGCGCGGGTGACACCGCGGACTTCGTCAGCGAGATGCGCGGCTTCGCCGAGCACGGCGTGGACACCGTGATCCTGCGCCCGCCGGCGACGTCGCTCGCCGAGTGGGTGCGCGACGCCGTCGTCCCGGTCGTGGAGCCGTGCGCCGAGCTGTGACGGTCAGGTAGCCGCCCCCGGCTCGGCCGCTCCAGCGCGGCCGAGCACCACCGGGCAGGTGGCCAGGTGGTCGTCCACCAGGCCGCAGGCCTGCATCGCCGCGTAGGCGGTGGTGGGGCCGATGAACCGGAACCCCTCCTTCTTCATCGCCTTGCTCATGGCCTTCGACTCGTCGGTCCACGCCGGGATGTCCCCGAAGGTGGCTGCACGACGCCGATCTTCCGGCGCCGGGGCGAACGACCAGAACAGCTCGTCCAGCGTGCGCCCGGAGTCGTGCAGCGCGACGACGGCCCGCGCGTTGTCGATGGTGGCCTCGATCTTCATCCGGTTCCGGATGATGCGGGCGTCGGCGAGCAGCCGCTCGACGTCGTCCGGCCCGAACGTCGCCACCCGCTCCGGGTCGAAGCCCTCGAAGAGCTCCCGGAACGCCGGCCGTTTGCGCAGCACGGTGATCCAGGAGAGCCCGGACTGGAAGCCTTCCAGGGCTATGCGCTCCAGCAGGGCCGGCTCGCCGTGCAGGGGCACGCCCCACTCGTCGTCGTGGTACGCCTCGTAGAGGGGGTCGCCGTCGCCGAAGCAGCGCAAGGCCGTGCTCGCCGTCGCGGTGCTTGCCGTCGCCGTGCTGTCGTCTGTCATGGGATCACTTGTCACGGCACCACTCTGACGCACGCCACTGACAGTCCACCCGCCTCGGCCGCCCACCTGTGCACAACGTCCGAAAACCGCTGCCTGTGGTCGCGCCAGAACCGGTGTGCCGCCGTGCGGAAGGGCTCACGACGCGTCGGGGAACGCCTTCTCGATCGTGACCAACCGGTTCTGGTCCACCTTTCTCATCGCCGTCTACGTGCCGGGGGCGCTCACCGACCCGGACATCGGCTTCGGATCGCCCGAGATCGAGGGCGCTGCGATTGCCTCGGCCTGGGTGTCGTTCGTCGTGAACCTCCTCTTCGCCGAGTGGTGGATCCACCGCACGCCGAGGAAGCGGGCCAGGACGCCAAGGACTCGGTGAATGTCAGTGGCGGGCGACACACTGTCCCCATGGCGCAGACGACAGGCGGTACACCGGGCAACCCGGCGGAGCTCGAGCAGAAGCTGGTCCTGAAGAAGTACCTGCAGGAAACCCGTGAGGCCCTCCTGTGGAAGCTGGAGGGCCTCACGGAGAAGCAGGCGCGCTGGCCCCTGGTGTCCTCGGGCAACAACCTCCTCGGCCTGGTCAAGCACTGCGCCAATACCGAGATCGGCTACTTCGGGCCGACCTTCGGCCGGGAGTGGCCCACCCCGGACGAGCTCGTCCCCCTTGACGTGTACGACCAAGACCCGCAGGCCGACTGGTACGCGACGGCCGACGAGTCCGTCGCGTCGATCACCGACCTCTACCGGCGGGCCTGGGCGTTCTGCGACGAGACCATCGACACCCTGCCTCTGGACGCGCCGGGACGGGTGCCCTGGTGGACGAACAGCGAGGTCACGCTGTTCCGCATCATCGTCCACATGACCGACGAGCTCGCCCGGCACGCCGGCCACGCCGACATCCTGCGCGAGCTGACCGACCGGTCCGTTGGCCTCTACGCCGACAACTCCAACATCCCGGACTGGGAGAAGGGCGACGTCGAGCTGTACGTCGACAAGCTCAAGGGCCTCGCTGAGCAGGCGGGCGACTAGCGCTGACGCCCCGGATTCGCCAAACTTCGGGCCATGTCCCTCAACGTGGAGCCGCCCACACCTGCCGGGCCGCCGCCCGAACCGTCAGCTACGGACGCGCCGTCGCCGTTCGACACGACGCCCGTGGCGGTGCTCGCGTCCTCGGGCTCGGCCCTGCCCGTGGGGACGGACAAGCGGTCGGACGGCGGCTCCATGCGACCGCTGTTCGTCTTCCTCATCGCCGCGGCGATAGCCCTGGTCGGCAGCATCGTGTTCGCCCTCGTCCACGCCGGGGGCCAGCGCGAGCTGGAGCAGCTCGCGGACGCGCGCACCGACGTCGTGCATGCGGTGGACGAGGGGCGCACGGCCCAGGACGGCCTCGCCGACCAGATCGCGGCAGCCGAGAAGACCCTCGCGGCCTCCGAGGGCAAGGTGACCGACGACGCCGTCCGCGCCGACCTGGCCGGACACGTCGCCGCCGCGCGCGAGCTCGGGGCCATGAAGCCACCGGCCGTCCCCGAGGCTGGTGCTGCAGGGCTCGAGGCTCCTGAGGACATCGACGCCCTGGAGGCGCAGGCGACCGAGTGGGCGATCACCATGCGCACCACCTCGACCACGCTGGAGTCGGCCATCAAGGACGTCCAGGTGTCGTACCAGCAGTGGCAGCAGGCCCGCAAGGACGCACAGGCCACGGCCCAGGCCGAGGCCGAGCAGGCAAAGCAGGCCGCGGCACAGCTCACGACCGCGCAGGCGCAGCTCACATCCGTCACCGACCAGCTCAAGATCTCCGTGCGCGACTCCCGGTACACCCTCGACTGGACCGCCGACGCGGGCGCCCCAGCCGCCGTCCGTAAGACCCTCTCGACCCACCGCGCCGAGGGCGAGGCGGCGCTCGCGGCCGGCGTGAACACGAGCAAGCTGAACTCCGTGAAGGCGCTCAGCCAGCGCCGTGAGGCCGCGCGCGTGGCGATCGAGGCGGCGGCGTGGGACGCGCGTGCCACCGTGGCCGACGGCTCCAACGGGCGGCTCGCGATCGACTCTCTGTGCAAGGTGGGGGTCGGGCCCGAGGGACAGGACCAGTACCTGCGGTGCGACGCCGCCGAGGCCTGGAAGAAGGTCGGCGAGCAGTTCCAGGCGAAGTTCGGCAAGCCGCTGCGCGTGGAGTACGGCTATCGGCCCTACGACTGGCAGCTCCAGGCGCTCGACGAGTTCGGTGGAGGACAGGTCGCCGCACCCGGCACCTCGAACCACGGCTGGGCGCTCGCGGTGGACGTGCCGGTGGACGATGGTTTCCGCTTCGGCCAGCCGGAGTACGAGTGGCTCGCCGCGAACGGGCCCAAGGCCGGCTGGCACCACCCGGACTGGGCACGCGCCGGCGGCGGGCGCGAGGAGCCGTGGCACTTCGAGTACGAGGGGGCTGGATAATGGGGGTGTGCAGTGCCCCCACTACGACGCCGGCCGCTGCCACTCCTGCACCCTCCTGGAGATCGACTACCCCACCCAGGTGCTCGACAAGGAGCGGCACGTCGCCGCGCTCCTCGCCTCGATCCCGACAGCCGCAGGTCCCCAGTGGCTCCCGGCGGTCAGCAGCGTGGAGTCCGGCTTCCGGAACAAGGCGAAGATGGTGGTCAGCGGCACGGTGGCCGAGCCGGTGCTCGGCATCCTCGACGGGACAGGCCGCGGCGTCGACCTCACGGACTGCGGCCTCTACCCCGACGCGCTGCAGGCCTCCTTCGCCCCGCTGGCCGCGTTCGTCACAAGGGCGAACCTGGAGCCGTACGAGGTCTCCGGCCGGGGAAAGCGCGCACAGCAGCGCGGCGAGCTCAAGTACCTCCTGGTCACACTGTCGCCCGACGCCGAGCTCATGGTCCGGTTCGTGCTGCGCTCCCAGGAAGCGATAGCGCGGATCCGCAAGCACCTGCCCTCGCTGCGGGCCGAGCTCCCGGCCCTGGCCGTCGCGTCGGCGAACATCCAGCCCACGCACGCGGCGGTGCTGGAGGGCGACCTCGAGATCCCCCTCACCGAGCGCACCACGCTCCCGATGCGCATCGACGACATCACGCTCGACCTGCGCCCGCAGAGCTTCTTCCAGACCAACACGGCGGTCGCCACCGAGCTGTACCGGCAGGCCGGCGCCTGGGTCGACGAGATCGCCCCGAGCAGCCTCTGGGACCTGTACTGCGGAGTGGGCGGCTTCGCGCTGCACTGCGCGGCGCCGGGGCGCGCCGTCACGGGCATCGAGATCAGCGCGGAAGCCGTGGCGGCGGCGTCGGGCACGGTGGAGAAGCTGCGCGACGGCGGCCAGGCCGACCGGTTCCGTGACGTCACGTTCGCGGCGGGCGACGCCACGGCGTTCGCCGTCGGGCCGGACGCCCCCGGGCTACCCGAGATGGTGATCGTGAACCCGCCCCGGCGGGGCATCGGCGCGGACCTGGCCCACTGGCTGGAGGCCTCGGGGATCGACCACGTCCTGTACTCGAGCTGCAACGCCACGACGCTCGCCAAGGACCTCGCCGGCATGCCGTCGCTGCGCCCGGTGCGGGCGCGTCTGCTCGACATGTTCCCGCAGACCTCGCACTACGAGGTGCTCGTCCTCCTGGAGCGCGCCTGACCCGAGCGCGCCTGACCTGAGCGCGCCTGACCTGAGCGGCCCTGCTCTTCTGCCGCGGCGTAATCCTTCGTGGCCTGCCCGGGTGGCGTCTCCTTCTTCGCCTGGCCGGGCGGCCCGTCCTCGGTCGCCGTGCTCGGCGGTGACGTCTCCTTCTTGGCCTGACCGGGGGGCGTGTCGTCCTTCTTGGCCTGGCCCGGCGGCGTCGTCTCCTTCTTCGCTTGGCCGGGAGGCGCATCATCCTTCTTGGCCTGACCAGGCGGCGTCGTCTCCTTCTTCGACTGACCAGGCGGAGTGCCGCCCTTCTTCGCCAGGCCGGGCGGTACCCCGTCGTCCTGCGTGAGCCTGGGCGGCGTGTCGTCGGTCGCCGCGCGATCCGGCGGGGCCGTCGTGCTCGGCTCGGCGGGCTCCGCGGGCTCGCCCTCCTCCTTGGCGAGCCCCGGCGGCACCCCGCCCTGCTTCGCCAGGCCGGGCGGTACCCCGTCGGTCCTGGCGAGCCCTGGCGGCATGCCGTCCGTCGGCTCCTGGCCCGGCGGCACGAACGCCATCGGCTCGGGAACGTTCGCAGGATCCTCCTTCGGGGAGGACGGCGGGGTGGTTCGCACCGCGGTCTGCACGGATTCCGGCCTGGAGACGGAGACGAGGCCGGTCTCCCGGAACGACGGCATGGCACCCGCCTCACCGGCGACCCCGGCCGTGACGGCGGTGGTGATGACCAGTCCGCCCGCGACGGTCGCCGTCAGGCTGACCGGATCGGTCAGCGCGCTGCGGACGGTCAGGACGGCACGTGTTCCCAGGGTGGCCAGCCAGCTCCCGACCCCCGCGCCCGCCGCGGCGACACCTGCTCCCGCGGCCGCCGTGCTCGTCTTCGCCGCGGCCGCGGCGCCGAGCAGCAGGACCGGCGCGGCGGCGCGCAGCATCCAGTACGACTCGCGGACGTCGACGAACGCCCGGGTGCAGCCGGCGCACTGCACCATGTGGTCCTCGACCTGCTGCCGACGGCGCGGCAGGAGGCGGTTCCGCACGAAGTCGTGCATGGAGGCGCGGGTGGTCTTGCACTCGGCGTCGTCAGCGATGCCGGTGTGGGTCTCGGCGAGGCTGCTCGCGAGCCGGTTCTCCGCGCGGCGCAGGCGACGTTTGGCGGCGTAGGGCAGCACGCCGATCTCGTCGGCGATGGCCGCGACCGGCCGGGACACCACATGGTGGTCCCAGAGGATCTGCCGCTCGCCGGCCGGCAGCCTCTCCATCGCCGCGCTCAGCACCTCGAAGTCGAGAGCACGCCGGACCGGCGCCGTCACGACCTCGGCCGTCGCGGTCTGCTCCGCGGCCGACGGTTCCTCGTGGGCCATCTCCAGGGCCGCGTTCACCGCAGCGGTGCTCCAGAACGTGACGGGGTCGGCGACGTCGCCCCGCTTGATGAGCTCCACGCACAGGAGCTCCAGGCCGCGGCTCGCGGCCAGCTCCGGGTCGATGCCGGGTACGCGCCGAGAGACGGTGAAGACGACCGCGCGTCGATGCGCTGCCCACTGGCTGAGGTCGG
Organism: Promicromonospora sp. NPDC057138; assembly: GCF_042670845.1. Classification (NCBI taxonomy): domain Bacteria; kingdom Bacillati; phylum Actinomycetota; class Actinomycetes; order Micrococcales; family Promicromonosporaceae; genus Promicromonospora; species Promicromonospora sp. NPDC057138. The sequence continues at coordinate 48,023 of NZ_JBHUUX010000001.1, read as the reverse complement.
CGCTGGTGACCGTCACGCTGCCCCCCTCCTGCACGCGACAAGGCGCCGCGTGACCTCACGTTGCACGGAACGTCGGGGGTGCATGCTCGCAAAGAATGCGGGCGCGCGGAAGGTGCAGGTGTGATCGATCGGGGATCTTGGGCTGTCGCCCAGAGAGACTGTGCGTTCGCACAGCGCCGAGCAGAGGCGGGGCCGGCAGCGGACCCGCGTCATCATCAGTCTCCGGTCGCCGACTCGGCGTCGTCGGCGGCCTGCTCGAACGGGCTCAGGAGCAATGCCCAGATCTCGTCCAGCGTCGTCGTCGTCAGGTCGATGCCGGGCAGGTCGGAGAGACCAAGGTTCGCGAGCAGGTCGTCCAGCGCCGTGCCGATCCCGGGCCCATCAGGGACGTCCGGCGGGTCGGGCGGATCCACCGGGGGCACTGTCGGCTCCTCGGGCTCCTCCGGTGCCGGATCGACGGGCGGCTCCTCGGGCGCCGGTTCGTCCGGGCTGCCGCCCGGCTCCGGTGCGGGATCCGACCCGGGGTCGGACGGCTCCGAGGTGTCGTCCGGTACCGGCGCGGGATCGGCCACGTCCTCCTCGGGCTCGGTCACCGGGTCGGACACCGGCGCCGCGTCCTCCTTGGGCGTGGTCGCAGGGCGCGGCTGCGGGTCGGTCGGCGGGATCGACGGGGGCTTGTCGGTGCTCGGCTCCCGCTCGGTGGGCGAGGAGTCGCCGCCACCTCCGCCTCCCGAGCCACTGCCACTGCCACTGCCGCCACCGGCTCCGGTGTCCTGGATGGCTTGCGCCGGGGGCTGGTCGGGCCGGTTGAGGTAGGTCGCGGCCGCGGCCCCACCGCCGATGGCGAGCGCGGCCAGCACGCCCGCCGCGACCGCCGTCTCCTTCTTGCCGAACGACCGTGGCTTGGCGCCCTCGGCAGCAGCACCGGCGCCCGCGACGCCCGTGCCGACGGCGCCGGTCACGAAGCCGCCGGCGATGAGGTGCTGACCGAAGTCGCGCAGCATCCAGGACACTTCGCGGACGTCGATGAACGCCCGGGTGCACTCGGTGCAGCCGTCCATGTGGACTTCCAGGCGCTGCTGCCTGCGGGGCAGGAGGCGTCCCTTGAGGTAGTCGTGCATGGCGGCGCGGGTGGTGCGGCACTCGGATTCGTTGACGGCTTGGGCGTGGGCGGCGGCGAAGGCGCCGGCGAGGCGTTCCTCGGCGCGGCGTAGCCGCATGGTCACGGCGTGGGGGCGGACGCCGAGGCCGGTGGCGATGTCGGTGACGGCACGATCGTGGACGTGGCGTTCGAGGAGGATCTGCCGGTCGTCCTCGGCGAGGTCGGACAGGGCGGTGCGGAGCATCGTGACGTCGGCCAGGCGTTCGGCGTCGAGCTCGGCGCCGGCGACCGGGGGAGTGAGGCCGTCGAGCGTGTCGTCCTCGACCGGGCGGGCGCGTCCGGCCTCGCGGGTCATGGAGATGGCCTCGTTGACCGCCGCACGCCGCCAGTACGGAGCCGGGTCGTCGATCGTCCCGCCGGTGGAGACGATCCGGACCATCTTCTCCAAGGCACGGCTGGTGGCTTCCTCGGCATCGATGCCGGGCACACGGGCGACGACCGAACGCACGACGTTAGGACGATGCACGACCCAGTCGTCGATCCGTAGGTCACCCGTGGTGGTCACGCGGCCTTGCCCCCTCTGCGAGTTGTGTCCCCTTTCGACCCGCTGGCCCATGATCGCACCACGACGTCGGTTTCGCACATGTCTTCGGGATCTTCAGACGGGGACTTCATCTGCTCCATCGGTACTCACCTCCGGTTGGTCGAGAACGCTGTCGATACCGCGTCGAGGCCCTGCGGTCCGGACGTCGCGTGGATGACCGCGAGCGCGACCTCGCAGGTGGCGGCGATCAGGTCGCTCGCGCCCCACGCGTCCGCGAGGCGGTAGAGGCTGACGGCATCGCCCTCCGCGTAGGCGCGCAGGTATTGGGCGCCCAGACGAACGAGTTCGGGGTGCTCGGTGTGTTCCATGCAGCCCAGACGCACGAGACGCCCGGATGTCACAGCACTTGAGGAAATTTCTTCGATTCGTCCGTGACGTCCGGTTCGGACCTCGCTGGCGGCGGACCGAACCGGCGCTCTCGCTGGACCGCGGACCCCGTCCCGAACTTCCTTTACCCCGCTCGGCCGCCCCACGTATCGTGGGCGCATGCGCATCGCACCCTCGCTGCTTATCTAGCCGCACTGGATCAGCCCCTCGATCGGGCACACCCGGTGCGGCCGCCCCTCCTTGCGAGGGGCTTTTTCGTGCCCGGACCCGATCGATGCACCGGAGAGCGACAGCGATGAGCGATACGTACCCCACCACCCGCGCGGCAGGTGCGAGCCCTGCCGCGGACCGCCTGTTCGAGGCGTCCGACGACGGCGCCCGCCCCCGCCGCTACCTGCTGACGATGTTCCCGTACCCGTCGGGCGACCTGCACATGGGCCACGCGGAGGTGTTCGCGATCACCGACGTCGTGGCGCGGCACTGGCGGGCCAAGGGCTTCGACGTGCTCAACCCGGTCGGCTGGGACTCGTTCGGCCTGCCGGCGGAGAACGCCGCGATCCGCCGGGGCGAGCACCCGGCCGTGTTCACGGACACCAACATCGCCACCCAGGCGGCATCGATCCGGCGCTACGGCGTCTCGTTCGACTGGTCGCGACGGCTGCACACGCACGAGCCCGAGTACTACCGCTGGACCCAGTGGCTGTTCGCCCGCCTGCACGAGCGGGGCCTCGCGTACCGGGCGGCGGCGGAGGTGAACTGGTGCCCGAGGGACCGGACGGTGCTGGCCAACGAGCAGGTGGTCGACGGCGCGTGCGAGCGCTGCGGCACCGCCGTCGTCGCCCGGACGCTGACCCAGTGGTTCTTCCGTATCACCGCCTACGCAGACCGCCTGCTGGACGACATGTCGCTGCTGGAGCCAGGCTGGCCGGCGCACGTCCTGACGATGCAGCGGAACTGGATCGGCCGGCAGGACGCGCCTGACGCGCCGGACGGCACCACCTACCGCCTGCACGACTGGCTGATCTCCCGGCAGCGCTACTGGGGCGCGCCGATCCCCGTGGTGCACTGCCCGGACTGCGGCGAGGTGGTCGTGCCGGACGACCAGCTGCCCGTCGAGCTGCCCTACCTGGAGGGCGACGAGCTGGTCCCGGGCGACGTCTCGCCGCTGGCCGGCGCCCGGGACTGGATCCGGACGGCGTGCCCGCGGTGCGGCGGCCCGGCCGAGCGGGACACCGACACGATGGACACCTTCGTGGACTCGTCCTGGTACTTCCTGCGGTACCTGTCGCCCGGGTACGACGGCGGCCCGTTCCGCCCGGAGGATGCCGCCCGGTGGATGCCCGCCGCGCTGTACGTGGGCGGCGTCGAGCACGCGACGATGCACCTGCTGTACGCGCGGTTCGTCACCAAGGTCCTGTACGACATGGGGCTGGTGCCCTCGCCTGAGCCCTATGCCCGCCTGATGAACCAGGGCCAGGTGGTCAACCACGGCAGGGCGATGAGCAAGTCGCTGGGCAACGGCGTGGACCTGGCGGCGGAGCTGGACCGGCACGGGGTCGACGCCGTCCGGCTGGCGATGCTGTTCTCCGGGCCGCCGGAGGACGACGTCGACTGGGCCGACGTCTCGCCCGAGGCGATGCGGAGGTTCCTGGCCCGCGTGCTGCGCCTGGTCCCGGCGCCCTCCCGTGGGTCGAGCTCGTCGAGACCAGGGCCTCGACAAGCTCGACCACCGGCAGGGCCGGCCGACGACGCCGGCCCGGACACCCTGCGCCGGTCGGTGCACCGCACGGTGCGCGACGTCGACGCGCTGGTCGAGGCCGGGCGGTTCAACGTCGCCATCGCGCGGCTGATGGAGCTGGTGACCGAGGTGCGGCGGGCCATGGGTGGGCGGGCGGGTGATGGTCCTGGGGTGGGTGATGGGGCCAGTGCCAGCGCGCAGACCTACCGCGAGGCTGTCGAGGCCGTCGCCGTGCTGCTGAGCCTGTTCGCCCCGCAGACGGCCCAGGAGCTGTGGGAACGGCTGGGCCGCACCACGCCGGTCGCGGCGCAGCCGTGGCCCGACGTCGACCCCGAGCTGCTGGTGACGACCGAGGTCGAGGCGGTGGTCCAGGTGGACGGCAAGGTGCGGGACCGGCTGCCGGTGTCCGCCGACGTCGCGGCCGCGGACCTGGAGCGGGCCGCCCTGGCGCGGCCCGCCGTGACGCGGGCCGTGGGCGACCGGACGGTGCGGCGGGTCGTGGTGCGGCCGCCGCACCTGGTCAACGTCGTGCTGGGTTAGGCGACGGCCCGGGTCAGGCGACGGCGCCGCCCTCGTCCTCGTCGAGCTTCGCGCGCAGGGAGCGGAGCTCGGCGAGGATCTCGTGGTTCTGCGCGGCCAGGTGGTCGAGGCGCACGTCCTTCTGCTCGTCGTCCCTGCGCTCCTCCTCGGAGATCTCCTCCATGCCGTTGACGATGACGGCGATGAACAGGTTCAGCACCGCGAAGCCGACCACCAGGATGTAGACCACGAAGAAGATCCACGCCCAGGGATGGACCTCCATCACCGCGCGGGCGATGTCGGGCCAGGCCTCGCCCGTCATGGCCTGGAACAGCGTGAACAGGGAGCTCCCGAGATTCCCGAAGTACGTGGGCGCGGCCTCGCCGAACAGGCCGGTCGCGATGACCGCCGACACGTACATGACCAGCACCAGCAGCGCGCCGACGGCGCCCATCCCCGGCACGGCCCGCAGCAGGCCGTCGACGACGCGGCGCAGCGACGGCACCACGGTGATCACGCGCAGCACCCGGAGCACGCGCAGGGCACGCAGCGCGGACAGGGACTCGCTGGCCGGAAGCACCGCGACGCCGACGACGACGAGGTCGAACACGTTCCACGGGTCGCGGAAGAAGCTGCGGCCGTAGGCGATGATCCGCAGGAGCAGCTCGAGCGCGAAGAAGCCCAGCATGGCGTGGTCGATGTCGGTCAGGATCTCGAGCGCCGTGCCGTCCACCATGGTCTCCGCGCCCAGGACCAGGGCATTCGCCAGGATCACTGTGAGCACGAGGTTGGTGAACCACCTCCGGTCGAGGAACGCGCGCAGCCGCTCCCGCCCGCTGCGCGGCTCGATCCGTGGCTCGGCCGGCGTGCCGATCCCCTGGTTCATGCGATCTCCCTCAGCTTTCCCGTGCCCGGAGCCCCTTGCCCCGGTCCTGCGTCTGGCGTCTGCCCCGGCGAACTGTAGCGCGGGGGTGTTTGGCCGGTTTCGTCCGGACGCAATGTCCCAATTTGGGACTGATTCGGCGGGTCCGGTGGCAAGTGGCCCCGATCAGTGCTGAGGTAGTGCGCAAGCAAGCCAACCACTCTGGAGGAAAATGTCATGGGCTTCTGGGCCTTTCTCATCCTCGGACTGATCGCGGGCGTCATCGCCCGAATCGTCATCCCGGGTAAGCAGCCGGGCGGCTTCTGGGTCACCCTGTTGCTCGGCGTACTCGGAGCCATGCTCGGTGGCTGGCTCGGTGGCCTGCTCTTCAACATCAGCTTCGACGAGTTCTGGTCGTGGCAGAGCTGGCTCTTCTCGGTGATCGGCTCGATCATCGTCATCCTGATCGTCCAGGCCATCTTCGGGCGCAGGAACGCTTGACCGCCGCATCCCGCGGCCGCGCTGTCGGCGTCGTCCTTCTGGCGTCGCTGATCGGCGCGGCCGCGGTTGCGTGCACGGCGGGCGGCGCACCTCCGTCGTCCACGCGCGGCCGCGTGCCCGCCGACGTCGCCGCCCACCTCAGCGTCGAGGTGAAGCAGGGGCGCGAGCAGTACGCGACGCGGGAGGTCCGGCTCGAGGTCACCAACGACTCCGACGAGACGATGACGCTCCTGTCCGGGGCCCTGGACGCCGAGGGCTTCGGGCCGTCGCACCCCACCAAGGAGGAGCACACCCTCGTGCTGCGCCCCGGCACGACCCGCGCGGTCTACGTCGGGCTGGGCGAGCCGAGGTGTGCCGGCGCGGGGGCGAAGTCCGGAGCGGGGGCGGCGGAGACCCCGCCGTCGGGCACCATCACGCTCGCGCTGGGCGAGGGCGACGACCTGGGACCGGCCACCGACGTCGCCGTCGACGAGGTCGGCGACCCCGTGGGACACCTCGCCCGCAACCACCAGGCGGACTGCGCGGTGGCCGCCGTGGCAGCAGGCGCGGCCCTCGCCGTCGACCCGGACGTCCCCGTCGAGACGCGGGACGGCGAGCTGACCGCCCTGGTCACGCTCCGGATCGAGCCGGTCGACGGCGGGCCCGAGGTCACCCTGGACCGGATCGCCGGGACGACGCTGATGAGCAACCCCGACCCGGGCGGAACCTCCGGGTGGGTCGGCCGGGACCTGGCGGGGCAGCGGTCCGGCGAGGTGGTGCTCGCCGTCGTGCCCGCCCGCTGCGACGTCCACGCCGTGGCCGAGGACAAGCGCGGCACCTTCGTGCCCGTCTCCGCGCGGGTCGACGGCGCCCCGCAGCCGACGGTCTACGTGCCGATGCCGGACAGCGCGCGCTCCGACTTCTACGACTTCGTCGGCGACTACTGCGACTGGCCCGACTGACCCCCCTTGTTGTGGGCGGGATCTTGGCGACTACGTGCCCGTCTTAGGCGCAACGATCGCGCTCACAACACGGAGGACGGTCAGCCGATGATCGGGGCGCTCTCCGGGAGGCGGTACAGGCGCCTGCCGGCGCGGAGCGCCAGCGCGGTGCCGAGCGTGACCGGCCCGAGCCGCCCGATGAACATGAGCAGCACCAGCACGAACTCGTGATACCAGGCGAGCTGGGCGGTGATCCCCGTGGACAGGCCGGTGGTGGTGAACGCCGACGTCACCTCGAACAGGATCTGGTCCACGGTGAACGGCGAGAGCGCCGTCATCCACAGGGTGGGGAGAACCACTATCGCGACCGCGAGGAGGGCCAGCGTGAGCGCCTGCCGCTGGGTGGCGGGCGAGATGCGCCGGTCGAAGGCGCTGGCGTCCGGGTCGCCGCGCAGCTCGGACCAGATCACGAGGGCGAGCACCGCGAACGTCGTCACCTTGATGCCGCCGGCGGTTCCCGCCGACCCGCCGCCGATGAACATCAGGATGATCGTGCCGAGCCAGGTCTCGGTATGCATCTCACCGGTGGCCAAGGAGTTGTAGCCCGCTGTGCGGGCCTGAGCCGACTGCGTGAACGACGCCAGGATTCGGCCGCCGGTGTCGAGTGTGCCCATCGTCGCGGCGTTGTCCCACTCCGTGACGAGGAAGAACAGCGTGCCGCCCACCAGCAGGACCGCGGTCATGAGCAGCGTGATCTTGGTGTGGACGCTCCACCGGCTCGGTCGGCGGCGTTCGCGCAGCACCTCGAGGATCACGGGCAGCCCCAGCCCGCCGAGGATCGTGGCGACGGAGATCGGCACACAGATCCAGGGGTCGGCCACGAAGTCGATCAGCGACGACGAGAACAGGGCGAAGCCCGCGTTGTTGTAGGCCGAGACGGAGTGGAACACCCCGTACCAGAGCGCCCGGCCGGGCGGCTCGTCGTAGGCAGCGGCGAAACGCAGGGCCAGCACCAGTGCCGTAGCGGCCTCGACGACGAACGCCACGACGACCACGCGGACCAGCATCCGGCGCACGTCGCCGAGGCCGACGGTCCGCGTCGACGCCGCCGCCACCAGCCGGGATCCCAGGTCGAGGCGCCGGGTCACCAGGACGCCCAGCAGCGACGCGACGGTCATGACGCCCAGGCCGCCGAGCTGGATGAGCACCAGGATCACGGCCTCGCCGAACCCGGACCAGAACACCGGTGTGTCGGTGACGATCAGCCCGGTCACGCACACGGCCGACGTCGCGGTGAACAGGGCCTCCATGAACGAGGCCGGCTCGCCTGACGCCGCGACCGGCAGCAGCAGGAGCAGCGTTCCCACCGCAATCGCGCCGGCGAAGCCGACGATCACGAGCTGGCCGGGCCGGCGCTGCAGTGCCGCACCCCGGCCCTGCTCGCGACCCAAGGGGCTGCTGAACCGCATCTGCCTACCGTCGTCCTTCGTTCGTCGCACGCGTCGATGCCGAGCTGTCCTACCGGCGTCGGTGTCTGCCGGCGTCGCCCTGACGCCCGACGGTCACCGTAGTCGGGAATCAGCGCGGGCACGCGTAAGGCGCCGCCTCCGGACCCGGGAATACCCGGGACGGAGGCGGCGCCTTACGATGAGCTGCTGCCGTGCGGCGGTGCTTTCGGCTCAGCTCAGACGACGCGGATGAACGTCGGGCTGTTCTGCCACATCTCGGTGTAGCGCACCGGCATGCCGGCGGCCCAGGCCTCGATGACCATGCCGTCGCCCGCGTACAGGGCCACGTGACCGGGCGTCCAGACGATGTCGCCGGGCTCGGGGTAGGTGACCTGGTAGCCGGAGCCGAGCAGCGCGCTCGACGAGTGCGGCAGGGAGATCCCGAGCTGCGCGAACGTGTACTGGATCAGGCCGGAGCAGTCCATGCCCTCGGCCGGCGAAGCGCCGCCCAGCACGTACGTGATGCCGAGGTAGTTCATGGCCATGTTGACGGCCTGCTGGCCGACCGGGACCGGGTCCGGTGCGTCCACCGAGACGACGGCAGGGCCTTCGCCCTTCTCGCCGTCCGCACCCGGCGAGGTGCCGAGGGCTTCCATCTCGATCGGCATCTTCGCGTCGGCCGGGACGGTCACGGTGGGGGCGGCGGCGACGGCCTGCTTGGCCACCGCGGTGAGGGAGTTCAGGTCCGCCGTGTTCAGCTTGGCGGTCTTGACGTCGGTCTTGAGGTCCATCGCCGGGGCCGCGTGGGCCGTCGTCGCGATGGTCGAGATCAGAACGCCGCCTGCGGCTGCGGCGATGGCGCCCCGGCGGGCGACGGTGCCGGCGTTCTCTGTGGCGGTACGAGCGAGGATGGTCAGCGGAGTCATGGCCGGCCGGCTGTCACGATGCCGGCCGCGGATGGAGTTCGTCACCTAAATGTCTCCTGTACCGCCTGCGAGGTCAGCTGTCGGGTTCGGGTGGGAGTAAACACCCGGCCGCACGGCTACTTGGGGGGTACCGCTCGGCTTCACCCCGAGGACGACGGTCCTGCTGTCGCCCGGAAGTGGGTCCCCCGCTCCTGTCTCGAACGTCTGGTCATGAACCGGTGACAGGATTCGGCGTCCGGCTCACGACTCCACCGTTGCGGCGGAGTAGGAGTCAAAGTACACACCTTCATCGAAAAAGTCACGATCGGGTTACGCATTACGGTCTGACCCAACGAAGGCGCAGATTTGCGCTCTTTCCGTCATCGGGGGTTATGACCGACATCACACATCCGCTACCGTTCGGCGGCATGGCCGACAGTGAGTACCACATCTCCGCCTGGTGGGTGCTTCCCATCAGTGCTATTGCTTGGTGGGCCTGTGGCTTTCTGCCCTGGCTCCTGCAGGCGTTATACGAGGTCACAGGCCTCGCGGACGGTTCGACGGCGGGCGTCGCCGGCTTCTCGCCCCTCCCCTTCACCACCGACGACGCGGTGGTCGGCCTGGTCGTCATGGCCCTGGTCGGCGGCCTCCTCGCCGGGGTAGCCGCAGGCCTCCCGGCGTCGGCCGGAGCGGGTGCGGGCGCCGCGATCGCCGGAACGCTGATCGCCATGGCAGCCGCGGGCGGGACGTCCTGGTGGCTCGCGATGCGCGAGAGCGTGCCGGGCGACGCGGGACCGCTCGCAATGCTCGTCGTGACCGGCGCGGCCGGTCTGGTGGGCCTGGGGGCGGGCCTCCTGACGGCCCTCGGCCCCGCCGCGCTGCGCGGGCTCGCGCTCGCCCTGCCGGTGGTGCTCCTCGACGGCTGGTTCTGGGGCTTCGTGCCGGGACAGCCGGTGTCGCCCACGGGTACCTGGTGGATCTTCGCGGTGGCGCTCGGCGTCGCGTTCGGCCTCGCCGTGGACAGCCGGCCCATCGAGCTGCTGGGCTGGCTGCCCGCCGCCGGCGTCGTCTGGGTGCTGCAGGCCGCCGGCCCGGCCCTGCTGGCAGTCCAGGAGAACATCTGGCCCGGCTCGGCGCCCACCGAGGACCCGCTGTCCGCCGTCGGCATCGTCTGGGACGAGATCGCCTCGGCGGCGATCGTGTCCGAGGGGCACCAGCTCGGGGCCTGGGTCGTCGCGCTGCTGCTCGGGGCGGCCATCGCGGCGCTCCGGCTCTCCCGGGAAGCGCCGGACGAGGGCGAGCTCTCCGAGGCCTGGGCCTGAGCTGGCAACCCGCGCCACTGCTGATTGCGATTGTGTAAATTTCACCCGCTCCGCCCCGTCTGCCCTGTTCTATCCCTGTCCGATACCCGTACGTTTGGGCCAGTTCGGGGGTAATCAGCCCCTGGCGAGCAATGGGGGCAATATATGAACAGGAAGTCACTCGTCGGCGTCGCCACCTCCGCGGCGCTGGCCGTGGCGGCGCTCGTCGCCGTGGCGCCGGGTGCGCAGGCCGCGACCAGCGATCCCCTCCGGGACAAGCAGTGGGGCCTGGACCAGATCAACGCCGAGGCCGCCTGGCCGACGGCCACCGGCAAGGGCGCGGTAGTGGCAGTGGTCGACACGGGTGTCGACTTCGACCAGCCGGACCTGGCGGGCCAGCTCCTGCCGGGAGCCACCTTTACCGGTTGCGCGGACGTCCGTCCGTGCGGTGAGGGGGACTTCAGGGGCCCCGACGGCAAGAACAACGGCGACGAGCACGGCACGCACGTGGCGGGCATCGTCGCCGCCGCTACGAACAACGGCATCGGCGTCGCCGGCGTGGCACCGGATGCCAAGATCCTTCCGGTCAAGGTGCTCGAGGCGGGCTCGGGCTCGTCCGAGGACATCGCGGACGGCATCCGCTGGGCCGCCGACCACGGAGCCGACGTCATCAACCTCTCGCTGGGCTCCGGCCCGGGCGGGCAGTTGTTCACGATCCTCGGCGTCGACACCCTGATGCGCGACGCCATCGCGTACGCCCGCGAGCAGGGCGTGCTCACGGTGGCGGCGGCCGGCAACTCGTCGACCCCGCTCTGCAGCGACCCGGCGTTCACCAGCGTCGCGATCTGCGTCGGGGCCACGGACAACGCAGGCATCCACTCCTACTACTCGGAGCTGCCGATCAAGCTCGACCTGAGGAGCGTCTCGGCGCCCGGCGGTTCGGGCGGTCTGACCGGCTGCGACGGCGACGTCTGGTCCACGGTTCCCGTGGGCACCGGGTCGGACACCTGTGGCAAGGGCAGCTACGACGCCTACGCGGGCACGTCGATGGCGACGCCGCACGTGGCCGGGGTCGCGGCGCTGCTCTTCAGCCAGGGCCGTCCGACGGCGGGCGTGGAGAAGGCCATCCTGTACACGTCGCACGACCCGCTCCTGGGCCTCGTCGGTGTGTGGACCCCGCTGTACGGCTACGGCGTCGTGGACGCGGCGGCAGCAGTCGCCTACTGACCTGCGATCCGCGAAGTAGAGCGCCTGTCCGGTCTGCCTGGCGACACCAGGGAGACCCGGACAGGCGCTCTACTTCGCGGATCCCGGGTCAGTAGGGGCGGATGTAGACCGCGTAGTCCTGCCACTGGTCGGTGTAGCGGACCGGGGAACCGTAGTTGGCGGCCTCGACCACCATGCCGTCGCCCGCGTAGAGCGAGACGTGGCCCTGGGTCCACACGATGTCGCCGGGCAGCGGCGACGCGACCTGGTAGCCCGCGGCCACCATGGACGACGACGAGTGCGGCAGCTCGACGCCGAGCTGTGCGTACACGTACTTGATCAGGCCCGAGCAGTCGAAGCCCGTCGCCGGGGAATCCCCGCCGTACGCGTACGCGATGCCGACGTACTGCATGGCGATCGAGATGGCCTGGGCGCCGATGGATCCGTCGGACGCATAGTCCGGCGTGGCAGGCTCCACCTCCTCGACCACGGCTTCCGCCTCGGGGGCGGCGGGGGCCTCCACGACGGGCTCCGGCTCGGGAGCCGGCGTGACCTTGACGGCCGAGCTCTCGATCCGCAGCTTCGCGTCGCTCGCGACCTGCACCGCCGGCGCCGCCGGCAGCTCGCTGCGGGCCTCCTGCGTCAGTGCTGTCGTGCCGACGCTCTCCAGGCGGTGGGAGCCGTCTCCCACGACGGCGTGTGCGCTGGGTGCGAACGCCGTCGCGATGAGTCCGGAGGATGCCGCGATCAGTGCGCCCGAACGGGCTGCGGTACGAGTCACGGTCATCAGGGGAGTTCTAGGAGCATGAGCGGCGCGGTGTCGACCGCGTCGGACGGTGGTACTCACCGAAGTTCTCCAAGTCGCCGGGTTCGTGAGCCCGTACCGATGTGGGGAATGGGGCCCGCGGTTGTGCCTCCGGTGGCACAACGGATCAGACGCTACATACGGGTAACCCTCTTGTCTCGATCAGATAACAGTTGTCGTGAAGTACCGGGCTGTCCAAAATGCGCGTAACTTTTCGCCCAGATGCCTTTTCGCAGCGTAAGGGGCATTCTTAGCGGTGAAATAACGCTCTGGAGGGCATAAAGAAACACGGGAGGAAATGGTGCGACACGCCGGTCTACGGCGGCGTGTCAGCCCTTGTCCCGGGCGCGACGCTCCGACTCGGCCTTCAGACCGGCCAGCTCCGTGTCCACGAACTCCCGCGCCCTGGTGCCCAGGACGAGGTTGGTCAGCCCGGCGAGCATCCCGCTCTGGGCGACGGCCAGCGTGACCTCGCAGGCGACGTCGGACACGTGGGCGATCTGGTGCGCCGCTCCCGTGCGGACGCCGGGCGTGCTGCTCGACCAGGAGAACCCGCGGCCCTCGGTGAGGCTGTCGACCTCCCAGGTCGCCCTGGGCAGGCCCGGCTGCTCGATCTCGACGCGGGAGCCGACGGCGATCGCCGTCTCGGGCCCGAGGATCGTCACGCGAGTCATGGAGCTGGTCCAGGCGGGCATGCGCTCGACGTCGGACAGCACCTGCCAGACGACGGCCGCGGGCGCCTCGACGCGGGTGCTGGTGCGGTAGGCATGGGCCACGGGCCCCAGGCTACGCCGGGCTCGAGAGCAACCGGCGCAACCTGGGGCCCGTGGCGAACCGCCAGGTCAGGAACCCGTGGAGAGCAGGACCGTGACGGGCGCGCCCCAGGTGACCAGTGCGCCAGCCTCCGGGTCGGACGAGATGACCGTTCCCTCCGGCACGGTGTCCGACCCGGCCCCCTCGAAGGTGCAGGCGAGGTGCTTCTGCAGGCAGGCCACCTCGGCGTCCTCGCGGGTCATCGCGGTGAAGTTGGGCACCTCGATGGCGCTGTCCGCGACCTCTTCGGGGAGATCGGAGAACCCGGTCGTGAGGTAGGCCTCGAGGGTGTGGATCGGGCCCTTCGTCCGTTCCCTCTGGAGCGGGCGGTTCTGTGCCTCGTCGTAGATCACCGTCGTGACCGTGTCGGGCTTCTCGAACGTCGCGGCGGTGCCTCGACGGCCTTCCGAGTCCTGAACATCCTGTTCCACCTCGACGCCGGGCAAGCTGATCAGCAGCTCCCAGGCCGCGGCCCGCAGCTCGGGCGAGGCCGGTGCTTGGGTCGCCATGCGGCTCGCGGCGTCGCGCACCGCCCATTCACGCTGGATCGAGGGGTAGCGGCTGCTCAGGGCATCGTGCAGGGCCTCCGGTTCAGTGGGCAGCGCTGCTATCTCCGTCCAGGTGTAGCTGACGGGGTTGCCGCCCTCGAAGTCGGCGTAGTTGCCGAGCGCCATCAGTTCCGGGCCGTGCGCGGTGAGCTCGAAGCTGGTGCCGTCGCCGTACCAGCGCTCGATCCCGAGCGGTGCCTCGCCCGCGGGCTGCTCGGCCGTCGCCATGCGGCTCACCACGTGGTAGTACGTCGCCTCCCGCCAGTTCTCGGGCGGAATGATGGGGTCCATGGGCGGGTAGCTGGGCATCTCCGGCAGGTGGTCGCCCTCGCTCGACGTCGGCGGCGGCCCACTCGGCGACGGCGACGGCTCGACCGCCATCGTCGTCGAACCGCCGGGCAAGGCCGTTCCCTGGACACCCAGGGTGGTGGCCGCCCAGGCCCCGCCGCCGAGGGCCAGCGCGAGGGTCAGGGCGGCGCCGCTGACCTGGGCGACCCTCCGCCGTCGGGCAGCGGGGACGACGCGCGTGACGTCGACGTCGATCTGCGGCGCGACCCGCGTCACCTGGGCGCGCAGGCTCTCTGCGAACTGCTCGTCGTTGTTCATGACCCGCTCCTCTCGTCGGTGGTGCTCGTGGTGGTTCCTGGCGTGCGCGCGGCGTCCGTGTCCTCCGCCTGAAGGACCTCGCGCAGCCGCACGAGACCGCGCGACGCCGTGGACTTCACGGTGCCGACCGAGACGCCGACGGCGTCGGCGACCTCGCGCTCGGTGAGGCCCTCGAGGTGCCGGAGCACCACGATCCGGCGCTGCTTGGTCGGGAGCACCAGCAGCGCGCGGGTGAGTCGGTCGCGCTCGGCGTGCTGGTCGGCCGGGCTCTGGCCGCCGCCCGACCGTTCGGGCAGGGTGTCGGCGGCCATGAGCACCTCCCGCCGGCCCCGGCGCCACCCGTCGATCCGCAGGTTCGCCAGGACGCGCCGCGCGTAGGCGAGCGGCTCGCCCTGCCGGGCCCTGGGCCAGGCCAGGTAGGTCTTCATCAGGGCCTGCTGCACCAGCTCCTCGGCCTGATGCGTGTCGCCGCACAGCAACCAGGCCGTGCGGGCGAGGGCGGGCGCCGAGCGGGCCATGAAGCTGGCGAACTCGGCCTGCTTGTCCCCCACCACGACGACGTCGATCGCGTGAACCTTGTCGGGGCTCGAACGCCCCGCGACCATTGGCATGCTCATGCCTCCCTCACGGTCCAGCACGACGAAAGGTTGAGCGGACCGCCTCCAGGAGCGTGTCGGTGTCCTTCCGTATCCTCGCGGCATGGCCATGCATCGGCTCACCGTCCAGCAGGCACGCCGCATCGCGCTCCGTGCCCAGCTGCTCGACGCCCACCGCCCGGTCGACCTGGTGCACCTGGTGGAGGACCTGACGTTCCTCGCGGTGGACCCGACGTCGGCGGTTGCGCCCGCGGTCGACCTCGTGGCCTGGTCGCGGCTCGGCAACGAGTACTGGCAGGGCGCCGTCGACGACGCGATCACGGACCGCATGCTGTTCCAGCTGCGCGGCACCGTGCGCTCGATGGGGGACCTGCCGCTGTACCTGGAGCAGATGGCGCAGTGGCCGCAGCACGAGACCCTCCGGAAGTGGCTCGCGGACAACGCGAGCTTCGAGCGCGACGTGCTCGCGCTGGTCGAGGCGAAGGGGCCGGTGCTGGCGAAGGACGTGCCGGACACCGCGCAGGTTCCCTTTACCTGGGGTGCCGAGGGGTGGAGCAGCCGGCGCAGCGTGGCCGAGATGCTCGAGTCGCTGAACATGCAGGGCAAGCTCGCGATGGTGGGACGCAAGGGCAGGCAGCGGCTGTGGGACCTCGCGGAGCGGGTGTATCCGCAGGTCGAGGCGGTTCCATTGGAAGAAGCGCTCCGCGAGCGGGTGGAGCGGCGGCTGGCCGCGGAGGGCATCGCCCGCAAGCGGGTGCAGGGCCGCTCGGGGGACGGCGCCTGGTGGGTGGACCTGCCCGGCGAGGTGGTCGAGGTCGAGGGGGTCGACGGCGAGTGGCGCGTCGACCCGGAGCTGCTGGAGCGGGCGGACGACGAGTTCGAGCCGCGTACCGCCCTGCTGTCACCGTTCGACCTGATAGCCGCCGACCGGGCCCGGCTCCTGGACCTGTTCGACTACGAGTACACGCTCGAGATGTACAAGCCGAAGGTCAAGCGCCGCTGGGGCTACTTCGCACTGCCGATCCTGCACGGGGAGCGGTTCGTGGGAAAGCTCGACGCCAAGGCGGACCGCAAGGAGGGCGTGCTGAACGTCTTCGCGGTGCACGAGGACCTGCCGTTCGACGGGGCCACGATGGACGCGGTGCACGCCGAGATCGAGCAGCTCGCGTTGTGGCTGGGACTGGGTCAGGTCGACTACGCCAGGGACGCGTAGCACCGCTCCTGACCGGGGGTCAGGTGGTTGAAAGTTTCACCAGTGTCAGCAGCTCCGAAATGCGGCTATCATCCGCGAGGTGACGTCGCAGATGCTTGTCGACCTAGTTCCAGTGGACGAGGACGTGCTCGAAGGCCTCCTCGCCCTGGCCGTTGCCGAGGCTCAGCCCGGCGAGGTGATGCCGCCTGCCTCCGGCGAGTCGATCACCGAGCCCCGCACCACCTGGACCGACCTGCGCAAGGGCGCGTTCCGGGAGTACCACCGCCGGTGCCGGCTGAACCCGTACGTGCCGGTCCCCGAGGTGACGTGGGCGGTCAAAGCGAGAGGCCGGATCGTGGGCGCGGCTCGCCTCGCCCAGGTGGACGGCGACCCGGACGCCCGGGAGGTCGGCCTCTGGCTCGGCCAGCCGTACCGCGGCCAGGGCATCTCGAGTGAGGTGGCCTACTGGGCGTTCGCCGCGGCGCAGACCATGGACGCCAAGCGCCTGGTCGCGCGTTCGCCGGCGGGCTCGGTGGCCGTCCGGAGGTCCCTGGAGCGCATCGGCTTCGAGGTGGTCGACAGCGGCGACGTCATGATCGGCATCATCGCGCTGCCCTGACGCGCCTGCCGCGAGGTGGTCACGGGAGGGCGAGGGCCTCGAGCTCCGCGCGCGTGCCCGCGAACACGTTCATGTCGATGTACGGCTCCGCGCCGTCGTACCCGGGCAGACGGTCGCGGTTCGAGTACTGCCAGACCGTCCAGTCGCGGCCGTCCGACATCCGTGGGGCCCACGCGACGGACCGGATCCAGATGGGCAGGTCCGGGTAGCGGCCGGCGAGGTACAGGTCGTAGGCCTCCTCCGTCGCGTACACGATCGGCGCGGTGCCGTAGTGCTCCTCGATGCCGGCGACGAGCGGGTCGAGGATGGCGCGGACCTCGTCGGGCGTCGGGGGGTTCTCGAAGAACGAGCCGTAGAACTCGAGGTCGATGACCGGCGGGAGCGTGCCAGGTGTGGCCGGCACCTCGGCGGCGAGGTGCGCGGCCTGGTCGGCGCCGGGGCTCTCGAAGCTCATGAAGTGGTAGCCACCCACGAGCAGGTCGGTGTCCGTGGCGGCCGCCCAGCTCGTGGCGAACCGCGGGTCGGTGTGCGAGGCGCCCTCGGTGGCCTTGATCCACGCGAAGTCGAGGTCCTGCGCGGCCAGCACCTCCCAGTCGATCTCGCCCTGATAGTGGGAGACGTCCACGCCCCGTACGTCGTACCGAGCGGCGGGGACCCGGTTGGGCCAGACGACGCCGTTCACCACGAGCAGGCCGAGGACCGCCACGAAGGCGACGCCCGCCGTCGTCGTCCACAGGGCGGTGCGTCCGGTCATTCGCCGGTCGCCCCGCCCGCGAGCTCCGCCGAGATGTCCAGGTGGCCCGCGTGCCGGGCGTACTCCTGCAGTACGTGGAAGCAGATCCACGCGAGCGTGGGCGAGTGCTCGGTGAACCGGCCGCCGAGCGCGCCGTGCTCGTCCAGGGAGTGCGCAGCGAGCACACCGCCGGTCACGACGCCCCCCGCGTGCAGTGCCTCGAGCAGCTCGTCCAGGCCGACACCGTCGGGCACCACCCACGGTCCGTCCGGGTCCTGACCTGCGTGGTCGCCCCACGGGTCGGTGACCGGCTCCGCCAGGAACCCCCACCGGAACCAGCGCTGCTCCATGTACACCAGGTGGATCAGCAGCTCCAGCGGCGACCAGCCGGTGGGCAGCCGCGAGGCGCGCACGTCGGCGTCCGACAGGCTGCGCAGCTTCCGCTCCACCGCATGCCGGTAGTAGTCCAGGTAGGCGGCGAACAGGACCGCCGGATCGGCGGAGTCGAGGCGCGGTTCGCGGTCGGGGAGGGGCACGCTGCGAGGTTACTTCGAGCCACTGACAACTCGATCGCCGAAGTGCTGTGCCGCCAGATCGTGATGCACGGCGCCGTCGACCGGCCCGCCGTCGTGTGGTGCGAGGCGGCGATCGCGGCGGCCGCGCGCCTGCGGACCGGCGCACCCTCGCCGGCATGAACCGGCGAAGGTGCGCCCCGGACCCGCGCGCTGGGCGGCACGGCCGGATGTCGGACGCGCAGGCCTACGGGACCTGCCCGTACGTCAGCGAGTTCTGCCGACCTCTGCGACGAACCGTGCGGCCCGCTCGCGTAGGCCCTCGATGCGCCGGTCGATGATCAGCTCACGGACGGCCGGGTCGTTGCCCGCCTCCGTGAAGGTCGGCTTGCGGCGCACGTTCCGCGAGCAGCCGAACTCGGTGCAGATGAGCGTGCCGATCGTGTTCCCGTTGCGCCCCGCGGCGCCGCCCCTCCGGGCGACGTAGAGGGAGACGTCGTCAGTGACGACGACGTCCTCGCACCAGGCGCACACACCCTTCGTGCGTGCGCCGCCGGTCTTGGCATCGGTGGAGCGCAGCAGCACGCCGGTCGGTTCGCCGTCGAGCTCGAGCACCACGTACGCGGACAGCGGCGCCTTGCGGTCGTGCCACCCGAGGTAGTCGAGGTGCGCCCAGTCGATCGTGCCGAGGTCGGGCAGGGTGGCCTGGTTGGCCTCCCGCTTGCTCGCGTTCAGGAAGGACGCGCGGATCTGCTTCTCGGTCAGGGGATTCATCAGGTATCGGCTTCCGGTAGTGCGGAGGCCACCGGCCGGCGTCTGCCGTCGTCAACGGGTGCACGACGGCGCCTCGGTCACCGATGCGTCTCGGTCACCGGGCCGGCAGGCGGCAGCGCAGGGGACGACGCCGCGCCCGCCCTCCGACGTCCGGCCGCAGCGCGCGCGACCGCGGGAGCGGTCGGGGCTCTGTGCTGCCGTGCCTGATCAGAGAGTCGTGACGCGGGTCCGGGGACTGCCCGAGCAGGCCGAGACGGCCGCCCCGCATCCCGCGGTGAATTCCCGCATCTCTCGCTCCTCGTGTGTGCCTGGTGAGTCGGCCGGGGCGATGCGCCACACGAGCCGACCGGTCGATGCTACGACACGTCTCGGTCGAGGTACACCTGCTTTCTCCCACAGCATGAGGGCGCGGACGCCCAGGGTCGCGAGCTACCAGGCCCGCCCGACAGGAACCCCGGCGAGCCGGTCCGCCGCCTCCCACAGCTCGCGCTCCCGCTCCGGGTCGTACGACTCGTCCGACGACGGCACCACCCGGTCGCGGCTCACGTACGAGCCGGTCGGCGCCTTGACCTTGCCGAGGGCCACGTCGGCGAGCTGCCGGCCGGCCACGGACGGGCTGTTCGTCAGCGGGGTCAGGTTCAGCACCGGGAAGAGCCAGCGCATGGCGAAGCGGCTCAGCCGGTCGGCGTCGCGCGTGAGTCCCGTGCCCGGGACCAGGCCCGGGTTGAACGTGACGACGTCGACCCCGGCCGGCAGCCTCCGCGCGTACTCGTGCGCCAGGTAGATGGCGGCGAGCTTGCTCGTCGAGTAGGCGCGTCGCCCGCCCGAAATCCTGTCCGACGCCGGGAACGCGCCGGTCCGGGCCAGCACCTCCGGCGCCTGCCACACGGGCGCGGGCACCAGGCCCCCGGTGTGCGCGAAGTCCCCGAAGTGGGTGTCGCTCGTGGTGATGACGATCCGGGACCGCGCAGTGAAGCGGTCCATGAGCGTGCGCAGGAGCACGTGGTTGGCCAGCACGTTCACCGTGAACGTTGCCTCGTACCCGTCGGCGCTCTCCGTGCGGGCATTCGTGTACTGGATGCCCGCGTTGCCGACGAAGCCGCGCAGCGGCGGCAGCTCTCCGCGGTCGAGCCGCCCCGCGATCGTCGTCGCGGCCGACCGGACCTCCGCGAGCGAGCCGAGGTCGGCGGAGACGTGCGAGACGCGAGCGGCGTCGGCGGAGTGGCCGCCGTCCGCGTCACCAGAGGCGGGCAGACCGGCCGCGAGCTCTCCGGCGAGCCGCTCGCCGGACGGGCCGCGGGTGATGAGCACGAGGTGGGCCGCGGGGTCGTCGCGCAGGATTCGCTCGGCGGCCGGGCGGCCGATGCCGCGGCTCGCACCGGTCATGATGATGGTGTGCATGTGGACTGACGGTACCGATGCTCGCCCGCGGTCGTGCCGCCAGAATGGCGCGTATGACGACACCCGGGCCGGTGGACCTTCGCCTGCTGCGTTACTTCGTCGCGGTGGTCGACGAGGGCCACATCGGCCGGGCGGCCGAGCGGCTGCACATGACGCAGCCGCCGCTGAGCCGGGCCATGCAGCGGCTGGAAGCCGACATCGGCGCGCCCCTGCTGGTCAGGACCCCCACCGGTGTCCGGCCCACTGGCACGGGCGCCGTCCTGCACGAGGAGGCGCGTGGCCTCCTGGCGCACGCCGAAGCCGTCCGGGAGCGGGTCTCCGGCGCGGCGGTCCTGACCGTCGGGACCCTCGTCGGCAGCGTCGACGCCGACGCGTCCCGCGCGGCCGCCGCGTTCCGGGAGTCGTTCCCGGACGTCCAGGTCCGGATCCGCGAGTCAGGGCTCGACGACCCGAGCGCCGGCCTGCGGGCCGGCGTTGTCGACGTGGCGGTCACCCGGGTGCCGTTCGAGGCGGACGGGATCGTCGTGCGGCCGCTCCGTGCGGACCCGGTGGGCGTGATCCTGCTGGCGGACGACCCGCTGGCCGCCCGGGACGACGTCGCGCTGCGCGACCTGGCGGGCCGCCGGTGGTTCCGGTTCCCGGAGGGCACCGACCGCCGGTGGACCGAGTACTGGACGGGCGGGGCGTCATCGGGAGACGACGTGGCCGCGCCCGGACCGGTGGTCCGGACCGTGCAGGAGTGCCTGCACGCCGTGCTGTGGAGCGACTCGATAGGGCTCGGGCCCGCCCACCAGGAGTCGCCGGACGGCCTGCTGCCCGAGGGCCTGGCCTGGGTCCCGGTGCGCGACATGCCGCCCAGCACGCTGGTCGTCGCCTGGCCGGCAGGCTCCACGAACCGGCTGGCCGACCGGTTCGTGGAGGTGACGGAGGCCGTGTACCGGCGGTGAGCTACCGCGTCTGCTGCCGGGACGCGGTGGCAGGGGTCTTCAGTCGCGATCGGACGGCGATGCCCGCGCACGCGATCACGGCTGCCCCGCCGAGCACGGTCGGCCACGTGAGCTGCTCGTGCAGGAGCAGCGCGGCCCAGCCGATGCCCAGCACGGGCTGGACGAGCTGGACCTGGCTGACCTGCGCCATCGGCCCGATCGCGAGGCCCCGGTACCAGGCGAAGAAGCCGAGGAACATGCTCACCACCCCGAGGTAGGCGAACAGAGTCCAGTCGAGCGGGGTGCCCGTCGGCGGAGCCTGGATCACCGAGACGCCGGTGAGCAGCGCCATCGGGAGCCCGGCGAGCACGAGCGCCCAGGAGATCGTCTGCCACGCACCGAGCTCGCGCGCGAGCAGCCCGCCCTCCGCGTAGCCGATCCCGGCCGCCACGACGGCTGCGAGCAGGAGCAGGTCCGACCCGTGCAGCCGGCCGAACCCGCCGCCCTGGACCGAGGCGAAAGCGACCGCGGCGACCGCGCCCAGCGCCGCCATCACCCAGAACGACGGCCGCGGCCGCTCGTGCCCGCGGAGCACGACCAGCACCGCGGTCGCCGCGGGCAGCAGCGCGATGACGACGGCGGCGTGGCTGGCCGACGCCGTCATGAGCGCGAACGAGCTCAGCACCGGGAAGCCGACGACCACACCTCCTGCCACGATCGTGAGGCGTGCCCACTGGATGCCCTGGGGCCGTGGCTGCCGGGTGACGGCGAGGGCGGCCGCCGCGAGCACCGCGGCGACGACGGCGCGTCCGCATGACACGAACAGCGGTGACATCGCGCCGCCGTCGACCACCACGCGGGTGAAGGGGAGGGTGAACGAGAAGGCCACGACCCCGAGGAAGCCCCACCAGAGGCCGGCCCGCGAAGCGGATAGCGGCGGAGTCGCCACGAGAGTAGCGCTACTGTTGACTGTCATGTATGACGATAGCAGTGGCCGCATAGTGGCCGGCCTCCACGAGTGGATAGCGGCGGCGCCGCCGGGTGCCCGACTGCCGTCGAGCCGGACGCTCGTCGCGCAGTACGGGGCGAGCCCCGTCACCGTGCAGAAGGCGCTGCGCACCCTGGTTGCGCAGGGTGCGGTGGAGACCCGGCCGGGTGTCGGGACGTTCGTCCGTGCGGTGCGGGTGGCGCGCCCCAACGACTACGGCTGGCAGACGGCGGCGCTGGGCCCTCGGCCGAAGTCCGTCCAGCAGCTGTCCAGGGCCCTGCACTCGGTTCCGAACGACGTGATAGCGCTGCACTCCGGCTACCCGGATCGCGAGCTGCTGCCCGAACGTCTCGTCCGGTCCGCCTTTGCCAGGGCCGCGCGCAGCGATGCCGCGGTCACCAGATCGCCCGCCGCGGGCGCCCCGGAGCTGCAGGCATGGTTCGCGGCCGAGCTGGGCGCCGCCGCACCCGTCGGCGTCGCGCCGCCGACGCCGAGCGACGTCGTCGTCTTTCCGGGGAGCCAGGCGAGCCTCAGCACGATCTTCCGTGCCCTCGTGGGCGCGGGCCGACCGCTCCTGGTCGAGTCGCCGACCTACTGGGGCGCGATCCTCGCGGCCGAGCAGGTGGGCGTGCAGCTCGTGCCGGTGCCCAGCGGTCCGCGCGGCCCCGACCCGGATGAGCTCGCCCGCGCGTTCGCCCAGACCGGGGCGCGTGCCTTCTACGCCCAGCCCCACTTCGCCAACCCGACCGGCGCTCGCTGGTCGTCCGACCTGGCGGACGCGGTGCTCCGCATGGTGCGCGAGCACGGCGCGTACCTCATCGAGGACGACTGGGCGCACGACTTCGGCATCACCCAGGACGTGGTTCCCCTCGCCGCCCGGGACGACGGCGGGCACGTCGTCTACCTGCGCTCGCTGGCCAAGAGCGTCTCGCCGGCGGTGCGTGTCGCGGGGCTCGTCGCCCGGGGACCGGCCCGCGAGCGGATCCTCGCCGGCGCTCAGGCCGAGTCGATGTACGTGAGCGGCATGCTGCAGGCGGTCGCGCTCGACGTCGTGACCCAGCCTGCCTGGCGCACCCACCTGCGGGGCCTGCGCCAGCAGCTCGCCTCGCGGCGGGACCTGCTGCTCGGGGCGCTTGCCGAGCACGTGCCGGCGGCTCGCGTCGAGGCCGTGCCGCACGGCGGCCTGAACCTGTGGGTGCGGCTCCCCGACGCCACCGACGCCGCCCGCCTGGTCCGGGACTGCGAGGCGGCCGGCGTCATCCTGGCGGCGGGCGACGAGTGGTTCCCGGCCGAGCCGACCGGTGCCTACCTGCGGCTCAACTACTCGGGGCCGAACCCAGGGGCCTTCCCCGAGGGTGCGCGGGTGATCGGGACGATGCTGGCGCGCCAGGAGGGCTGACTCCGGCGCCGCGTCAGACCGGCCAGGTGCTCGGGTAGTCGCGAGAGGCCTCGGCATGCTGCCGCCGGTGCGCCTTGCGGTCCTTGGCAGACAACCGGTCCTCCATCACCGTGCCGTGCAGGTGGTCCGTCTCGTGCTGCAGGCATCGCGCGAAGTAGCCGGAGCCGACCACAGTGATCGGGGCACCGAACTGGTCCTGGCCGTGGCAGACGACCTGGTCCGGACGAGACATCGGCGAGTAGGCCCCCGGCAGGGACAGGCAGCCCTCCAAGTCGGTCGCCAGACGTCGGTCGGCGCCGGTGGGCAGCTCCAGTACCGGGTTGCAGACCAGGCCGGTGCGCCGAACGGCGTCGGCGTCGAAGGTGTCGTAGACGAACGCCGCCAGGTCCACCCCGATCTGGGGTGCGGCCAGTCCCGCTCCCTGAGCGGCCCGGTTGGTCGCGAACAACGTGCAGAGCAGGTTCCACAGCTCCGGGCCGAACTCCTCGACCGGCCGGGCAGGTCGGTGCAGCACCGGCTGGTCCCAGCGGGTGATCGGTACGGCGGTGCCCTCGCGCAGCAACTGGTCCAGCGGCATGTCATTCGCCTTTCTCGTGGTCGGTTATTTGGGCGGGAGCGAGCGGGCGTAGTCCACCCCGCGCTGTACCCACTCCGAGAGCTCCGCCTCGGTGCCGAGGCCGTCGGGCCCAACGGCCAGCCAGCCGGCCATGGTTCGCGCGCCCATCACCGCGCGCGTGGCGATCGAGGTGCGCACCAGCTCTTCCGCGGCATCCGCCCCGACCCTGACCAGGATCCCTTCCGAGCCGCGCACCCCCACCGCGAGGTTGCCGTTGACCATGAACGACAGCCCGCCGAACATGCGCCGCTCGGTGACCTCGGGCGCGCCGTCCAGGACGGTGCGGATCTCGTCCGCGAGGGCAAGGTCGTATGCCATGCAAACGAGGCTACGTGAGCGGCTGCAGCCGGAACAGCCGCACCACCCGGCCGGAGTCCCGTTCGTAGGCGCGGTAGCCCGGCCACTGTGCCTCGATCAGGGCCCAGGCGGCGGCGCGCTCGGCGCCGGCCTCGATGGGCGCGGCCCGGACCGGCATCCGCCGTCCTCCCACGCTGATGCTCGCGTCGGGGTGGGCCAGCAGGTTGTAGGTCCATGCCGGATGGCGGTCCTGGGCGAAGGCGGTGCCCGCCACGATCGCCCGGCCGCGCCCGTCGGGCGTGTACATGAGGTACGTGTCGCGCGGCTCGCCCGACCGCGCACCCGTCGAGTGCAGGACGAGTGACGGCACCAGCACCGCGCTGACCTGGAACCGGCCGCGCGAGAGCCACTTGAGCGCGCGCTCGGCGGGCGGCAGCAGTATGGGTCCGGCGGCGCGGAACGCGCGCGTGCGTGTCAGCGGCGCGATGATCGATCGGACGAGGTGTACAAGGTTGGACACCTGCCCATTCTGTGCCGAGATGCGTTGTACCGTCGCGACGGCGCCTGCGCGCTCCGCTTCCTCACCCCACGCCGCCTGGAGGAGTCATGACCATCACCCACGAGTCCGTCGCCACACCCGACGGCGTCGTCGCGCCCCGGTTCCGCCCGCCGGCCGGGGCCTCCAGCTCCGCCTCCCTGTCGCTCGACGGCGAGTGGCGGTTCCGGCTGTTCCCGCACCCCGACACGGGCGTGGACCGCGCAGAGCCGGGCGACGACTGGGACCGCCTGGCGGTGCCCGGGCACTGGCAGCTCGCGCAGTCCCCGCACTCCTGGCCGTACGGCGTGCCCGAGTACAACAACGTGGCCTTCCCCTTCCCGGTCGAGCCGCCGCACGTGCCCGACGACAACCCGACCGGCGAGTACCGCACGACGCTCCGGCTGCCCGCCGACTGGCCCGACGGCGGCCGCACCCTGCTGCGCTTCGAGGGGGTGGACTCGTGGTTCCAGGTGGCCCTCGACGGCGAGCTGCTCGCCACGTCGCACGGCTCGCGCCTGCCCACCGAGGTCGACCTGACCGACAGGCTGCGGCCGGGCGGCGAGCACCTGCTCGCGGTGCGCGTCACCAAGTGGTCGGCCATGTCGTACGTCGAGGACCAGGACCAGTGGTGGCTCTCGGGCATCTTCCGCAGCGTCACGCTGGAGCACCGCCCCGACGGCGCGCTCGACGACGTCCGGGTGCACGCCGGCTACGACCACACGACCGGCGTCGGCACGCTGCGGGTGGATGCCGCGGCCGTCGTGGGCGAGGCGGGCGCCGTCGCGGCACGCGTGACGATCGCGGAGCTCGGCGTCGAGGGCTCCTCCGGCGAAGAGCTGCGGCTCGACGTCGAGCCGTGGAGCGCCGAGCAGCCGCGGCTCTACGACGTCGTCGTCTTGACGGACAGCGAGACGGTGACGCTCGCGGTCGGCTTCCGCACCGTCTCGATCGAGGACGGCGTGTTCCTGGTCAACGGGCGACCGATCAAGCTGCGCGGCGTCAACCGGCACGAGTTCGACCCGCTGCGCGGCCGCGCCGTCACGCCCGAGCGGATGCTCGAGGACGTGCTGCTCATGAAGCGGCACCACATCAACGCCGTCCGCACGAGCCACTACCCGCCGCACCCGCACTTCCTGGACCTGTGCGACCGCTACGGGCTCTACGTCATCGACGAGAGCGACCTGGAGACGCACGGCTTCGAGGACGACAGGGGCTGGGTCGGCAACCCGGTCGACGACCCGGACTGGACCGAGGTGCTCGTCGACCGGGTCACCCGGATGGTGCGCCGCGACGCCCATCACGCGAGCATCATCATGTGGTCGCTCGGCAACGAGGCCGGCGTCGGCCGCAACCTCGCGCACATGGCCGACGCCGTCCGCGCGCTCGACCCGAGCCGGCCCATCCACTACGAGGGCGACCGGACCAGCGACCACCTCGACGTGTACTCGCGGATGTACGCCGAGACCGAGGAGGTGGCGCTCATCGGCCAGGGCATCGAACCGCCGCTCGAGGACGGCGACGCCGATGCCCGGCGTCGGGCCATGCCCTTCGTGCTGTGCGAGTACGCGCACGCGATGGGCAACGGCCCGGGCGGCCTGTCCGACTACGACGCGCTCTTCGACCGGCACCCGCGCCTGCTCGGCGGCTTCATCTGGGAGTGGATCGACCACGGCCTGACCCGCACGGACTCCGACGGAGTCGAGTTCGGGGCGTACGGCGGCGACTTCGGCGAGCGGTTCCACGACGGCGTCTTCATCGCCGACGGCCTGCTCCTGCCCGATCGCACGCCGTCGCCCGGGCTGCTCGAGGCCGCCGCGGTGTTCGCGCCGATCCGGATCGACCCGCAGCCGGACGGCTCGCTGCGCGTCCGGAACCGCTACTCGTTCCGGGACTCCGGCCACGTCGAGCTGCGCTGGACGCTGCACCGCGGGGAGCAGGAGCTCGCCACGGGCACCCTCGACCGGCTGCTGGAGGCCGGAACCGAGGCGGCGGTGCGTCCGCCGTCCGACCTTGCCCTGCCGGAGCCGGGCGAGGCGCCCGTCTGGTGGACCGTGCGCGCCGTCCAGCAGAAGGCCGGGGCGCTGGAGGAGGCGTGGCTCGAGCCCGGCTTCGTGCTCGGCGCCGGCCAGCTCCTGCTCGTGGAGCCGGCGCCGCTCGCGGCCCCGGTTGGCCAGGCGACCGTCGAGGCCGACGGCGGGTTCCGGGCCGGCCCGGCGCTTTTCGACGGCCGCGGCGATCTCCGCTCGCTCGCGGGCCGTGGGGTGCACACCTTCCGGGTCGACGCCTGGCGTGCGCCGATCGACAACGACCACACGGGAGGCTTCTGGAGCACGCCTTCCGACGAGCGGAGGTGGCGCGACGCCGGCCTGCACCTCCTCGCCGAGCGCAAGGCTGGAGCCGGCGTCACCGCGGAGGGGGCGCTCGAGATCGACGCCCGGGCCGCGGGACCGGCGACCCGCGCCGGGTTCGCCACGCGCTACCGCTGGCAGCCCGTCACCGACGCGCCCGACGCCGTGGACCTGCTCCTCGACGTCCGGCCGGAGGGGCGCTGGCCCGAGAGCGTCGCGCGCCTCGGGCTGCTGCTCGCGCTCGACGAGCCGCAGGCGGCGGAGACCGGCGTCCGGTGGACGGGTCTCGGCCCGGACGAGTCGTACGCGGACTCGACCAGGGCGGCCCTCGGGGGCGCGTGGCGGCACACCGTCGCCGACTGGCAGACCCGGTACACCCACCCGCAGGAGAACGGCGCGCGGCGCGGCGTCACGAGCGCCGTCCTGTCCTTCGCCGACGGCACCGGCCTGCGGATCGACGCCGACGAGGTCACGGTCGGCGCGGCCTCGCAGCTCGGGGTCGAGCTGTCGCTGCGCCCGTGGTCCGACGAGGCGCTGGAACGTGCGGCCCACCCGCACGAGCTCGTGCCGGACGGCCGGCTGTGGCTGCACATCGACGCCGCCCAGCACGGCGTCGGCAGCGCCGCCTGCGGCCCGGGCGTCCTGCCGAACGCGCAGCTGCATGCCGCGCCGTTCCGGATGCGCCTGCGTTTCACCGCTCTGTGAGCACCGTGCCCGCCCCGCTCGTCGGGGCGGGCATGATGTATACAAGAGCGGCTGACAACGACGACGAGGAGAACCGCTGTGAAGATGGGCTTCCGCTGGTACGGCGAGGGCAACGACACCGTGACCCTGGATCACGTACGCCAGATCCCTGGCGTGGAGACCATCGTGTGGAGCCTGCACCACAAGCAGGCCGGCGAGGTGTGGGAGCAGGCGGAGATCGACGCCGAGGTCGCACGCATCACTGGCCTGTCCGACGATGCGCGTGCCCGCGGCATCACGCGGACGTTCGACGCCGAGGTGGTCGAGTCGGTCAACGTGCACGAGTCGATCAAGCTGGGCCGGACCGTCCTCGGGATGAGCCGGGACGAGGCCATCGAGAACTACGTCACGACCATCCGACGGCTCGGCCGGGCCGGCGTGAAGGTGGTCTGCTACAACTTCATGCCCGTCTTCGACTGGCTGCGCACCGACCTCTGGCACCCGCTGCCCGACGGCTCCACCGCGCTGTACTACGAGAAGGCTGTGGTCGACAAGATGTCGCCCGAGTCGCTCATCGCGGACATGGAGGCCAACACCCACGGGCTGACACTTCCCGGCTGGGAGCCGGAGCGGCTGGCCAGCTTCAGCGAGCTGAACGCCGCGTACCAGGGCGTCACGCACGACGACATGTACGCGAACTACCGCTACTTCCTCGACGCCGTGATCCCCGCCTGCGAGGAGGCCGACGTCAAGCTCGGCGTGCACCCCGACGACCCGCCGTTCGACGTCTTCGGGTGGCCGCGCGTCGTCTCCACCAAGGAGGGCATCGCGCGGGTGCTCGACCTGCACCCGAGCCCGCACCACGGACTCACGCTGTGCCTGGGCAGCTTCTCGGCCAACCCCGAGCAGGACGCCGTCGACGCCGTGCGCACCTTCATGGACCGCATCCACTTCACCCATGTGCGCAACATCAAGCACTTCGACAACGGGGACTTCACCGAGGTCGCGCACCGCGCGTCCGAGGGCAGCGTCGACACCACCGGGATCATGAAGGCCTACGCGGAGGCCGGCTACCAGGGCTACGTCCGGCCCGACCACGGCCGGCACCTGTGGGACGAGAACACCACGAACAAGCCCAGGCCCGGCTACGGCCTGTATGACCGCGCGCTCGGCATCCAGTACCTCCTCGGCGCGTGGGACGCGTTCCGCTACCAGGGCTGAGCGGCGGCGGGGCGCGGATTTCCCGTGGCGACACGTTGCGGTACGGGTCCACGATTGTCCGCATGGAGCCACAGGAGCAGGCCGAGGAATCCCGGACAACGCGCTGGACACAGTCGACAGTCTTCCCCGACATGTGGGCCGACCCCGACGACGACCCGCGCGAGACCGACACCCCGACCGGCGACGAGCGCGCCCTGCTGCTCGACTACCTCCGCTACTACCGGCTGACCCTGGAGATGAAGTGCGGAGGGCTCGACGCCGAGCAGTTCGCCCGCCGGTCGGCCCCGCCGTCGACCATGTCACTGCTCGGGCTGGTGCGGCACCTCGCCGACGGCGAGCGGCATCTGCGCCGCGTCATGGCCGGCGAGGACGCCCCGGACCTGTACCGCACCGACGAGGACCGCGACGGGGAGTGGAACGGCGCCGTCGCCGACCCGGCGGTCGTCGAGGACGCCTGGCGGACCTGGCACGCCGAGATGGAGGCCACTGACCGCTACCTGGACGGTGTCACCGACCTCAGTACCTGGAACGCCGGCGAGTCCGACCTCGGCCCCGACGGCGCGAACCTCCAGCTCCGGGACGGCCTGATCTCCCAGATCGTGGAGTACGCCCGGCACTGCGGCCACGCCGACATCCTGCGCGAGCGGATCGACGGTCGGGTCGGCCAGTGATCGCATGACTGCCGCCGACACGCGCTCGATAGTCGTCGTCCCCGCCAACGAGGCCTCGTGGGAGGACCTGCAGGCGGTGTTCGGCGAGCGCAGCACCCCGCACTGGTGCCAGTGCCAGTGGTTCAAGTTCCCCAACGCGGAGTTCGACGCGATGGACGGCCCTGAGCGGCGCGAGCGGTTCGCGGAGCAGACCGCGTGCGGGGACCCGGCAGCGCCGTCGACCAGCGGCCTCATCGCCTCTGTGGATGGCGAGCCGGTCGGGTGGTGCGCGGTGGAGCCGCGTACCGCCTACCCACGCCTGCGCACCTCCCGGCTCGTCTGGGCCGGCCGTGACGAGGACCGCGATGACGCCTCGGTGTGGGCGGTGACCTGCTTCGTCACCCGGAAGGGCTACCGCCGCCAGGGAATCAGCACCGCCCTGGCGCGGGCCGCCGTCGGCTTCGCCCGGGACCGCGGCGCGACTGCGGTCGAGGGTTACCCGCTGCTGCCCCGCGCCGACGGCCGGGTGACGAGCGGCGATCTCTATGTCGGGACCGTCGGCATGTTCGAGGCCGCGGGGTTCGCCGAGGTCAGCCGGCCGACGGAACGACGCGCGGTGATGCGGATCGTGACCTGAGGGCGATCCGGCATTCCTGGCCACCACGGATGAAGAACGCGCGCGTCTGACCCTGCCGCGTTGCGCTTGCGCCCGACGGTGGGAGCCTGGAGGTATCCGGCGCCCCCGCACCACGCACCCGCGGTGCGCTCGCCGGCCGATCACAAGGGAGTGACGACCATGGTCACTGTGCGGAACGTATATCCCACCTTCGCGGCGCCCGACATCGCTGCGGCACGCGCGTTCTACGCGGACACCCTCGGACTACAGGTGACGCCCATGGACGACGGGACAGGCCTGGCGATCCACCTCGACGGCGGCAACTCGGTGTTCGTCTACCAGAAGGACAACCACGAGCCCGCCGGCTTCACGGTGATGCACCTGGCGGTCGACGACGTCGACCAGGCTGTCGACGAGCTCACCGCCAAGGGCGTGACGTTCGAGCGGTACGAGGGGTTCGACCAGGACGAGAAGGGTATTGCGCGCGGGTTCATGGAGGGCGGGGACGGCGCCTGGTTCACCGACCCGGCAGGCAACACCATCGGGCTCGCGGACGGCGACGGATTCGGGAAGCTGCTCGGCCAGGGCTGAGCCCGGGCTGAATCCCACACGGCCTCGGCTAACATCTGGCGGCATGTCCCCTACGTTCGTGCTGGTCCACGGCGCTTTCGCCAACTCGTTCTCGTTCGCGCCGCT
Organism: Promicromonospora sp. NPDC057138; assembly: GCF_042670845.1. NCBI lineage: Bacteria > Bacillati > Actinomycetota > Actinomycetes > Micrococcales > Promicromonosporaceae > Promicromonospora > Promicromonospora sp. NPDC057138. The sequence continues at coordinate 17,012 of NZ_JBHUUX010000001.1, read as the reverse complement.
CCAGGCCGAGCTCGCCCTCCTGGGCCACCGCTCGGCAGCGGTCGACCTGCCCGGCCATGGTTTCGAGGCGACCTACCCCGCCGCCTACCAGGCCCCGCAGGACGCCGCGGGCCTCGCGACCGCCCCCGGCAGCATCAAGGGGGTGACCCTGGCGGACAACGCGGCTCGGGTCATCGAAGCGCTCGAACGCGCCAAGGAGCACGGACCGGTGATCCTGGTCGGCCACAGCCGAGGCGGCATCACGCTGACAGCCGTCGGCAACGCCCGCCCCGACCTCGTCGACCGGATCGTGTACGTCTCCGCCTGGGCACCGGTGGACCTCGACGTCGGCGACTACTACGCCCAGCCCGAGATGGCCGCCGCCGATCCGGCGGCGCTTGCGGGCGCGCTGGCGGCCGACCCGGCCGCCGTCGGCCTGCTGCGGTCCAACTTCCGCACCGCTGACCCGGGCGCGCTCGCCGGCTTCAGGGAGGCGTTCCTCGCCGACGGCACCGACGACGAGTTCTTCACCTTCCTCAACACCTTCCAGCCGGACGAGAACCTGGACGTGGGCACCTCGGCCGACCGAGCCCAGGCGGAGACGTGGGGCACGATCCCCAAGACCTACGTGCGGCTCAGCGCCGACACCAGCATCCCGCCCGCGATGCAGGACCGGATGATCCGGGAGGGCGACGCGCTCACGCCGGACAACCCGTACGACGTGCACACTCTCGAGTCCAGCCACCTGATGTGGCTGGTGCGTCCGCGGCCGGCGGCCGAGCTGCTGGTCGGGCTCGCCGTCAGCGAGGCTCTCGCAGCAGGCTGAGCTGGAGGTCGACGGCCAGAACTGGGTCCTCGACCTGGCGTAGACCCGGCGAGGTCAGTGCCGTTCACATCACGCGAATCCAGGTTCACGTGATGTGAACGACACTGAACACCAGGTCACGCCCGTCGTCGGAACGGGGCGAGGGTGGCGCGCACCTGGTCGGCCGCGCCCCAGTCGTCGTCGAACTGCGCGATGACCGCAAGGTGCTGGCGCAGCTGGAGGATCGGCATACGCTCCCGCCAGTCGCTGTCGAGCGAGGTCAGCTCCGCATACAGGTCGAAGAATCCCTTGGCCTCGGGCGGCGGAGACGTGGTCCACAGGTGCGCCAGATCGACCTCGGCCCACATGTACGAGACGGCCGGGTCGATCAGCGCGGGCAGCCCGTCGGGTGTGGCCAGGACGTTCTGCGCCCACAGGTCACCGTGCGTCAGGCAGGCGGGCCGCTCCGGGAGCAGCTCCGGCAGCCGGGCGCACAGCCGCTCCAGCGCCGACCGGTCCGCGGCGTCGAGCACCGCCGCGACCCGGGACTCGTCCAGCCAGCGCAGGAGCCGGTGCCGGGCGAAGAACTCGAACCCGTCGTCCTCCCAGGTATTGACCTGCCAACGGCGGCCCAGCCAGTTGTCGCGGTGCCAGCCGAACCTGGAGCGGGTGGTGCTCGTGTGCAGGTGCGCGAGTGCGTGCGCGAGCTGCTCCCAGAAGGCCTCGGAGCTCGGCCTGGGGCGCAGCACCGACAGCACGAGCAGGTCCCGCCCGGCGAGGAGCACCTCTGGCGTCGCGACGCCGCCGAGCGTGCGCAGCGCGGCGAGGCCTTCGGCCTCGGTCGCGAACGCATCGTCCGACGGCGGCTCGGCGAACGCCTTGACGAACATCGGCGCACCGTCCACGCGGCGGGCGAACCCCGCGGTCGCCGCGAGGCCCCCCGTCGCCGGCTCGATCGTGATGACGTCGGTGATCCCCGCCGCGTGCAAGCGCTCGCGCAGCATGGACGCGGAGTCATCCGGGCGTGCCGGCGCCGGAGGGCGATTCATGACGCAGAGCCTACGGTCAGGACGGGCTGCCGTCCGGCGTCGTCAGCGCTGCCGGCGTCAGCGCCGTGAAGAACTGCCAGATCTCACCCGGCACGTGCGACTGCGACTGCCCGCGGTCCCGGGCGTCCCACTGGTGGTCGCTGTCGTTCGCGATCCACACGACCGGGTAGCCGTCGCGGCACGTGTAGCTGGTCTTGATGTGCGTGCCGCTGCCCGCGGCGGGCTCCGGCGCCTGCTGCGGCTGGCACCCGTTGTTCTGCAGGAAGCGGTCGCGCAGCGCACGGCCCTGCGAGATGTTCAGGACGCTGTCCGCGACACCGTGGGAGCCGAGGTACGCGATGGGCTGGGTGCCGCCGGCGCACCCGGAGAGCTGGGCGCCGTTGAGGACCGCGACCGCGCGGAACACGTCGGCCCGTGCGCACGCCAGGGCGTTGCTCATGCCGCCGCCGTAGCTGAAGCCGGTCGCGAACCGCTGGCTCCTGTCGATGCAGAACGCGGAGTCGAGGGTGCGCAGCACGTCGTCCACGAACGTGACGTCCCGGCCGTCGCTGTTGGGCCAGGCGTTGTCGATGCCCTGCGGGGCCACGAAGATCGTGCTGTCGCTCGCGAGCGGCTTCAGGCCGTAGAAGCCCTGGTTCACCACGTCCTGGGACGTACCGCCCCACCAGTGCAGCCCCACGACCAGGCGGTAGGGCCGGCTCGGGTCGTACCCGGCGGGCACGTCGAGGCGGAACGTGCGGGACTGTCCGCCGCTGGTGATGGTGTGGTTGCCGGTCCCCAGCCCTGCGGGCTGGCTGCAGCCGGCGGTGGCGGACGCCGGGACGGCGTCTTCGGGCAGAGCGGAGGCGGGCGCGTTCAGCCCGCCGAAGGCGAGCAGGGCGGCCGCGGCCGCCAGCAGGAACCGCCGGCCTCGGGACGGGGTGGAGTGTTGCATGGTGTCGCTCCCTTCAGCAGGGTCCCCGGCCACGCTGCCGGGGACGACGTCCGCGGGACGACGTCCCCCGGTGCGGCGAATTTATCGATACACATCGGCCGGGGTGAAGGGGCTTAAACGGTTCAGGCGGGAGTCGGGCACGGGCAGCGATGATTCCTGCGGCGGTCCACCGTCTACCGGTCGTCAGCTCGCCTCACCCCGAACCTGGAGAATCATGCGGCTACTTCTCACCTCCGCAGGCGTCAAGAACCCCAGCATCCACGACGCGCTGCTCAGCCTCCTGGGCCGGCCGATCGCCGACTGCGACGCCCTCTGCATCCCCACCGCGCTGTACGGGCATCCGGCCGTCGGCCCCGGGCTCAACGCCTTTGACTTCATCACCGGACGGTCCGACGACATGACCGGGCTCGGCTGGAAGTCGGTGGGCGTGCTCGAGCTGACCGCGCTGCCCACGATCGACGAGGAGCTCTGGGTCCCCAAGGTCCGGGAGGCGGACGTCCTCCTGGTGGCGGGCGGCGACGCCCTCTACCTGAACCACTGGATGCGGGAGTCCGGGTTCGTGGACCTCCTGCCGTCGCTGACCGAGACGGTCTACGTCGGGATGAGCGCAGGCAGCATGGTGATGGCCCCACGCATCGGGGAGTGGTTCGTCGAATGGCCGCCGCCGTCGGGCGACGACGCCACGCTCGGGATCGTCGACTTCTCGATCTTTCCGCACGTCGGCCACCCGATGCTGCCGTACAACACGATGGCCGCCGCCGAGAAGTGGGCCGCCGGGATCGGCGGGCCCGCGTACGCGATCGACGACGACACCGCCATCGTCGTGGCTGACGGGTCCGTCGAGGTCGTCACCGAGGGCCACTGGAAGCTCCTTGGCGGCACACTGGCCTCGTGAGCGATCCTGCCGAGGCGCCAGTCCTTCGTGCCACCGCCGCCGAGGCCGCGGTGGTGGGCCGGCTCCTGTGGGAGTTCAACGAAGAGTTCTCCTTCCACGGGCCAGGCGCGGACGAGCTGGCCGGCCGCTTCATGGACCTGCTCGACCGCGACGACGTCGTCGTCCTGCTCTCCGGCAGCCGTGACGACCCGACCGGCTTCGCCTTCCTCACGCTGCGCCCGACGCCCTACTACGACGGGCCGCTCGCACAGCTCGAGGAGCTCTACGTCAAGCCGCACCTGCGCGACCGCGGCGTCGGCACGGCGCTGCTGAGTGCCGCCGTCGACCTCGTCCGGTCGCGGCACGGCGGCGAGATCCACATCAACGTCGACGAGGTGGACGTGGACACGCGGCGGTTCTACGAGCGGCACGGCTTCACCAACATCCAGCCCGGCGAGGACTACCGCATGCTCTGCTACCTCCGGGAGGTCTGAGGTTCTCGCGGGTCAGACCGTCTCTGGTCGCTTCTTGCGGGCGAACCGTGCCGGCAGGTCGGGACCGTCCCACACCTGGATCGCGCGCCAGATCGACGCGGCGACCGGCACGGCGAGCACGGCCCCGGTGATGCCCGCGAGCACCGTCCCCGCGGTCAGCGCGAACAGGATGACGAGCGGGTGCAGGCGCAGGGTCCGGCCCATGACGATCGGCTGGAGGAAGTCGCCCTCGAGCTGGTTCACGGCCACCACGATCGCGACGACGATGAGCGCCTCGACCGGCCCGACGGCCACCAGCGTGACCAGGGCCGCGAGGATCCCGGCCACGGTGGCGCCGACCAGGGGGATGAAGGCGAGCAGGAAGACGAGCACGGACAGTGGGATGACGAGAGGCACGCCCACGATCGCCAGGCCGATCCCGATACCGACGGCGTCGACCAGCGCCACGATCGCCGTCCCGCGCACGTAGCCGCCGAGCGTGCTGACGGTGGCCGCACCGACACGCTGCCCGCGCTCGTACCGGTGCCCCTCGAACGGCCGGAGCAGGAACTCCCACATCGCCGGGCCGTCCTTCAGGAAGAAGAACAGGACGACGATCATGATGAAGAAGCCCGCGACGAAGTCGGCGGTCTGCGAGACGCCCGCGATGGCACCGGAGCCCACGGCGTCGGACTGCAGCAGGTTCACGGCGGCCTCGCGCACCGACGCGATCTGCTCGTCGCCGATGTCGAAGGGCAGGTCCTGGACGTAGGTCTGGAGGGAGTCGAAACCGTCGAGCGCCTGGGCGAGCAGCTCGCCCCACTGGTCCACGACGGCGCGCACCACGAGCCACACGATCCCCGACAGGAGCGCGACCAGCGCCAGGAGCGAGACCCACGTCGCGAGCAGCGACGGCAGACCGCGGCGACGCAGGAACGAGACCAGCGGGAAGATCGCCGCCGCCAGTACGAGCGCGATGAGGACGGGGATCACGACGAGGGTCAGGCGCGTGCCCACGTACCCGAAGACGGCGATGACCGCGATGATCGCGAGGATCTGCAGCGACCGCGTGCCGACGCGGCCGAAGCCGTCGGACCAGAGCCGGGACGTCGCGCTATCGCTGGGCGTCTCGTGCTCGGCCGGTGGCTGTGCCTCGGTGCTCGGGCCGGCGGACGGTGCTGTGCGGCGGCCGAAGAGACCCATTGCCGGTCCTCCTTGTGCGGCGCCCGGCGGGTGCCGGACATACCGACGCTATTGCGGTCGTGCCCAGGTCGCGCGGCGGCACGTGCGTCGACGCACGCCGCAGGTCCATCCTTGAGCGATCGATGAGTTCGGGGTGGTCACCACGGTCAACGCCCTGGGCACGACGAGCGGAGGTACGCATGGCGAAGATCGGCGACGTCCAGCCGCTGGGCACCAGTCTGGAACGCTCCTACGAGGTGTACGTGCGTGGCCGGCTGAAGTTCCGCGTCGGCCAGCTCGTCTACGTGGCGTTCTCGCTCGACGAGTCGGTGATGGGCTTCGCGTTCCCCAAGGAGGAGCGGGCGGACTTCGTCGCGAGCGATCCGCGCAAGTTCCAGCTGCCCTCCGCGTCGGACATGCGCTTCAACTGGCTGCACGCCGACCTCGCCGCGCTGGATCGAGAAGAGGCGCGCGAGCTGGTAATCGACGCGTGGCGCATGGTCGTCCCCCAGAAGGTCTCCCGCGCCTACGACGTCGCGCATCCCGGAGCTGCCGGCTGATGCGGAGGCGCCGGTCCTCTGACGCGGTCGGAACCGCACCCTCAAGGCGGGCTCCATAGGTCGCCCGCACCGCCTTGCGCCAGGTGCTTCTCGTACATATCGATCTTGAAGCCGATCACCTCGAGGCAGGTGGTCAGCTCCGCGATCCGCTCCACTACCAGGTCCCTGTGCTCGTGCAGCAGCCCGAGCCGGATGTGCTCGTTGCCCGGCCCTTGCCGCACCAGCTCGGCAAAGCGCCGGATCGTCACCAGCGGCATTCCCGATGCACGGAACCTCGTGCAGTACTCCAGCCACTCAACGTCCCAGGCCGAGTAGACACGGCGGCCGCGTCCGTCGCGCCGCACCTCGCCCGCCAAGAGACCCTCGCGCTCGTACAGGCGCAAGGTGTGCACACCAAGGCCGGTTCGTGCGGAGACCTGGCCGATAGTCAGCTCGCTGGATGCTGCAGTCATGCGCCGAGCGTATGCCGTTGACCTAGACCTCGGTCGAGCACCTAGCTTCGGGTCCATGACCACACCGCAGCGTGGGATCGGCTCGGGTTTCGGCGCCCGTAGCACCACGGATGACGTTCTCAGAGGGATCGAATTGACCGGCAAGACGGCCATCGTGACCGGCGGATACTCCGGCCTCGGCCTGGTGACGACACGTGCACTGGCCCGCGCCGGCGCTCGCGTCGTCGTCCTCGCCAAGAGACCCGAGTTCGCAGGCCACGAGCTCGGCGGCATCGACGGCATCGAGATCGACGCACTCGACCTGGCCGACCTCGACAGCGTCCGCCGGTTCGCCGAGCGCTTTGTCGCCTCCGGCCGCCAGGCCGACATCGTCATCAACAACGCGGGCATCATGGCCTGCCCCGAGACCCGGGTCGGCCCAGGCTGGGAGGCGCAGTTCGCCGTCAACCACCTCGGCCACTACGCGCTGATCAACCGGCTCTGGCCCGCGATCGCCCGCGCCCGTGGCCGGGTCGTCGCTGTGTCCTCCGGTGCCCACGGCATTACCGGCATCCGGTGGCACGACGTACAGTTCACGAGGGATTACGACCGCTGGCAGGCGTACGGGCAGGCCAAGGCGGCTAATGTGCTCTTCGCCGTGCACCTCGACAAGCTCGGCCGCGACGCTGGCGTGCGGGCGTTCGCGCTACACCCCGGTGCCATCCTCACCCCCCTGCAACGGCACTTGTCCAAGGACGAGATGGTTGCTGCGGGCTGGATCGACGAGGGCGGCAACCCGGCCGACCCAACCTTCAAGACCCTCGAGCAAGGCGCGGCGACGCAGGTGTGGGCGGCGACCTCGCCGCAGCTCGCCGGCATGGGTGGCGTGTACTGCGAGGACTGCGACATTGCCGGGCCAGCGACCGAAGCTGGCGGCGTGCATGCCCACGCGATCGACTCCGCGGAGGCGGCACGCCTGTGGGAGCTGTCGGCCGAGCTCACCGGGGTGGACGCGTTCAGATCTTAGGATCCGACCGCGGTCAGACCTGCATGTCGACGAACCGTTGGTAGTGGCCCTGGAACGCCACTGTGATGACGTCGGTGGGGCCGTTACGGTGCTTGGCCACGATCAGGTCCGCCTCGCCGGCGCGCGGTGACTCCTTCTCGTAGGCGTCCTCGCGGTGCAGCAGGATCACGACGTCGGCGTCCTGCTCGATAGAGCCCGACTCGCGCAAATCGGACATCTGCGGTTTCTTGTCACTGCGTTGCTCAGCGCCACGGTTCAGCTGCGAGATCGCGATCACGGGCACCTCGAGCTCCTTCGCGAGCAGCTTGAGCGACCGCGAGAACTCGGAGACCTCCTGCTGACGCGACTCGACGCGCTTGCCGGACGACATGAGCTGGAGGTAGTCGATGACCACCAGCTTGAGGTCGTGCTTCTGCTTGAGCCGCCGGCACTTGGCGCGGATCTCCATCAGCGACATGTTCGGCGAGTCGTCGATGAACAGCGGGGCGTCCGAGACCTTGCCCATGGTCGCGGCGAGCTTCTGCCAGTCGCCGTCGTCCATGTTGCCGCTGCGCATCTTGGTCAGCGGTACGCGCGCCTCGGCGGCGAGCATTCGCATGACGATCTCGTTGCGGCTCATCTCCAGGGAGAAGATGACGGAGGCCAGGTTGTGGTGGATGGCCGCGTGAGAAGCGACGTTGATGCCCAAAACCGACTTGCCCACGGCAGGCCGGGCCGCAACGACGATCATCTGGCCGCCGTGCAGGCCGTTCGTCAGGCGGTCGAAGTCGGAGTACCCGGTCGGCACACCGGTGAGCCCCTCGCCGCGGCCCTGGGCGGCGTCGATCTCGTCGAACGTCGGCCCGATGATGTCGGCCAGCGGCAGGTAGTCCTCCGACGCGCGACGCTCGGTCACCGCGTAGACCTCGGCCTGTGCGTTGTTGACGACGTCGTCGACCTCGCCGCCGTCGGTGGCGTAGCCCATCTGGACGATGCGCGTGCCCGCCTCCACGAGGCGGCGCATGATGGCGCGCTCCCGCACGATCCGCGCGTAGTAGCCGGCGTTCGCCGCCGTGGGCACGCCCGCCATGAGGTCGTGCAGGTAGGGCGCCCCGCCGACGCGCGCGTGCTCGCCGCGGCGCTGCAGCTCGGCGAGCACCGTGATGGCGTCGGCCGGCTCGCCGCGACCGTAGAGGTCGATGATCGCGTCGTAGATGCCCTCGTGCGCCGGCCGGTAGAAGTCGTTGCCGCGGATCTGCTCGATCACGTCGGCGATCGCGTCCTTGGACAGCAGCATGCCGCCCAGCACGCTCATCTCGGCGGCGACGTCCTGCGGCGGTGTGCGGTCGAGGCCGGGGCCGCCCCCGGAATAGCTCGACTCGAGCTCCTCGATCGACATCCGCACTTCCTGCTTTCCTCAGCTCATGACGCCTCGGCGCACGCTACACGTGCGCTCCATCGACGTCCTACATCTGTTCTACTCCCCGCCACTGACACGGCCTGGGACGTCAGCCCCGACACGCCTTTGTGCCGTGCGCGACAGCCCCGCGAGCGCCCGGTCGGCCAAGCAAGCTCCGCTGACGCTAAGCCCCTGCGGACCCGAACGCAATGAGACCTGTGGACGGGCCTGTGCACAGCATGTGGAAAGGTGGCCCAGGGCTGTGCATAGCGGGTGGACAACCCTGTCCCCAGTTGTGGATAACCCCTGTGTAAAACATCACCATGTCCTCTGACCTGCATCGACGTAACCCCCAGCCTGTGGAGGAAAGAAAGTTGGGCGAGCCTCGCCACATCCCGGGTTCTCGACGGTCCACCGACCGGGAGATCCTCGCCCTCGCGGTCCCCGCGCTCGGGGCGCTCGTCGCCGAACCAGTCTTCGTGCTCGTGGACAGCGCTGTGGTGGGGCACCTCGGCACCGCCCAGCTCGCCGGTCTCTCGCTCGCGAGCAACGTGCTGCTCACGCTCGTCGGCCTGTGCATCTTCCTCGCGTACACGACGACGGCGTCCGTGGCCCGGCTGACGGGTGCGGGCAAGGAGCGGGCGGCGCTGCAGTCGGGGATCGACGGGATCTGGCTCGCGCTCGGGATCGGCGTGGTCCTCGTCGTCGTCCTGCTGCTCGGCGCCCCGCTGACGGTGACCGCGCTGGGCGCGGAAGGCGACGTCGCGCTGCATGCGGTGACCTACCTGCGGTGGTCGGCGCCCGGGCTCGCCGGGATGCTCGTGGTCCAGGCCGCGACCGGGGTGCTGCGCGGGCTGCGCGACACGCGTACGCCCCTGGTCGTCGCGGCGACCGGCGCGCTCCTGAACACCGGGCTGAACATCACGCTCGTGTACGGGGCGGGGATGGGGATCGCGGGGTCGGGCCTGGGTACGGCCATCACGCAGCTGCTCATGGCGGTGGTGCTCGGCGCGATCGTCGTGCGCGGCGCGCGCGCCCGCGGCGCGAGCCTGCGCCCCCACCGCGCGGGCATCCTGTCCGGTGCCCGCGCGGGCGTGCCGCTGATGATCCGGACGCTCAGCCTGCGCGCCGCGATCCTGCTCACCGCGGTGGTCGCCACCGACCTCGGCGCCGTGGCGCTCGCGGGACACCAGGTCGTGAGCTCGCTGTGGGGCTTGGCGGCGTTCGCGCTCGACGCGCTCGCCATCGCGGCGCAGGCGCTGGTGGGGCACGGGCTGGGTGCGGGCGACGTCGGCCACGTGCGCCAGGTGCTGCGCCGCTGCTTGCAGTGGGGGGTCGGGGCGGGAGCGGTGATCGGCGTCGTCCTCGCGGCGACAGGCTGGTGGATCGCGCCACTCTTCTCGCCGGATCCCGACGTGCGCGTCGCCGTCGCCCTCGGCATCGCGGTGTGTGGCGTCCTCATGCCGATGGCGGGCTGGGTCTTCGTGCTGGACGGCGTACTCATCGGCGCCGGCGACGGCCGCTACCTGGCCTGGGCAGGCATGGCCACGCTGGTGGTCTACCTCCCGTTCGCGCTCGCGGTGTCCGCCTGGGCACCCGACGGCGCGCACGGCCTGGCCTGGCTGTGGCTCGCGTTCGCCGGCGTGTTCATGGCCGCCCGCGCCGTGACCACGGGCTGGCGCGCGCGGGGGGACCACTGGCTGGTCACGGGGGCGTGAAGCGGGAGTCGATGTCAGTGGTCTCTGGCACCTTGGGGCGAACACGTTCCCCTCATGGAAAGACATCCACATGACTGAGCACCCCCTGCTGGACCCCGACGGCCGCGTTCTTCCGCTCCCGCCCGATCCGCTGAACCCGGTGTCGGACGAGGTCGAGCGTGGGCTGGCGGCGTACCGGGCGGGTGAGGTCGAGCAGGCTCGGGCGCTGCTGACCCCGGTCGCCGGCGCGGGACGAACCGCCCTTGCAGGGGAAGCGGCCATGGCCCTGGCGGGCATCGAGCTCGGCGAGAGTGGGTCCGACGGCGCCTGGCGGACCTGGCTGGAGCAGGTCGCCGCCGGCGAGGACCCGTGGCGCGGTCCCCTGGCCGCGGTAGCGCTCACCCCGGAGTTCCAGTCGGACGCATCCGCGGACTCCGGTGTGCTCCTGGACGGCCTCGCGGCCCAGCTCACCGGCGACCTGGCGACGGCCCAGTCGACGTTCGAGCAGGCCATCGCGGTCCACGAGCGCATGGAGACCGAGGACCTGGCGAAGATCCTGCTGGGCAACCTGCTGCTGCAGACCGGCGATCCGGATGCGGCGCTGAAGCCGCTGCACACCGCACGAACGATGTGCGACGGCCTGTTCGCGGGCTACGCGGGCCACCTCGAAGGGCACATCCTCGTCGGGCAGGACAAAAAGGACGAGGCGGGCAAGGTGCTCGCCTACGCCTGCAGAGAAGCCCACAAGGCCACGAGCGGGACGGAGGGGCTGTATCCCTGGGTCGCCATCCGGTTCGGCGAGCTGCTGGCGGGCGACCCTTGGCTGGACGTGGTCTACGACCAGGTCGAGAAGAGCGGCGTGAGCGTGGGCACCGTGGTGCGGGACCCGTTTGAGGGCGCGATGTACCACCGGCAGGTCAGCCGTCCCGCGCTCGTCGACATCGGCTTCCACCCGTTCCCCGGGGAATTCGGCCCGGTGCACGACGGGCTCGCCCGGCTGAGGACATGGAGCGAGGAGCGCTACGAGCGCGCTCGCAGGCTGGTGCTCGTCCTCCATGAACACGTCGAGGACTGGCGCGACGAGGACCGCACCCGAGGGCTGGCCGAGCTCCAGCGAGAGCTCGACCTTCCCGAGCCCCGCTGATCCCTACGCCGGCACCCTGAGCCGGTAGCCCACACCACGCACCGACGCGACCTCCACGTCACGGACGGGCGCGAGCCGCTTGCGCAGCCGCTTGACCGCGGACGTCACCGGGTCGGAGTCGCCGAGGTAGGGCAGCTGCCACACCCGCGCCGTGAGCTCGGCGAACGACCACACCCGCCCCGCCTCCAGGGCGAGCGTCGCGAGCAGGTCGAACTCCCGGGCCGACAGGTAGACGCGCCGCCCGAGCGCCGTCACCTCGCGGCCGGCGAGGTCGACGAGCAGCGGCCCGGCCACCAGCGGGTCCAGCGTGGGCGGGGCGATCATCGGGATCGCGCCCGTGACGGCGGGGACGGCGCCGGTGCGGGTGCGGGTGAGCCGGGTGTCCGCGGGCTCGCTGCCGGCGCCGAACGCCATGGTCTCCGCCGCCGGGAGCGACGGCGCGGGAATCGTCCCGTGCAGCACGGGCCGCGTCAGCATGCTGCCCGACGTCGGCCGGAACCGTCCACGGCGGGCCGTCGCTCCGCCGTCGGGCGCGCCAGGCAACGGCGGGGCCGAGGACAGCGCTGTCGACCGGCGGTCCGCGCCAGAGCGCACGACGCCGGTCGGGTTGTCGCCCTCGAGGAAGCGTCCGGCGGGGTCCTCGGGAAGGTGCCGGCCGTAGGTCTGTTCGGCGGACGGACCTGGGTTCTCGAACCGTTCGGGCGGCACGCTGAGGACGCGCCGGGACGGGCCGGCCGTGTGCCGGGGCGCGGCCTGGTTCGCGAGGACCGCGCGGGCGCCTTCCGCGTCCGGGGTCGCGAGCACCGTCGCCCGGCCACCGAGGAGGTGAGCGATCTCGATGATCTGGTCGGAGGGGAGGCCTACGCAGACGACGAGGCCGGGGGCGGAACCTGGTGCGGGGTCGAGCATCACGTGCGTCACCCTCCATGGGTCGGGCGTTCGGGCGCGGACCGGGTTAAACCCGGGCCAGCGGCGTCAGTTTGCCCCCGGGGCGTACCGTTTGGGTCAATTTTTCGTTACCTGCCCGTTGCGTGGCGGAAATGACGCATTCCCGCCCGAATGACGTTTTTGCGCCACGAAGGCCCTGGTAGGGGGTGAAATATGGACCTCGTGCGGGTGAAATCTCCGCCGCAACCCGCGACAAAGATCGTCACCCGTCGTTCGACCGCGTATTGACCGAGAAGTGACCCACACCTGACCCCGAACCGACCTTGTTGCGCTGACCAGCGCAAACGACGGTTAGGGCTGGCCCACGACCGTGGTCCGTCCACGCGCGTCCGAATCGCGGATGCGCCGGGTAATGGAGGGTTCATGCACCGTCGAACTGCTCTCGCACAACGCTCGACAACCGCCACAGCGGTTCTCGCGCTTGTCGCGACATCAGCTCTGAGCGTCGCCCCGGTGGCGTTCGCAGGAACGTCACCGACAACAGCGTCGACGACCACGAAGAGTGTTGCGGCCGATCCCGAGGACAAGTTCACCGACTTCGCCCGGGAGATGCTGGCCGAGCGCAAAACTGCCGACTTCTGGGTCGAGCTGGCCGACGAGGCGGACCTGACCGACGCCCGGGGCATCACCAACTGGGACGACCGTGGCCAGTACGTCTACGACGCGCTCACCAGCACCGCCAAGACGTCCCAGGCGAGCCTGATCAAGGAGCTCGAAGCCGCCGGCGCCGACTACGAGAGCTTCTGGATCAGCAACCGGATCCTCGTCGAGGACGGCACCCTCGCGCTCGCGGACAAGCTCGCCAAGAGCGGCGAGGTCCAGCGGATCAGCGAGACCGTGCAGCTGGACCTGGTCGAGCCGGTCAAGCGAGTCCCCGTCAGCGATAAGGGGACGCAGTCCGTCGAGTGGGGCCTGGACTTCATCAACGCCCCCGAGGTCTGGGACATGGGCTACACGGGTGAGGGCATCACGGTGTCGAACATCGACACGGGTGTGCAGTACGACCACCCGGCGCTCGCGGACAAGTACCGCGGCATGCAGGCCGACGGCACGGTCGTGAACGACTACAACTGGCAGGACACGTCCGGATCCGCCGAGGCGCCGTTCGACGACAACGGTCACGGCACGCACACCATGGGCACCATGGTGGGCGACGACGGCGCGGGCAACCAGATCGGCGTCGCACCCGGCGCGAACTGGATCGCCACGAACGGCTGCGACAGCTGCTCGGACACCGCCCTGCTCGAGTCCGGGCAGTGGATTGTCGCCCCGACCCGCACCGACGGCACGGACCCGGACCCGTCCAAGCGCCCCAACATCGTCAACAACTCGTGGGGCTACACCGCCGCGGGCTACATCGACGACTGGTTCACCGACACCACCGACGCCTGGGAGGCCGCAGGCATCTTCGGTGCCTGGGCCTCGGGCAACGCCGGCCCCGGCTGCACCACCACGTCGTCGCCCGGTGCGAACTCCGGCTCCTACTCCGTGGGCGCGTTCGACTCCTCCGGCACCATCGCGTCCTTCTCGTCGCGCGGCTCGGGCGAGGACGGCATGATCAAGCCCCACATCGCGGCCCCCGGCGTGAACGTCCGCTCCTCGGTCCCCGGTGACGGCTACGCCTCGTTCAACGGCACCTCCATGGCCACCCCGCACCTCGCGGGCGCCGTCGCGCTGCTGTGGAGCGCCGCCCCGGCGCTCGTCGGCGACATCGAGGGCACCAAGGCCCTGCTGAACGAGACCGCCGTCGACACGGACAACACCACCTGCGGCGGCACCGCCGACAACAACAACGTGTGGGGCGAGGGCAAGCTCGACGTCGCCGCACTCGTCGACGCCGCCCCGATCGGCGCCACCGGGTACGTCACCGGCACCGTGACGGACGCCGACGGCGCCCCGATCGCCGGCGCCGACGTCACCGTCGACGGCGAGCGGGACCGCACGGTCAGCACCGGCACCGACGGCACCTTCACCGCGCGCGTCGCCACCGGCGACTACTCGGTGTCCGCGTCCGCCTTCGGGTTCCTGCCCTCGACGCCGGCCCCCGCAGCCGTCACCGAGGACGGCACCGTCGACGTGCCGATCACGCTCGAGGCGGCCCCGTCGCACGCCGTGACCGGCACTGTCACCTTCGCCGGCTCGGGCGACGCCGTCTCCGGTGCCCCGGTCAGCCTCGGCAGCCACTTCGAGGACGTCACCACCGGCGCGGACGGCACCTTCGCCTTCGCCGACGTCCCCGAGGGCACCTACCCGCTCACGGTGGAGATGGGCGGCTGTGCCTCCTCCTACGAGGCCGACGTCGTGGTCGACGGCGCGAAGGACGTGCCCGTCGAGATCACCGCGGTGACCGACGACTTCGGCTACTCCTGCGCCACCTCGACCGGCGACTACCTGCAGGGCGACACGGAGACCTCCCTCACCGGCGACGACGTGCAGATGTCGCTCGACCTGCCCTTCGAGTTCCCCTTCTACGGCGTCGGCTACGACTCCGCGTTCGTCACCTCCAACGGCCACCTGAACTTCCTGGCCGGCACGACGAGCTACGCGAACGGCCCCATCCCCAACAGCTCGGTGCCCAACGCCGCCCTCTACCCCTTCTGGGACGACCTGCTCCTCGACGCCGACTCGGGCCTGTACACGGGCACGACGACGGTCGACGGCGAGGACGCGTTCGTCGTCGAGTGGCGCAACGTGCGCAAGTACAGCCCCGCCAGCGACCGCCTGAGCTTCTCGATCACGCTCCTCGCGGACGGCACCGTGCTCTTCGGCTACGGCGACGTCACCGACACTGACACCGCCAAGGGCAGCTCGGCGTCGATCGGCATCGAGAACGAGACCGGCACGATCGGCATGGAGTACTCGAACGGCGCCCCCGCGGTCTCCTCGGGGCTGACCATCACCTACACCGCCCCCGTCCTCGCGTTCCTCGAGGGCACGGTCACCGACCTGAACACCGGCGACCCGGTCAAGGGCGCCCACGTCACGGCCACGGCCGACGGCGTCACCCGGACCGCCACCTCGAAGGAGGACGGCACCTACTCGGCCATCGCCCTGCCCGGCGACTACACGGTCGACATCACGGCACCGGACTACGAGGCCAAGTCGGGCGTCGTCAGCCTCGCCCCCGAGGCCACCGGCACGTTCGACGCCGCCCTCGCGGCGGGCATGCTCGCCGTCAGCACCGAGTCGATCAGCACCACGCTGCCGATGGGCAGCTCGACGACCAAGCGGTTCACGGTGAAGAACGAGGGCACCGCGCCCGCCGCCGTCGAGATGGCGGGCACCGGCGGCGGCTTCGACATGCAGGGTATGGACGGCGCCGCCGTCATCCAGCACACCCAGGGCGAGGCCACCGTGGCCGAGTCCACCAAGCCGTCGGCCACGGCCGGCGGGTCGCTCGGTGGTTCGGGCTCACGGCTCCAGGCCGCGGGCAAGGGCACCGCAGGTGAGGGCGTGACGCCGGAGTCCATCCCGGTGTCGCCGAACGCGACGACCATCACCCACTCGACGTCGCAGGAGATCACCGCGCTGAACTCGGCCTCGTGCGGTGGCGTGGCGGGGACCACGGAGAACCACTTCTTCCGGACGTTCACGCTGAGCGACTTCGGCATCGACGACGACTTCGAGGTCTCGGACGTGTCGTTCGGCGTCGAGGAGGCCACGGCCCAGACCCTGACCGTCAACCTCTACACGCTGGACGGTGCCCTCACCTTCGCCAACCTGACCTCCATCGGGACGGCGGAGGCGGCCATCCCGGCGTCGACCCTGACGATGGTCTCGGTGCCCGTGACGGGTGAGGTGCCAGCCGGCGCCACGCTCGTGGTCGAGGTCGTCTCGGCCAACCAGCAGGCGAACGGTGGCGTCTTCTACATCGGGTCCAACGGCGCGGGCCAGAGCGCGCCGTCGTACCTGTCCGCGACCGACTGCTCGCTCCCGGAGCCGGCGACCACCGACTCCATCGGCTGGCCCGACATGCACATCGTCATGAACGTCTCCGGCGACACCGCCGGCGGCGGCATGGACTGGCTGACCATGGACCCGACCGAGTTCACGCTCGAGCCAGGCCAGAGCAAGACGATCACGGCGTCCATGAGCGGCGTGGTGGCCCAGCCCGGCACCTTCACCGGCAAGCTCGTGGCCGGCGCGGAGACGCCGTACGACACCCCGTCGGTGAACGTGTCCATGAAGATCAACCCGCCGAAGAGCTGGGGCAAGCTCGCCGGCACCGTGTCGGGCTTCTCGCCGGACGGCGTCGTCTCCCTCGGGGACTCCGTGGTCCAGGTCAACGGCCTCCACTCGGCGATCACCCTGGTCACCGGGGCAGGCGGCACATACGAGTACTGGTTCGACAAGTCGGAGAGGACGGCGCAGATCATCGCCACGTCCAACGGGTACGTCCCGCAGGTCGGCTCCGCGAAGGTGACGGCGGGCACCACCGTCGTGACCGACTTCGAGCTGGACCCGATCAAGTAGTCCTTCACCAGTAGTGCGCCCGGTGGTCGAGCTTGTCGAGACCAGGTCTCGACAAGCT